>CAZHMA010000049.1:2771-10373 GCA_964533555.1 uncultured Eubacteriales bacterium
TCTCGACCTCGGTCGTGGGCTCGCACTCCATCGAGTTCTGGTCGGTCGACGTGGCCGGCAACATCGAGACGCCGCACAAGACCGCGTCCTTCACCGTCACCGCGCCCCCGGTTCTCGACACGACCGCGCCGACGACCCTGTCCAACGCGGTGGCCACGTATGTCTCCAACGCCACGATCACGCTGAGCGCTACGGATAACGCCGGCGGTTCCGGCGTCGCGGCAACCTACTACCGCCTCGACGGCGGCGTGCAGACCGCGGGCACGAGCATCTCGACCTCGGTCGTGGGCTCGCACTCCATCGAGTTCTGGTCGGTCGACGTGGCAGGCAACATCGAGACGCCGCACAAGACCGCGTCGTTCACCGTCACCGCGCCCGTTCCCGACACGACCGCTCCGACCACCGTCTCGGACGCCAAGCCCACCTACGTCGGCACGGCTTTCCTGAAGCTGACGGCCGTCGATACCGGTGGCTCGGGCGTGGCCTTCACGTACTACATCCTCGACGGCGGCGTGCAGACCGCCGGCACGACCGTCCTCACCAGCTCGGTCGGGACACACACCGTCGAGTTCTGGTCGGTCGACGTGGCCGGCAACATCGAGACGCCGCACAACACCGTGACCTTCACCGTCACGGCAGCCCCGGTTCCCACCGAGAAGGTCGCCACGGCCCTGACCATCCGCTCCGGCGCGTCGCGCCTGGGCGTAGGCCGTCCCTTCGTGCTCAGCGGCGAGATCACGCCGGCGCTCGACGGCGATCGCGTGATCGTGTACGTCAAGCGTCCCGGCTCCGCCCGCTGGTCCATCTCGTCCGTTCGCGCCGTGTACTTCACCGAGCACCCCTTCGATGACGGCTCGAGCGGCGGGGGCGCGGTCATCGCGCCGGTCTCCGGCAAGTGGTGGTACCGCTACACCCCGCGCCTACGCGGCGTGTACCTGTTCCAGGTCCGCTTCGCCGGCGACGCCAACCGCGCCGCGGTCATCTCCCGCACCGTGAGGGTCTTCGTCCGCTAGGACCCACCGGCTGCATCCAGGCCCACAGAAGGGGGCGCTTCCCACCGGAGCGCCCCCTTCCTGCGTCCTCATGCGCGCGGGCACGCGCACGGGCATGCGCCCGCACCCGTCCCGCCGATTTGCGGCATACTCTCCAAGTGCCCGCCTGAAGTCCACTCACGAAGGCCTCTCCACATGCCGACCGATCCGAACAGCACGGTCCCGCGCGCAACCAGGACGGCCGTCCACGTCCTCACGCTCGGCTGTCCCAAGAACGAGGTCGATTCCGACCGCATGTCGGCCTCGATGGCCTCGTCGTTCGACCTCGTCGACGACCTGGACGCCGCGGACATCGTGGTCGTCAACACGTGCTCGTTCATCCAGGCCGCCACGGAGGAGTCGATCGGCGTCGTCCTGGAGCTCACCGGCGACTGGAAGGCGGCGCGCCCCGGGCGCGCCGTCGTGGTCGCCGGCTGCATGCCGGCCCGCTACGGCGACGAGCTCGCGGAGTCGCTGCCCGAGGTCGACGCGTTCGTCCCGGTCGCTGACGAGGCCGCCATCGCGCGCATCGTCGCCGGGCTCGCGGGCACCGCGATCACCCCCGCACCGCGGGGCGCTCCGGCGCGCACTGCTCCGGGCCCTTCGGCATACGTGCAGGTCTCGGACGGCTGCCACCGGCGCTGCACGTTCTGCACGATCCCGGACATCCGCGGCGACTACCGCAGCCGCACGCTTCCGGAGCTCGTCGCGGAGTGCGCCCTGCTCGTTGCGGGCGGCGCGAAGGAGATCGTCCTGGTGGGCCAGGACATCTCGGCGTGGGGGAGGGACCTTCCCGGCGACGAGGTGCTCTCGGACCTCGTGCGGGCGATAGCGCACGTCGAGGGGCTGCGCTGGCTGCGGCTCATGTACGTCCAGCCCGATGGGATCACACCGGACCTTCTGGAGGTCATGGCCGACGAACCGGTGGTGTGCCGCTACATCGACATGCCCCTGCAGCACGCGTCACGTCCGGTCCTTCGCCGGATGGGGCGCAGCGGCGATGCGGCTGAGTTCCTGCGTCTCGTCGGCGTGGTGCGCGACCTGCTCCCCGGAGTCGCACTGCGCACGACGCTGATCGCGGGCTTCCCGGGCGAGACTGCCGAAGACGCCAAGCGGCTCGAGGGCTTCATCACCGACGCCCGGCTCGACTACGTGGGCGTCTTCGAGTACTCGGCCGAGGACGGCACGCCCGCCGCTGCCATGGAACACCAGGTCCCGAAGCGGACCCGCCTCGCGCGGGCCCAGCGCCTTCGCGACGCCGCCGACGCCGCCGGATTCGAGATCGCCGCCGAGTACGTGGGACGGACCCTCGAGGTGCTCTGCGAGGGCCTGGACGAGGACGGCGTGCCCTTCGGCCGCCACCGCGGTCAGGCGCCCGAGATCGACGGGATCGTGTACCTGGACCGCGCGTGCACGCCCGGGGACATGCTCGACGTCGAGATCGAGGACGTCATGGGCTACGATCTGGTCGGGAAGGTGGTGTGAGTGAAGCGCCTCGGGCTGGCCAACTGGATCACCCTGCTGCGGATGACGTTCATCCCGGTCTTCCTGGTGTTCCTGCTGGGACAGTTCGGCGGTAACCCGACCTGGGTGGCCTGGCGCTCCTGGCTCGCCGCCGCCGTCTTCATCGTGCTGGCCGCCACCGATGCCGTCGACGGCTACGTCGCGCGCAGCCGCAACGAGGTCACCACGTTCGGCAAGTTCATCGACCCGCTCGCCGACAAGCTGCTCGTGACGTCCGCGCTGGTCGGGCTCGTGCAGATCGGCGACCTCCCCGGCTGGATCGCGATCGTGATCATCGCGCGCGAACTGATCGTCTCGGGCCTGCGCATGGTGGCGGTGGCCGAGGGCAAGGTCATCGCGGCGTCGGCGTGGGGGAAGGTCAAGACGGTCTTTCAGATCATGGCCATCGTCGGGTTCATCGTTAAGGACTCACCCGGCGTGCCGCAGTACCTCACGACCACCGGAGCTGCGGCCTTCAGCGTGCTCAGCTGGGTCATCATGGGGCTCGCCATACTGCTGACGATCGTCTCCGCGGTGCAGTACTTCTACCACGCCCGTCACATCATCACGGGTCCCTGGAGCGGCGGCGACACGGCGTGAACGCGCGCACGGCCGCAGTGCTGACCGTCGGCACCGAGATCGTCTCGGGCCTCCTCGTGGACACCAACACATCCGAGATCGCCCGCGCGCTCGCCACCGCCGGCGTGGACGTCGTCGAGTGCGCGAGTGTCGCCGACGACACCGGGAAGGTCGCATCGACCATCGCCCGGCTGATCGCCCAGGTGGACTACGTCATCGTCACGGGCGGCCTCGGTCCGACCCACGACGACGTCACGCGCCACGGCGCCGCACAGGCGCTGGGACTGCCCCTCGTGCGGGACCGCGGGCTGGAGTCCGGTCTGGCCCCCTGGGCCGCGCGGCACACGGACCCGCGTTCGGCCGAACAGGTCTACAACCAGGCCGACGTCGTCGAGGGCGCGCGGGTCCTGCCCGCCGTGAAGGGGACCGCCCCGGGCCTTGTCCTGACCACGTCCCGCGGCTTCCTGGCGCTGCTGCCCGGGCCGCCGCGCGAGATGCGGCCCATGCTCGAGATACTGGTCTCGGAGCTCGGCGCCGGCGCCACGCCCCCGGCCGTTCTCCGTTGCGCCGGGCTCGCGGAGTCCGACGTCCAGTTCGCCGCGCAGGACGTTCTCGGCGCCCGGACCGATGTGGCACTGACCGTGCTCGCCGCCCCGAGCGACGTGCAGGTCGTGCTGTTCGACCGGGGGATCGGTCAGAAGGCCCTCCGGGAGCTCGCGTCGCGCATCGCCGAGCGCATCGGCGATGCCTGCTACTCCACGGACGGCTCGACGCTGGCCTACACCGTCCTGCGCCTCGCACGCGAGCGCGGTGAGACGCTGGGGACCGCCGAGTCGTGCACGGGAGGCCTCGTGGCCGGCGCGCTGACGGAGGTCCCGGGTGCGTCCGACGTGTTCTTGGGATCGCTGGTCACCTACTCGAACCAAGCGAAGATCGACCTTCTCGAAGTCCCCGCTGGCATGCTCGCCCAGTACGGCGCGGTCAGCGAGGAGGTGGCCCGCGCGATGGCGGAGGGTGCCGTCGCAGCCCTCGGCGCCACCCGCGCAGTGGCCGTGACCGGCATAGCGGGTCCTGACGGCGGCACCGACGAGAAGCCCGTCGGCACCGTGTGGTTCGCCACTGCCGGTCCGGAGGGGACGCGCGCCACCGAGCGGCGCTTCCCCGGCAGCCGCGACATCGTGAGGGCCCGGTCCGTCGCGCTCTCGCTCGACTTGCTGCGCCGGGCACTCGCGGGCAGTTAGGCGCGCACCATGCCTTCGCGCTGCTTCGTGGCCGTGGATCTGCCGCCGAAGGGCCTGGCGCTTCTCTCCGACGCACGCGCGGCCTTCCTGGACGCGGCCCCTGAGTGGGCGGGGGAGAAGTGGGTGCGCCCGGAGCTGATCCACCTGACCCTGCGATTCATCGGTCCGCTGCCGGACGGGGCGGTCGCCGAGGCGCTGCGCGTGCTCGGAGCGGCCTGCGCCGCCAGGACGCCGTTCGAGCTGGAGCTGGCAGGGATCCGCGCCGCGCCGTCCGCCCGGCGCGCGACCATGCTCTGGGCGACGTTCGGCGGAGAGGTGGGCGCCTGCCGTGACCTGGCGGGGGCGATGGACGCGGCCCTCGAACGTGAACTCGACGTCGCGGCGCCGGACCGGGCGTTCAAGCCGCACGTTACCCTCGTGCGCGCACGCGGGCACCGGCGCGTGGGCGCGGACGCGATCGCCGCCGCACAGGAGCGGTTCGATGCCGGTAAGGCCGCGGACAGGTCCGTGTCAGTACGTTCTGTCACTCTCTACTCGAGCACGCTGGGACCGGGAGGACCGGTCTACGAGACGCTCGGCTCGATGCCCCTTGACGGGCGGGGAGCCGACGTTCGTCTCGATTGACACCGAACACGTGTTCGTATACGTTGGAGACGCGGTCCGCCGTCGTCACAGACACCTGAAGGAGCATGCCTCGATGGAGCGCGAACAGATGGACAAGGTCCTGGACCTCACCAAGGAACAGGTGGAGCGGAAGTTCGGCAAGGGGTCGCTCATGCGCCTCGGCGAGCACGCCAACATCGGTGCGATGCCCGCGATACCGACCGGCTCGCTGGCGCTGGACGCCGCGCTCGGCATCGGTGGCGTCCCACGCGGCCGCATCGTCGAGATCTACGGTCCCGAGTCGTCGGGCAAGACCACGCTCGCGCTGCAGATCCTCGCGGAGGCCCAGCGCCTTTCCGGGATCGTCGCGTTCATCGACGCGGAGCACGCACTGGATCCCGCATACGCCGCCAAGCTCGGCGTCGACATTGACGACGTCCTCATCAGCCAGCCGGACACCGGCGAGCAGGCACTCGAGATCGCGGACATGCTCGTGCGCTCCGGCGCCATCGACGTCGTGGTCATCGACTCCGTTGCCGCCCTCGTGCCGCGCGCCGAACTGGAAGGCGAGATGGGCGACGTCACGGTCGGCCTCCAGGCCCGCCTCATGAGCCAGGCGCTGCGCAAGCTCGCCGGGTCGCTGTCCAAGTCCAACACAACGTGCATCTTCATCAACCAGCTGCGCGAGAAGATCGGCGTGATGTTCGGCAGCCCTGAGACCACCTCCGGAGGCCGCGCCCTCAAGTTCTACGCGTCGATCCGCATCGACATCCGCAGGATCGACTCCATCAAGCAGGGCACCGACATCGTCGGCAACCGCGTGCGCGCCAAGGTCGTCAAGAACAAGGTCGCGCCGCCGTTCAGGCAGGCCGAGTTCGACATCATGTACGGCCAGGGCATCTCCAAGGAGGGCTCGCTGCTGGACCTCGGCGTGGAGGAGGGGATCGTCTCCAAGTCCGGTTCGTGGTTCAACTTCGGCGAAGAGCGCCTGGGCCAGGGCCGCGAGTCGGCCAAGGACTACCTCCGCGAGCACACCGACGTCCGCGACACCATCGAGGCGCGGATCCGCGAGGCGCTCGGCCTCAACACGCAGCTGGCCAACGGCGAGGCCCAGCCCGTGGCCGAGACCGCGGAGTAGACGACGCCCACCGGGAGGCCGTCGTGGCCCTGATCACCGACATCGGCTCGCGGCGCGGATCCAGGCGCCGCGAGCTGCACGTCGATACCGAGCTCTGGCGAACGACCTCGGCCGACGTCGTCTCCGGTCTCGACCTGCGCGTCGGACACATCGAACCCGCCGAGGACCTCGCCGCCCGCATCGATGCCGCCGAGCCCCGGCTCGCACGCGACCGCGCGCTCAGGCTGCTGACCTACCGGGACCGGAGCACGGCGGATCTCATGAAGCGGCTCACGGAGGACGGCTATCCGGCCCCCGTGGCGGGCCAGGTGCTCGCCGACCTGACGCGCGTCGGACTCGTCGATGACGCCCGGTTCGCGAACTCCACGGCGCGCGTGCTCGCGACCATCAGAGGGTTCGGCCGCATGCGCATCCTTCGCGAACTCGAGGTCCACGGCATCGATCCGGGACTGGCCGCAGCGGCCGTGGCGGAGATGCTGCCGGAAGACGAAGAGCTCGACTCCGCCTTGAGGCTTGCGAGGGCGCTTGCGGCCCGTCCGAAGGCGGATGTCGCGCGGGTCGCCACCCGGCTCACACGCAAGGGGTTCGCCACCCCGCTCGCCCTGCGTGCGGCGCGCCAGGCAATCGGGGAGTCGGGGGGCCGAAGAAGCCTCTGACCTGCACGTTCTCGACGAGTGAATCGGCCCTTAGCATCGGCTTAGTGTCGCCTTCTCGCCTTGACGCACCCCGTGCGCGGCTATAGGATGAACGCGGCAAATGTGATCACTCCGCTGCCCTGCCGGGCGCTTTGCGGGGTTTTGTATGTGGGACCGGGGGTCCCGTTGTTCGGTGACAGGGCGCTGTGCGCCCTATGCGCGTATATACGGGCCGCCGTCATCCGCATACAGATGTGAATCGCCTTTGCCGGACGCCGAGCGTCCGGCTTGTTCGTTTCGAGGGCCCGCCCGACCACGCTCCCGTGGCCGGACATCCGCCCTCCGCGGAAAGACACCCGATGGGGGTGCGTCCGGCGAGCCGGTCTTCTGTCCTCGGCGTGCCATTGGCACACGTGTGACGCGAAACGCGTCCGAAAGGAGGGCACCAGATGGCATTCGTATATGCAACGATCGCACTCGTCGTCGGACTGGCCCTCGGGTTCTTCATCCGCAAGGTCTTCATCGAAGGCCAGGACTCCCGCGCCCGCGCTACCGCGGAGCGTATCGTCCTTGATGCGGAGAAGCAGGCCGAGACACTCAAGAAGGAAGCGCTGCTGGAGGCCAAGGACGAGGTCTTCAGGCTGAAGGCCGAGGCCGAGACCGAGGCCAAGGAGCGCCGCAAGGACCTCACCGCACTCGAGACCCGTCTCATGCAGCGTGAGGAGAGCCTGGAGCGCCGGGCAGAGTCGCTCGACAAGCGCGAGCACCAGCTGTCCAGCACCGCCGGCCAGATCGAGAAGCGGGCCAAGGACCTCGAAGACGCCATCGCCGAGGAGAAGCAGCGCCTCGAGGCGCTCGCCGGCATGACGTCG
>CAZHMA010000050.1:0-10151 GCA_964533555.1 uncultured Eubacteriales bacterium
TCCTGCGCGAGGCCGGGGTCGACACCGGCGCGCTCGCCGAGCCGGGACGCCAGCTGATCGTGGACGCGCCCGGAATCCGCTTCATCATCGCGCGCCCGACGGACATCCCCGCCTACGTCGCGTACGGCGGCGCGGATGTCGGCATCGTCGGGGCGGACGTGCTCGCCGAGGCCGCGCTGGACGTGATCGAGGTCGCGGACCTGCTGTTCGGCGGGTGCAGGTTCGTCGTGGCCGAGATGGAGGGGGCCGAGCACTCCGTGGAGGAGGCGTACCGCCACCTCGGGGTCCTCAGGGTCGCCACCAAGTACCCGCGCGTCACTGAAGCGCACTTCGCGGCGAAGGGGATCCAGGTCGAGATCGTGAAGCTGCACGGCAACATCGAGCTCGCTCCGGCGATCGGCCTCGCCGATCGCATCGTGGACATCACGGCGACAGGGCGTACGCTGTCCGAGAACGGGCTGCGCATCGTCGAGGACGTCATGGAGTCCACAGCACGGTTCGTGGCGAACCCCGTGTCGGCGCGCATCGACGCCGACCGGGTGATGGGGCTCGCCGACCGCCTCGAGCAGGCGGCGCGGCGGATCGAAGGGGCATAGGGGACACCAGATGATGATGCGCCGTATCGAACTCTCCCGCGGCAAACGCCTGACCGAAGAGATGCTCGCCCGCAGCGGTGGCGTGGACGCCGAGGTCCTGTCGGTCGCGGCGCGCATCGTGGACGACGTGCGCGTCCGCGGCGATGAGGCCGTGCGCGACTACAGCGCGCAGTTCGACAAGGTCGAACTCGCCGACCTGCGCGTCTCGAAGGCGGAGATCGAGTCCGCGGTGGCCTCGGTGCCGGAGGACTTCAAGGACGCCATCGCCACCGCGGCGGCGGCAATAGAGGAGTTCCACGAGCGCCAGCTTCCCCAGTCGTGGTTCACGACAGGCGAGGGCGGCGTGTTCCTCGGCCAGAAGGTCACGGCCCTACGGCGTGTGGGCATCTACGTGCCGGGCGGACGGGCGTCCTACCCGTCGAGCGTGCTGATGACGGCGATCCCGGCGATCGTCGCCGGCGTGGAGGAGATCGCGATGGTCGTTCCGCCCGCGGCGGACGGCAGCGTGAGCCCGTACACCCTGGCCGCGGCGGCCGAGGTCGGCGTGTCCGAGGTCTACAAGATGGGCGGCGCCCAGGCCGGGGCGGCGCTGGCCTTCGGCACCAAGACCGTTCCGCGCGTCGACAAGGTGGTCGGCCCGGGCAACGCGTACGTCACCGCGGCGAAGAAGCTCGTTATGGGAGACGTGGGCATCGACATGCTCGCGGGTCCCAGCGAGGTCCTCATCCTGGCCGACGCGACCGCCGAACCGGCTTTCGTGGCCATCGATCTCATGGCACAGGCGGAGCACGACCCGCGCGCCGCCACGTATCTCGTCACCGACGATCCGACGCTCCCGGACGAGGTCGAGGAGGCGCTCGAACTGCTGCTGGCCGATGCGCCCCGCGCCGACGTCATCCGCCGCTCGCTGACCGACAACGGCCGCATCGTCATCGTGGCGGACGTCGCGGCGGCGATCGAGGTCGCCAACACGGTGGCGCCCGAGCACCTCGAGGTGATGATGGCCGAGCCCTTCGAGCTGCTGGGGGCGATCCGCAACGCCGGCGCCATCTTCCTCGGTCCCTGGACGCCCGAGTCCGTGGGCGACTATGTGGCCGGGCCCAACCACGTCCTTCCCACCGGCGGGACGGCGCGCTTCTCGTCGCCGCTGTCGGTCGAGGACTTCGTGAAGCGCTCGTCCGTGCTGTCGTACTCGCGCGAAGCGCTGGAGGCCGACGCCGCATCGGTGATCGCCATCGCCTCGGCCGAAGGACTCGACGCTCACGCGGACGCGGTGGCGCTGCGTCTCGAGATGGCCGCGGAGGACGACGCGGCCGCGGACGGGGAGCGCTAGCCATGGGAGCCCTGCGCCCGCCGCGCCCCGACCTCGAGAACATCGCCCCGTACGAGGCGAAGGAACCGCACGTCGACGTGAACCTGTCGGCGAACGAGAACCCGCAGAACCTCCCGCACGAGGTGCTCGACAAGCTCGCCGAGCTTCTGCCGGAGTTCGCGTTCAACCGCTACCCCGACCCGATGGCGGGCAAGCTGCGCACGCTCATCGCCGACGCGAACGGCCTCGACCCGGCCAACGTGCTCGTGGGCAACGGCGGCGACGAGCTGATCTTCGACCTCCTGCTCGCGTGGGGCGGCCCGGGGCGCAAGCTGCTCAACATGCCGCCGACCTTCGCCATGTACGAGATCGACGCGCAGGTCACCGGCACCGAAGTGGTCGAAGTGCCGCGCCGCGCCGACTACTCGGTCGACGAGAAGGCGGTGCTGGCCCGGCTGGCCGACGGCGACATCGACTGCGTCTTCATCTCGCATCCGAACAACCCGACCGGCAACCTGCAGCCCGAGACGTTCCTCATCGACGTGCTGAAGGCGACCGACGCGCTCGTGCTGGTCGACGAGGCGTACTTCGAGTTCTCGCGCCACACGATGCGCCCGCACATGCTGCGTCACCCCAACCTCGTCATCCTGCGGACGTTCTCCAAGGCGTTCTCGATGGCCGGTCTGCGGGTCGGCTACCTGCTCGCGCACGAGGACGTCGTGCGGGAACTGACGAAGGTCCGCCAGCCGTATTCCGTCGACCGCTTCAGCCAGTGGGTCGCGGCCATGGTGTTCCGCGAGCGCGTGGCGTTCGAGTCCCAGATATCGGACCTGATCCGTCAGCGCGACGTGATCCAGCACGGGCTGGACCGCCTCGAGGGCGTGAGGGTGTACACCTCGGAGGCGAACTTCGTGCTGTTCCACATCGAGCACGCGGCGGCGGTCTGGCGCGACCTGCTCCACGGACACGGCGTGCTCGTGCGCGACCTGTCCCGCGCGCCGTATCTCGAGGACTGCCTGCGCGTGAGCGTCGGCTCGCCGGAGGAGAACCAGCGGTTCCTCGACGCGATGGGCGAGATCGTCACCGCGCGGCGCAAGGCGGGGTTGTTCGGAACCACGAACGGCGAGCCGTTCGACGGGAACGGCGAGGCGGCGGACGATCCGGGGCACGAGGAAGAGCCCCGGGACTGACCGGCGAACGAACGCATGACCGGCCGGAGCCGGTCGGCTTGGATGGAGGCACCGAGGTGGGCCGGACAGCGACCATCGACCGCACGACCAAGGAGACGTCCGTCACCGTGACCGTCGACCTCGACGGCTCGGGCAGCACGGACGTCAGCACCGGCGTGCCGTTCTTCGACCACATGCTCGACGCGCTCGGACGCCACTCGCTCATCGACCTGACGGTCGCGGCGAAGGGCGATCTCGCGGTCGACTCGCACCACACGGTCGAGGACGTCGGCATCTGCCTCGGGCAGGCCCTGGCATCCGCGCTCGGTGACAAGTCGGGCATCCGGAGGTTCGGCAGCGCCGCGGTGCCGCTCGACGAGGCGCTCGTGCTGGCGGCGGTCGACATCTCCGGGCGCGGCTCGCTGACCTACGAGGTCGACGTGCCTATCGAGATCATCGGAACGTTCGACACGACGCTCGCGAAGGAGTTCTTCGCGGCGCTGGCCACGAACGCCGGCATCACCCTGCACGTGCACGACGTCGCGGGCGATAACGCGCACCACATCATCGAGGCGGCCTTCAAGTCCGTGGCCCGTGCGCTGCGCGACGCCGTGGAGGTCGACCCGCGCGTCGCCGGGGTGCCGTCCACCAAGGGGACGCTGTGATCGCGATCGTCGACTACCGCATGGGCAACCTGCGCAGCGTCGAGCAGGGCTTCGAGGCGGCGGGCGTGTCGGACGTTCGCGTCACCGACGACCCGGGCGTCATCGCCGCGGCGGACGGCGTGGTGCTTCCGGGCGTCGGCGCGTTCCGCGACGCCGCGGGCAACCTCGAGGCGTCCGGCTGCCGTGGCGCCGTGCTCGCGGCGATCGAGGCGGGCAAGCCGTTCCTGGGCATCTGCCTCGGGCTCCAGCTCCTGGTCGATGTCGGCCTCGAGGACGGGGAGTGGCAGGGGCTCGGCGTGATCGGCGGCACGTGCGAACGCCTGCCCTCGGGCGTGAAGGTCCCGCACATCGGCTGGAACACGGTCGACCAGCGTCGCGAGAGCCCGCTCTTCGAAGGCGTCCCCGATGGCGGGGCCTTCTACTTCGTGCACTCTTTCCATGTCGTTCCAGCAGACCCATCCTGTATCATCGGGACGACCGAGTACGGGGTGCGTTTCGTGAGTGCCGTGCAGAAGGGCCGCACGTTCGCCGTGCAGTTCCACCCGGAGAAGTCGTCCGAGGCCGGGCTGCGCGTGCTGGCGAACTTCGGCGGGATCGTCGAGGAGGCGTCCTAGAGTCCCATGTACATCCTGCCTGCGATCGACATCCTTGACGGCAAGGTCGTGCGGCTTCGTCAGGGCCGCCTCGACTCCGTGACGGTGTACAACGACGACCCCGTCGACCAGGCGAAGCGCTGGGAGGCTGCCGGCGCCGAGTGGATCCACGTCGTGGATCTGGACGGCGCCGTCCTGGGCGAGCCGCGCAACCTCCCCGCCGTGAAGGCGATCATCGACGCCGTCGATGTGCCGGTGCAGGTCGGCGGGGGCATCCGCACCATCGAGACACTGCGGATGCTCTACGACGCGGGCGTTCAGCGCACCGTTCTGGGCACCACGCTCGTGACGCAGCCTGAGTTGGTTGCCGCGGCATGCGCCGAGTTCGAAGGGATCGTGGCGGGTGTCGATGCGCGCGACGGCAAGGTCGCCATCGAGGGCTGGAAGCAGGGGACCGACCACGGTGTGCTCGAGCTGGTGCTGGAGCTCGAGCTCCTGGGCGTTCGCCGGCTCGCGTACACCGACATCGCCCTCGACGGCATGGGAGTCGGCGTCAACTATGGCGCCTACCGCGCTCTGGCCACACAGGTGAGCATCCCGATCACAGCGTCCGGCGGCGTGAACTCCCTGGACGACATCGTGGACCTGCGCTCGATCGGACGGCAGGTCGAAGGCGTCATCATCGGCCGCGCGCTGTACGAGGGATCGTTCACGCTCGAGCAGGCCATCGCGACCGGCCGCGGCGAGGCGGTCTAGGCCTCATGCTCATGAAGCGCGTCATCCCGTGCCTCGACGTCGCCGAGGGGCGCGTCGTCAAGGGCGTGCGCTTCGTCGAGCTTCGCGACGCGGGTGACCCGGTCGAACTTGCGAAGGCCTACGACGAGGCCGGCGCCGACGAGCTCGTATTCCTCGACATCACCGCCAGCCACGAAGACCGGCCCACGATGCTCGACGTCGCCCGGCGCACCGCGGAGCAGGTGTTCATCCCCTACACGGTCGGTGGCGGCATGCGAAGCGCGGAGGACATCCGCGCGATGCTCAGCGCCGGGTGCGACAAGATATCGCTCAACTCCGCGGCCGTGCGCGACCCCTCGCTCATCACGCGCACGAGCGGCATCTACCGCTCCCAGTGCATCGTGGTCGCCATCGACGCGCGCCGCGTCGCGGGCGGCGCGGACCGCTGGGAGGTCTTCATCAACGGCGGCCGCATCAACACCGGGGCGGACGCGGTGGCGTGGGCGGCGGAGGTCGAGCGGCTGGGCGCCGGCGAGATCCTGCTCACCAGCATGGACCGCGACGGCACCAAGTACGGCTTCGACGTCCCGCTGACCCGCGCGGTCACCCGCGCCGTCAACATACCGGTGATTGCGTCCGGCGGCGCGGGAGAGCTGGAGCACTTCGCCGAGGTCGTCGTAGAGGCGGACGCGGACGCGGTGCTCGCCGCCAGCGTGTTCCACTACGGCGAGTTCAGCGTGCGGCAGGTGAAGGAAGCGATGGCCGCGGCCGGCGTGCCGGTGCGGCTGTAGGATGGTGGATGCGGGCCGTGGCGAAGCCACGTCCGGCAATGGGAAGGGAGGGCGAGCATGACCGACCGCGAACGCGACGCCCTCGGCGTCGACGACCTGAAGTACGACGGCAGCGGCCTCATCCCGGCCGTCGTGCAGCAGCACGACACGGGCGAGGTCCTGATGGTCGCGTACATGAACGCGGAGTCCCTGGCGAAGACCATCGAGACTGGCCGCACGTGGTTCTGGAGCCGAAGCAGGCAGAAGTACTGGATGAAGGGCGAGAGCTCGGGTTCCGGGCAGGACGTCACCGAGGTCCGCTACGACTGCGACGCCGACTGCCTGCTCGTGATGGTCGACCAGCATGGTTCGGGCGCCTGCCACACCGGCGAGCGCACCTGCTTCTACCGCACGCTGTGTCCGAAGCCCTGAGCGCGGGGCGCACCTCCACACGAACGAAGAGGGTGAGCAGCCAGTGAGTGATCGCCAGGACCCGCTCGGCAGTCCCGTTCCCGCACGCGTCCCGCAGATCGGCGACGTGCTGGACGGGGTGTACGAGGTACTCGAGTCCCGCAAGCGGGAGCTTCCGGAGGACAGCTACACCGCCAAGCTCCTCATGGGGCCGCAGGACAAGCTGCTGAAGAAGATCGCCGAGGAATCGAGCGAGGTCATCATCGCGGCCCGCGACGGAGACAAGAAGCAGCTGCGCTACGAACTCGGCGACCTGCTGTATCACATGCTTGTGGTCATGGTCCGCGAAGGTGTCTCACTGTCCGAGCTCGCAGCCGAGCTGGACGACCGGCGCCGGTAGTTGGGACCCGTCATGGACCTGCCCGAGGGCGTTCGTCGGGAGCGGATCGAGCCGCTCTGGTCCAGGGTGGATCGCAACCGGGTCAAGTTCGCCTTCTTCATTGCCGCCTATCTGCTTTCCATCGCCGCATCGGCCGCGCTGATCGCGGCCATCGTCGGAGTGATCCTGGGCCCGATGCTGGTGCGTGGGGCCGTCACGCCGGCGGACCTCGCGGTGGAGCTGGGGCGCATCGTCGGGACGGCCGCGGCACTTGCCCTCGCGGCAGGCTCGGTCTGGGTCGCCGTCGCCATGCTCCGGTCCGAGAAGCGGCTCATGGGCAAGCTCGGAGCGATGCTCACGCCCACCGGCGGCTACATGGCCACGAAACTCGTGCTCAAGGACATGGCGATCGCTGCGGGCTTCGAGCATGCGCCGCCGCTGTGGGTGATCCCGGACTGCGAGCGGATCAATGCCTTCGCCGTGGGGCGGACGCATCGCAGCGCCCTTATCGGCATCACGCAGGGGTTCGCCGACAAGCTGAGCGAGGCCGATCAGCGGGCGGTCTTCGCGAACCTGATGGCGAGACTCACCAACGACGACGTCCGATGGGCGACGGCCGTCTCCGCGCTGGTGGGCCCGATCTGGCGCATGCGCGACGCGGACCTTCAGCGCGACCCGGACTACCTGATCCCGGAGGACGACGAGGACCGGCCGGGCGGGAAGCGGCACTCCGGCGCGGGAGGCCGGATCCTCTACTTCGTGCTCTACGTGTTCGTCATCATCGTCACGGAGCTGCTTCTGGCCGGTCACCAGCGCCAGACCATGCTGACCGCCGAGAAGGCCGACGCCGAAGGGATGCTGCTGCTCAAGGACCCGCACGAGATGCTGCACGCCCTGGCGACGGTGCTCGAGGCCGACAACACCGTGCCCACGGCCGGCGAGGCGTATTCGGGCCTCTTCTACTGCTGGGCCGGATTCGGCTTCGCGCCGGAGGACGACCCCGAGTTCGAACGCCTTGCCAGGCTGCGGGAGGTGCTCGGCGTCGAGGCGCTCCTCCCCGGGCCGCGCGCGAACATGCCCGCGCATCCCGAGAAGTACGCAGGCCCGCCGGCCCCTCGCATCGACAGAACCGGGAGCGGACAGTGAACGGACACGCTAGCGCGCCCATGCGGCGCCCCGACCGGCTCGTGACGGACCGCGCGGCGATCGACGACGTCCTGCACCGCGCCGAGCTGCTCCACCTCGCGATGACAGGCCCCGACGGCCCGTACGTCGTGCCCGTGAACTTCGGCTATGACGGCGACGGCCGGATCTACATCCACTGCGCGCTGGAGGGCCGCAAGCTCGACGTGATCGCGCAGGACCCCCGCGTGTGCTTCGAGGCGAGCGTCGACGTGCGCGTGGTGCCCAGCACGGGCTGCGGCTGGACGACCCGGTTCCGCAGCGTCGTCGGTTTCGGCACGGCGGCGCTCGTGACAGACGAGGGGGAGAAGGTCCACGCTCTCGGCACGGTCATCTCGCACTACTCGGGTGCGCCCGAGACGGTGCCGCCCGCGAAAGCGAAGGGCGTTGCGGTACTGCGCATCGACATCGAGTCGATGGCCGGCAAGGCGAGCGTGGAGGAGTAGTAGTGAGCGGGCTTGCGCGGCGGGCGGGCAGCGTCTATTATTAGACGAAAGGCTAAATATCTAAGCATAAGCCGACGCCGCGGGAGGTGACCATGACCGTCCAGGACGTGTTCCAGGCGTTCTCGGACCCGACCCGCCGCGAGATCGTGCGGATGCTGCAGGAGGGCGACATGGGCGCCGGCGCGATCGCCGAGCGGTTCGATATGACGAAACCGTCGATCTCGCACCACCTGGGGGTGCTGAAGTCCGCCGGCCTGGTGCGGGCCGAGCGCCGGGGGCAGGAGATCATCTACTCGCTGCAGACCACGGTGTTCCAGGAGTTCCTCGGCTACCTGGCCGAGACATTCGGAGAGGGGAAGAGCTCGTGAACTGGAAGGACATGCCGAAGCTGCCGCTCGTGCTCATCGCGGTGATGTTCGTCGCGGGAGCCGTGCTCTACCCGAGCCTGCCGCAGACGATCCCCACGCACTGGGGACCGGGCGGCACTCCGGACGCTTGGAGTCAGAAGTCGTTCTTGTCGGTGTTCCAGATGCCGCTCGTGTCAGCGGGCCTCTGGCTGCTCTTCGTCGTCATGCCGCTGTTCGACCCCAAGCGCGCGAACCTGCTTCGGTCGAAGAAGGCATACGGCGTCATCCTCGACGGGGTCACCGCGCTCATGCTGGCCGTCTTCGGTGCGAGCATGGCCGCCGCGTTCAACCACGCCTTCCCCGTCGACCGCATCGTCTTCGGGAGTATCGGCCTGCTCTTCCTCGTCATCGGGAACTTCATGACCACCGTCAAGCGCAACTTCACCATGGGTGTCCGGTTCTCGTGGACCGTCATGGACGACGTGGTGTGGGCCAAGACCAACCGACTCGGCGGCTACTTCTTCATGGGCATCGGGGTGCTCGCCCTGATCGGGGTGTTCCTGCCCGCGCCGTGGAACGTCGTGATCATGATCGTGCCGGCGCTCGGTCAGCTGCCCGTGCTGTACGTCTACTCGTGGCGTCTCTACAAGAAGCTGCATCCGGAGGAGATGGGCCGTCCGACCGAAGCGTGAGCCGGCCGCCCGGCGCGCGGTTTGACACGTCCATGCAGCGGTGTGTATCCTCCACCCCAATCGAATCACGCGTGCGCCTGTGACGGGGAGTAGTACTCCGGCACCGAAGCTATAGAGAGTCGGGGACAGTGGAATCCCGATGCGGAGGGCCGGCGGGAATGGACCCCTGAGGCTCCGAGGCAACGGAAGGCGACTTCCTACTAGTCTCGGCGGACCCCCACCGATACAAGGGGCCGGGTATCTCGGGAAGTGGCCGAAACGGGCCGACCGACGTACTTCGGACCAAGTGGATCCGCGCAGGCGGGTCAATAAGGGTGGCACCACGGGAGCAGGCCTCTCGTCCCTATGCGGACGAGGGGTCTCTTTGTTTTCTCGTAGAAGCCTCCTCGGCCGTGGCGTACACGACGCGCGGCGTGGATCGAGACATACCGGAGCGGAGGCCGGACGGCCTTCGGACGAAGGAGGAGACGAGCATGGGAAGCGACAAGACGAGGTTCGGGCTCGACGAGACCAGGATCCCTGAGGCCTGGTACAACATCATGCCGGACCTGAAGAGCCCACCGGCGCCGCCGAAGATGTTCGCGCCCGACGGCACCGAGCTCTCGATGGACCAGATCGGTGAGGGCCTCGCGCAGATCTTCCCGATGGAGTGCATCAAGCAGGAGATGTCTCCGGACCGCTGGATCGACATCCCCGGCGCGGTCATCGACGTCTACAAGACCTACCGGCCCTCACCGCTGCTTCGCGCCAAGCAGCTCGAGCGCGTGCTCGGCCTCCCGGCGGGCGTGAAGATCTTCTACAAGTACGAGGGCGTGAGCCCGGCCGGTTCGCACAAGCCGAATACCGCGATCCCG
>CAZHMA010000051.1:0-10129 GCA_964533555.1 uncultured Eubacteriales bacterium
GAGGGCAACGGGCGACCGTGCCCGCGCAGCTGGCACGTACCGTGGCGCCGCCGCGGGCTCACGGCGGCGTGGGGCCCGCCGGTATCCCTCGTGCTGGCGACGATTAAGGACGCCTACATCCCCGCGCTCGACGGCTACCATTCGAAGGCCCCGCTGGACAGCCCCGAAGCCATCGCCGGGGTCGACGCGTGGGTCTCGTTCTTCGCCCGGGCATGTACGCGCTCGGTCCAGGACGCCGCGCTCTTCGAAGAGCGTGTGAGCGCGATCCAGGCGGGTTGGCGCGAGCGGATGGCACCGGTCCGCCGGGGCTCGTCCGTCGACCTGCTCATCGAGGCGCTGCCGCGGACCGTCATCCTGACCGTGAACGAGGCGGCCCGCATCCTCGATCGGAGCTTCACCGCCGCGAACACCGCGATCGACGAGCTGGTGAAGGCCAAGATCCTGCGCCAGGTGTCGATCGGCAAGCGAAACAGGGCGTTCGAAGCGCACGAGGTGATCGCGGCGTTCACGCAGCTGGAGCGGCGGCTCGCCAGCCCCGCCGGCGACACGCACGTGGCCGCACCGGTGCGCCCGGTCCCATGGAAGCGGAAGTAGGTCGCGGGACGAACGCGCGCTCTGCGCGGGTACATCTCCTGTGTGAGCACAGCCGCGCACCGCATGACCGGGAGGCCTCGTGAGTGACAAGACCGTCGCCGAGAAGGCGCACATCAAGCCGGGCACCACTATCGCGGTGCTGAACGGAGAACCCGGCGTGGTCGAGTCGCTGGGGCTGCCCGCGGACGTCGCGTTCGTCGATCCGGCCGACGCTCAACTGGTGTTCCTGTTCGTTCGGACGTCCGCCGAACTCGACGCGCGGATGCCTGCTGCGGTCGCCGGGCTCGCGCGGGGTGCCGCGATCTGGGTCTTCTTCCGCAAGGGCTCCAGATCCGCCGGGCTCGACATGAACCGGGACAACATCTGGGCGGTGGCCGAGAAGACCGGCCTGCGGCCGCTCGGTCTGGTGGGCGTGGATGACACCTGGTCGGCGTTCCGCCTGCGGCCCGGCAGGTAGCAGCGAGGGTTCGCGGGCGCCGAGCGCATCGGGCGCAACGCGCGTAACATTCGCATAGCGAGTCGAACGCAGGGCCGGAGCACGACACGCGACAGTGACACCGAGGGGGACCCGTGGCGCAGACCATCCGGAGCTTCGAGCAGGGCCACCATGGGGCCGGTGCGGCATGCTGACGTTCCTGCGGCGCTACCTCTCCACCGACGACCTGTGGTCCGTGCTGGGCTACGCCCTGCTGCTGATCCTGATCCGCCTGAGCAACCGCACCATCGAGTTCCCGATGGCCTCGGCGTTCGTCGCGGGGATGCTCGGTGTCTTCTGGCTCGCGAGCAAGAACGTGCGCGCTCGCAATGCCGACCGCCAGCCGAACGCCCGGGTCATCTTCTGGGCGGCAGTGGCTGCCGTGTCGGCGCTGTTCGCCGTGATCTGATCTCCAGCGCACGCGGCATCCGGTCGGCGTAAGGCGGCACTCGGGGAGGGGCAGGATGCAGGACTACGGGTCCGAGGGGTCTGCGCGGCCGCTCCTGGAGGGCGCACCCCGGATCGCCGCGTCGCTCGGGTTGCTGGCCGCCGCGCTGGCGATAACCGTCCCGACCTACGGGCAGTGGCTGTCGGGCGACAGCGCCACCGCGTACAAGTTCGGTCTGGCGCTGCTGTGGGGCGTGCTCGCCATCGCAGCCACGGGAAGTCCACGTCTGCGCCCCTTCCGCGCCGTGCTGTTGAGCCTGTTCGGCGTTTCCCTGGGACTCGCGCTCGCGTCGATCGTGGGAAGCGATCCGCTCACGTGGCTCGGCTGGTCGGCGGCCACGCCGCGGGGGGCCGCGGCGGAGAAGATCCTCTCCGAGGTGCTCCCGGTCAGCGCCGCGATCCTGATCGCCGCGTTCCTCGCCCGTTCGAGCCCGGAATCGCTGGGACTGCGTGGCGGGCGCGTGTGGCTCAGCCTGGGGCTCGGGCTGCTCGCGAGCGTCCCCCTGCTCGTGGTCTTCGCGATCGACCCTGCAGGCGACAGCATGGCGGTCCTGGCTCTGCCAGCGGCGACGCTGATCGCGTGGCTCCCGTGGCTTGCGGTGTTCTCCATCGCGAACGGGTTCATGGAAGAGCTGTGGTTCCGCGGATCGTGGTTCTCCGCGTTTCGGCAGCTCGTGGGGTCACCCGCGGCCATGCATGTGACGAGCGTGGCGTTCTGTGCCGTGCATGTGATCGTCTACTGGAGCGATCTCGCGACGGTCGCGGTCCTGGCTCCGATCTGGCTCTTCATGGGCTATGCGTACGCGCTCATCATCCGGAAGACCGGTTCGCTGTGGGGCGTGGTCCTCGCGCACGCCATCGCCGACGTGCTCTACATGTACGTCTACTTCACGAAGGTCTAGCCGGCCACCGGCCATCGTCGGGGGAGGCAGCAAGGATGCAGGTGACCTTCATCAAGCCCACGCTCGGCCGCCTGGACGACGGTGAGCGGTTCGTCGATGAGGCCCGCATGGAGCCCCTGTCGCTCGGCGTTCTCGCGGGGCTGACGCCGGCCGGCGTCGACTGCCGGCTCGTCGATGACCGCATCGACGTGATCGACTACGACGAGCCGACCGATCTGGTCGCCATCAACGTCGAGACCTTCACGGCACGGCGCGCGTACGAGATCGCTGCCGAGTACCGGGTGCGGGGCGTGCGGGTCGTCATGGGCGGCATGCACGCGACGCTCGTCCCGGACGAGGTCGCCGAGCACGCCGACTGCGTGTACACGGGCGACGGAGAGGCGCTTTGGGCGCAGGTCGTCACCGACGCCCACGAGGGGCGTCTGCTGGCGCGCTACAACGCATCGGTCGGCCCGCCTCAGCTCGGCGCGCTGCCGCGGCGCGACCTGTACGCGGGCAAGGGGTACCTGCCGGTGAGCCTTCTCCAGTTCGGGCGCGGCTGCCGTTTCAGATGCGAGTTCTGCGCCGTCGGACAGTACTTCGACCACTGCCAGCACGCGCGGCCGGTCGAGGAGGTTGTCGCCGAGATCAAGGCGCAGGGCAGGCGGGACCTCTTCTTCGTCGACGACAACTTCGTGGCGGACCCCGAAGCGGCGAAGGAGCTGCTGCGCGCGCTCATCCCGCTGAAGGTCCGATGGGTCTCGCAGGCGAGCGTGGACCACACCCGTGACCCCGAGATGCTGCGGCTCTTCGCCGAGAGCGGCTGCATGGGCAACGTGATCGGCTTCGAGAGCCTGGACGTAGAGAACCTCCGGCAGATGCGAAAGGGCCCCAACCTTGCGGCGTTCGACGGCTATGCGGAGGCGGTCGCGGCGCTGCGCGCGCACCACCTGCAGACGTGGGCGGCCTTCGCGCTCGGCTACGACCACGACACCGTCGAGTCCGTGCTCGCGACCTGCGAGTGGGGGATCGCGAACCGCTTCACGTTCGCGGCCTTCAATGTGCTCATGCCGTACCCGGCGACGCCGTTCTACGAGCGCCTGAAGGCCGAGGGGCGGCTGCTGTACGACGGACGGTGGTGGCTGCACCCGGACTACCGGTTCAACCACGCCGCCTTCAAGCCGGCGCGCATGACGGCCGACGAGCTCACCGACGCCGCGTGGGACTGCCGCAAGCGGTGGAGCAGCAGGGCCTCGATACTCAAGCGGGTCTTCGATCCGGCCACGAACATGGCCTCGCCGCTGAGGTTCGCCACGTATTGGGCGTACAACCCGCTCTTCCGACGCGAGGCGTTCAAGAAGCAGGGCATGCAGCTGGGGGCCGGATGAGCGACGTGACCGGGCCGCGAGCCGCGGCGACGCCCGGCGCCGGCTACGACCTGCGCTGGGCGACCCGTGCCGACGAGCCGGACGTTCGCGCCCTGGTGGGCTCGGTGCCGATGCCGGGCGCCGTCTCCGTGAGATTCGCCCGCGAGCCTGACTACTTCCTGGGTGCCACGATCATGGGCGATCCGTGCGATGTGCTGGTGGCCCGGGAACGGGACGGCGGCGTTCTGGCCGGCATCGCCTGCCGGGCGGAGCACCGCGCGTTCGTGAACGGGGCCGAGACGATCCTGGGCTATATCGGCCAGATCCGGGTGGCGCCGGGGGCGCGAGGCAACTGGCTCGTGCACCGTGGCGCCAAGCTGTTCCGCGACGCCGGTGCGCCGGGCCTGCTCTATGCCGGCGTGATCGCGACCGACAACCCGCGCGCACGAGATCTCCTGGTGGGTCGCCGGCCGCCGCTCGGCCTGCGCGCCGTGCGCGTGAGCGGGCTCACGACGTGCGCGATCCTGCTGCGGCCCCGCCACGCGCCGCGCATCCGCGGGCTCGACGTGGTCCCCGCGTCCGCGGGACGGATCGCGGACGTGGTCGACTTCCTGCGCCGCTCGGGACCGAAGCGTCAGTTCTTCCCGGCGTACACGGCGGACGACTTCGCGGGCGGCGTGACCCTGCGCGGCCTGGCTCCGGGCGACGTGATGGTGGCCTACCGCGGCGACGCCATCGTGGGCGTGATGGCCGCATGGGACCAGAGCGCCTACAAGCAGGACATCGTGGAGGCGTACGGCCCCTCGCTGCAGCGGCTGCGGCCGGCGTACGACCTGATGGCCCGCCTGGCAGGAGCGAGTCCGCTGACGCCGCCCGGGCGGGCCATGCCGCTCGCGTTCGCCGCATGCGCGTGCGTGGCGGACGATGACCCGACGGTCATGCGCGCGCTCGTGGTCGTGTGCGCGCGCCACGCACGCGAGCGCGGGAAGGCGTACCTGATGCTGGGACTGGCCGACGGCGATCCGCTTCTGCCCGTGGTGCGCCGCTTTCTCCATGTCACGTACCGCAGCGACTTGTACGCGCTCTCGTGGACGACCGATCCCGCGTCCGTGCTCGACGGCCGGGTGCCGTACATCGAGATAGCCACGTTGTGACGATCGACAGGGGGCAGGGCGTGAAACAGAGCAGACTCACCCGCTGGGAGGCGACCTCGCTCATGGTGGGCGCCGGCGTGGGTGCGGGGATCATGGCGGTGCCGTATCTGGCCCGCAGCGTCGGCCTCGTGGGCCTGGCCGTGATCCTGCCCGTCGCGTGGGCCGCGAGCGCCCTCGTGCACCTCATGCTGGCCGAAGTCCTCTTCAGGACCGGACAGGACCTGCAGATCGTCGAGCTGATGCGGCTGTACGTGCTGCGCGGCAGGGTCGGGCAGTGGCTGCTATGGAGCGTCTTCGCGTTGCTCAGCGTGGCGTTCCTGGCGAACCTCGCCGCCTACGTGTCGGGCGCCGGCGAGATCGTGGCGGGCCTTGCGGGCATTCCTCCGCGCCTTGCCGAGGCGCTCGTCTATGTGGTGTCCGCGGGCGTGGTGTTCTTCGGCCTGAAGGCCGTGGGGGTGGCCGAGCGCTTCGGGGCGGTCGTGCTTGTCGGGCTCGTGGCCGCGATAGGCGCCGGTGCGGTCCCGCTGCCGTTCCATCCGCCGCTCGGGCCGTCGGGAACGCCCACGCAGTGGCTCGCGCTCTACGGCATGGTGATGTACGCGTACTGGACGTTCTACAGCGTGCCGCAGGTGGTGAAGGGCCTCGGACCGGACCGCCGCGGAGCGGTCCGGGCCATCACTGTCGGCCTGGGCATCAACGGTGCGCTCACCGCGGCGGTGGCGCTCATCGCGCTCGGGGTCTCGACCCGGGTGACCGAGGTCGCCATCACCGGTATCGCCGAGCGGATGGGCTCATGGGCGGGCGCCGCCGGCTCCGTGCTCGTCGTGGCCGCGCTCGTGACGAGCTACTGGTCCGTCTCACTTGCGCTGGCGGACATCATCCGCGAGCGGACGGCCGCGTCGGCCCGAGTGGCTTGGGTGTTCGCGACGCTGCCCTCGCTGCTCGTGCTGTGGTTGGGCGTCTGGCAGTTCCTCGAGTGGCTTCGGCTGGCCGCGGGCGCCACGGCCATCGTGGTCGCGCTCATCACGATCCCGATGTATCGCAAGGCGCAGGGCGAGGGCGCGGTGGCCGATCCGGCGTGGACACTGGGCCGGTGGGGGAGCCCGGCGATGCTCGCACTCGCCCTGCTGTCGCTGGTGCTGATGGCGGTCGGCTCTCTGGTATCGGTGGGCTGACACGGGCATCATCACAATCGGGGACCGCACGAGACGCGACGACACGGAGTCGGCGATGAGCAGCCTGTACGACGAATTGACCGGGAAGCTGGCGAAGGACCCGCGGATCACCAAGCGCAGCGGTGCGCGGGCCGACCTGGGCCTGCTCATGTTCAACGCGCGGGACTCCGTGCGCGACCTGTGGGCGGCGGCCGACGCTGAGGTCGCGTCGACCACGGCGGCGGGCCGGGCCCCGTCCGCCGACCTGGAGGCGGCGGTCG
Source organism: uncultured Eubacteriales bacterium (assembly GCA_964533555.1). Lineage (GTDB taxonomy): Bacteria > Actinomycetota > Coriobacteriia > Anaerosomatales > PALSA-660 > JANYAK01. Next base: position 6,354 of record CAZHMA010000051.1, read on the forward strand.
AGGCGCTGCGCCCGATCTTCGGAGACCGGGAGGCGGGGGCGCGATGAGTCCGGCGTACGCGCGCGCGGCAGGGCTCGTGGCGGCAGCGGTGGTGGTCTTCGGGTCCGGGATCTGGCTCACGGCTGTGGGCCGGCCGTACAGCACGGCCGTCACGACCGTGCACAAGCTGGTCGACCTCGCCGCGGTCATCGTCATCGGCGTGATGGTGTACCAGGCGAACCGCGCAGCACCGCTGTCGGCGCTCGAGTGGACCGTCATCGGCGCAGCGGCCGTTCTGGTGGTCGCGACGTTCGCCTCGGGCGGGGTGGTCAGCGCGAGCAGCGACCCGCCGGCGTGGGCCGTGCTGGTCCACCGCGTCGCGCCCTGGCTCGCCGGGATCGCCGCCGGGGCAGGGGTCTACCTTGTCTCCGCCCACTGAGAGGAAGGTGCCCGCGATGCCCGAACGACCGACCGCAGCGGACGTCGACGCCTACATCGCCGGTTTCCCGCCCGAGACGGCCGCGATGCTGCACGAGATCCGGGCGATCATCCGGGCGGCGGCGCCCGGCGCGACCGAGACGATCAGCTACGCGATCCCGACGTTCGACCTGAACGGCAAGCACCTCGTGCACTTCGCCGGGTTCGCCAAGCACGTCGGGTTCTACCCCACGGGCAGCGGGGGCGAGGCCTTCGCCGAGGAGCTCAAGGGCTACAAGGGCGGCAAGGGCTCCGTGCAGTTCCCCATCGGGACGCCGCTGCCGACCGACCTGATCCGCCGCATCGTCGAGTTCAGGGTCGACCAGGTCGCCCGCAAGGCCTCGAAGTAGTGCCGGCGGCCCTGGCAGGCTGATGTGGGACTCGAGTCGGACAAGGGAAGGCCCACGCAGCAGTACGACCCCGACGCGGAACTGGCGCGCATGTTCCGGGTGGGCTGTGTGGTGCTTGTGATCGTGTTCCTCATCGGATCCGCGCTGATCGGCTACCTCTGGCTGCACTGACCCGAACGGGTAGAGACTCCACATCGGCAGCGCCTGCGAAGGGACCATCCATGATCGCTCGGACGCTCGGATCGTGCCTGGCGGTCGCCGGGCTCGGGCTGGCGCTTGCCGGATGCGCCACAGCGACGGTGTCGTCCGCGCCGCCGGCCGGATCGAGCGACCCCGCGTCGCTGGTCAAGACGCGGTGCACGGTCTGCCACGGCATCGAGCGGGTCGACGCCGCGCACCACGACCGCGTCGCTTGGCAGGCCACCGTCGACCGCATGCGGGGCAAGGGCGCGAAGCTCAGCGACGCGGAAGCAGCGTCCGTGGTCGACTACCTGACCACGCGTGAGGCGCCCGCGCCCTAGTCCGCGCCGCCGCCGCCCCCGCCGCCGAAGCCGCCCCCGCCGCCGCCCGAGAAGCCGCCCCCGCCGCCCGACGCGCTGGACAGCGTGCTGGACGCGACCTGCGCGGCCGAGGTGAAGCCGCTGGACAGCGACGAGATCGGCGAGCCGTAGCCGGGTCCCGACGCCACCCACCAGTAGGTCATCGCGAAGTTCGGGTCGCTCAGCACCTGCGGCACCACGACCTTCATCTGCTGGATGACCACGTCCGCGATGCCGAAGACCACCGCGAGCACCAGGAACTGGTTCCAGAGGACGAGCGACGCCGGCGGTGCCTCCTGGAGCCTGGAGAAGTCGCGCAGATAGTTGCGCAGCCCGGTGTACTTCGCATTGAGCTCGTTCGCCGCGGGGGAGCGGCGCTTCATCTTCGCGGAGAGAACGACCATGGCGATGACCGCCGGGGCGGCGACGAGCGCGACGACGAAGCTCTCGGCGCCGACCGTGCCGAAGATCCAGGCGCATGTCGCGCCGATCGTGAGCAGCCACGAGACGCCCATGGCGACCCGGCTGCCCCCCTCCACGAACCCGCGGGCCTCGGCCTCCGCCGCCACCTCGGCCTCTACCGCGTTCAGGCCGTCCTGGAACTCCTGTGCGCTGGCCTTCGCGTAGTCCTGCATCTCGTCGATGGTGAGGGTGTTGTCGCCGGCGACCGTGGTGAACAGGAACGACAGCAGCCGCTTGTCGATGGCGTCGAGCGTCTCCCACTTCGCGGTGTCCAGTGTGAGCAGGTAGGTGCTCTCCTCGTGGCTGCCGAAGAGCCCGGCCTTCGTCACAGTGGTCGGCTCCATGCGCAGGACCCCGCGGTCGGCCAGGTTCATCAGGCAGGCCGAGAGCGCCTGGTCGTCCACGGTCCCCATGGTCCACAGGTGGCCGACCAGCGCGGGATTCATGTCCATGGGCGGCTCGCGGAAGTACTCGCCGGTGAACGCCGGCTTGTACTCCTTGCCATAGCGGAAGAACATCGCGATCACCACGACCAGCGCCACGAGCGGGACGCCGATCCCCAGCGCCCAAGAGCCGATGACCTGCGTCCGGGCGCTCTGGCGGACCGCGTTGGCCTCGTTCGCCGCGGACGCCTCCTCGGCGAGGATGGAGTCGAGCTTCGACTCCGCACGGGGCTGGACCGAGGCCAGCGCCTCGGCCGGGAACACGATGCGCGGTTCGACGAAGGTGCTAGGGGGCAGGTCGCTCACGGTGAGCGTCACCGAGCCGTCGTCGTTGATGGTCACGAGCCCGGTGAGCGGTCCGTGCGCCCACGCCTTGACCTGGTCCCTGGTGACCCCGGCGGGCATGTGCACCACGATGGTGGCCGCCCCCGTGCTCGCACCCCAGTTCTTGGCGATCGCCTGCCAGTAGAGCTCGCCGGTGTCCGCCCATCTGACCGCGGCGCCCGTCACGCGGTACGAGATGGTGTACTCGACGGTCTCGCTCGACCAGGCGCCGTACACGTCGACCTGGGTCAGCGTTCCCTGGTCGATGATGCGCATGTAGCCGGCGGGCCGACCTTCGGCCGTGGCGGGCTGCAGCGGCCCGTTCGGCCCGGTCACCGCGATGTCGGTGCCCGCGCCGCCCGCGGGAGGCTCCAGCTCCCAATAGACGCGCGTGAAGTCGCCGTCGAACTCGAACGAGCGCGTCTCCTTCACGCTCAGCGAGCCATCCGGATCGATCCGGGCGTCGATGCGCACCGCGGGCATCGTGAACGACTTCGCGAATGCCCGGGCCGGAAGCGCGACGGCAAGCGCCAGGAGCAAGACCGCCGGGAGGACCGCGGCGAGACGGCGTGCGGGGTGCGAGTGCATGGGAGCTCCTTCGGGGCCGGCGGTCGGCTCGGTCGCCCCTCGCGTCACATCACGAACGGCAGCTGCGTGACCTTGGAGATGTTCACGACCATCCAGAGGGTGTTGATCACGTTGAAGGCTGTCACGCCGAGCACGAACAGCATGTAGTAGTTGAGCACGCTGGTGTGGCGGCTCACGAACGACGGGGACAGCACGGCGGCGTCCAGCGCGACGAACTCCGAGTTGAGCCCCGCGATGCGGACCACGAAGAACATGTGGGAGCCGACGAGCGCGACCGTGGCGATGAGCCAGACCAGGTTCAGGCCGGGGGCGGCCGCCGTGTTGCGCGAGACGAAGTTGGCGAGCAGTCCGGTGACTCCCAGATAGGCGACGGGGAGGACGGCGCATGCGAAGGCCGCCGAGTCGACGCCGAGGACCGCGCGGATGGCGGCCTTGGACTGCTCGACGGACTCCTCGGTCTGGAGTGCCGGGGACTCGGCGTCGGCGGCCAGTGACTTCGCGAGCCGGCGCGTCCTGCCCCCGGTCGCCAGATACTGCAGGCACGCGGCGGCGCAGATGATCGCCAGCAACAGGTAGGCGTACACGCAGCCCTTGCCGGCCATGCCGACCCCTCC
>CAZHMA010000052.1:0-10022 GCA_964533555.1 uncultured Eubacteriales bacterium
CCGAGCGGCAGCCCCGGCAGCCTCCAGCGGGCGAGGCGCCCCCCGGGGTTCGCCATGATCCGCGATCTCGTGTCCTGCTCCACGCGCCCCCCCCCGGTGTGTCAGCGGCCCGTGCGGCCGCTAGATGTACAGCCCCCCGCCGTACACGGACGGATCGCCGATCTTGAGCTCCTCGAGCAGGCCGTCGATGGCCTCGTTGGCCTGCCGAAGGGCCGCCGACACGCCCGCGACGTCGATCTTTCCCAGCACCTCGAGCACCTTCTCGGGCGGTCCGGCCTCCCCCACCCTGCCGGTCTCGACCGCGAGCTTGCCGGCCGCGGTCCCGAGCAGGTCCGCGGCGTTCCACAGCCGCTTGGGAAGGGCGATCTCCGAGAGCTCCTCGGACTGGATGCGCATGCGGTAGTGCAGCTCGTCGAGCGCCTTGCGGTGCACGCTCGTCGAGTCGATCGCAAACGCCGTCACCTCGTCGGTGTCCCCCTCGGCGAGGGCCGAGAACACGCTCTCCAGCCCTCTGTACGCCGCCGTCACGGCCTCCCTGCGCCCTGTCAGGGCGATCAGCGAGCGGCGGACCTGGCGGCGCCACAGCACGACTGAGCCGACGACGATACCGGCGATGACCAGCAGCGATCCGACGCCGATGATGATGTAGAGCACTGTGGGGGTCACGATAAGCTCCAAACACACGTCGGGACTCAAGGCCTCTTCGGCGCAACACCGGCCGCTCGCGCCTCGCGCGGGCTCCCCCCACTCGCGCCGAGGCTAGTCTATCGAGCGAAGGTCCGTGACGTGCCTGGCCTTCCCGACGCTCCGCTCGATGGTGCCCGGCTCGACGAGGGTGACCTTCGCGCTCAGCCCCAGCACCGCGTTCAGTCTATCCGAAACGCGGCCGGTGAACGCCACCATGTCGGCCATGATGTCGGAGAAGATCTCCTCCGCCACCTCTATCTTTATCTCCAGCCGGTCCATCCCGGACACGCGGTCCACCACCATGAGGTAGTGCGGCTCGATCCCCTCGATCTTGAGCAGCACGTCCTCGACCTGGCTCGGGAACACGTTCACGCCGCGGATGATGAGCATGTCGTCGGTCCGGTGACGCACCTTCTGCATGCGCGCGAGCGTGCGCCCGCACGCGCACGGCGTATCGTTGAGCACGGTCAGGTCGTGCGTCCGGTAGCGCAGGACCGGGAACGCCTCCTTGGTGATGGTCGTGATGACGAGCTCGCCCTCCTGGCCCGCCGGCATGGGCTCACCGGTCACCGGATCGACGATCTCGCAGATGAAGTGGTCCTCCTGCAGGTGCAGGCCGCACTGGCACTCGCACTCCCCGCTCACGCCCGGGCCCATCACCTCCGACAGACCGTAGTTGTCGGTGGCGCGGATGCCCAACCGCCGCTCGATCTCCGCCCGCATGCCCTCGCCGGACGGCTCGCCGCCGAACAGCCCGACGCGCAGCGGCATGGCGGAGAAGTCCACGCCCATCTTCTCCCCCACCTCGGCCAGGTAGAGGGCGTAGCTGGGAGTTCCTACCAGCGCTGTCGTACCGAAGTCCTGCATCATCATGATGTGGCGCTCGGTGTTGCCCGACCCGGCGGGGATGACCGTGGCCCCGATGCGTTCGATGCCGTAGTGCATGCCCCATCCGCCCGTGAACATGCCGTACAGGAACGCCATCTGCACGCGGTCCTTCTCCGTGATACCGGCGGCCGCCGCCACGCGCGCGGTGCACTCGGTCCACGTGTTCAGGTCGCCCTTGGTGTAGCCGACCACGATCGGCTTGCCGGTCGTGCCGGAGCTGCTGTGCACGCGCACGACGTGCTCCAGGTCCACGGCGAACATCCCGTACGGATACGTGTCGCGCAGCGCGGACTTGTCCGTGAACGGGAGGCGCCGGATGTCGTCCAACGACCGGATGTCCTTGGGTCGAAGACCCGCGGCGTCGAACTGGTCGCGGTAGTACGGCACGCGCTCGTACACCCACGCGACCGTGGTCTGCAGACGGCGCAGCTGCAGGGCGAGCAGCGCCTCGCGGTCCATCGACTCGTACTCCGGGTTCCAGATCATGGCGTTCCCACGCTTTCGTTCGGGGTCGTCCCGTGACTCTCGGACGCGTCGTCCCACGCGCCGAGGTAGATGAGCCGTACCTGGTCGTCGGCGAGCAGCTCGGCGGAGGTGCCGGTGAGCACCACCGTGCCGGTCCGCATCACATAGCCGCGGTCGGCGTGCTTGAGCGCCACTTTGACGTCCTGCTCGACCAGCAGGACCGTGAGCCCGTCCGCCCGCAGGCGGTCGAGCGTGGCGAAGATCTCGGCGATCACCTTCGGCGCCAGTCCGAGCGACGGCTCGTCGAGCAGCAGCAGCGTCGGCCGCGACATGAGGGCCCGTCCGACCGCCAGCATCTGCTGCTCGCCGCCCGACAGCGTGGCCGCCGTCTGCGACGCGCGCTCCGCCAGGACCGGGAACAGGTCGAATACGCGCTGGCGGTCGCGTTCGTAGCCCGCGACCCCGTCCTTGACCGTGAACCCGCCGAGCTTCAGGTTCTCCTCGACGGTGAGGGGGCCGAAGAGCATGCGCCCTTCCGGCACGAGTGCGATACCCTTGCGGACCGCGCGCTCGGGCGGGGTCCGCGTGATGTCCTCACCGTCGAAGCGCACGTGCCCGGCGCTCGCATGTACCAGCCCCACGATGGTCTTGAGCAGTGTCGACTTGCCCGCCCCGTTCGCCCCGACGAGCGTGACGATCTCGCCGCGCCCCACCGCCAGGTCGACGCCGCGAAGCACGGGCACGTGGCCGTAGCCCCCGAAGACCCCCTCCACGCTCAGCAGCGGGGCGGATCCCGCCGTCGTCGCGTCAGGCGACATCGCCGGTCTCCTCTCCGAGGTAGGCCTCGATGACGGCCGGGTCCTTCTGGATCAGCATCGGCGGGCCTTCGGCGATCTTGACGCCCCGGTCGAGCACCACGATCGCGTCGGAGACCTCCATCACGAGGCCCATGTCGTGCTCGACCACCACGATGGTGGCGCCCGCGTCGCGCACCCGGTAGAGCAGGCTCGCGAGCGCGCGCGTCTCGGCGGTGTTGAGTCCCGCGGCGGGCTCGTCCAGCAGCATCAGGCGCGGCTTCGTGGCGAGCGCCCGGGCGATCTCCAGCAGCCGCCGCATGCCGTGCGGAAGGTCTGCCGCCGGCGTGCCCGCAACGCCCTCGAGCCCCACCATGCGCAGCAGGCGACCGGCCTCCTCGGTCGCGAGCCGGTCCTCACGCAGTGCGTGCGGCAGCCTGAGCGCGGACGCGATCATCCCCGCCTTCGTCACGGGGAACATCCCGACCAGCACGTTGTCGAGCACGCTGAGCTCCTCGAACAGCTGGGTGTTCTGGAACGTGCGCGCGATGCCCGCCCGCACGAGCGTGTGCGGCTTGGCGGCGGTGATGTCACGGCCGTCGAATGCTACCGTGCCCGCCGTCGGGCGGTCGAACCCGCTCACGACGTTGAACAGCGTGGACTTCCCCGCCCCGTTCGGCCCGATGACCGAGAAGATCTCGCCTTCGTGCACGTCGAACGAGACCCCGTCGAGCGCGACAAGGCCCCCGAACACGCGCGTCACGCCCCGGACGCTCAGCAGGCTCACGACGCGTCACCCGCCGTCACGGGGCCCGAGGTACCTGCCGGGGCCGTACGCGCCCGTACGGCGCGCAGGACGCCCGCCAGCCCTGCCGGCGCGAAGAGCATCACGATCACGATGACCGCGCCGTAGATGTCGCCCTTCCAGTCCTGCAGGAACGCGACGGCCGGCTTCGACAGGCCCGGTATCACCGCGTCCACGTAGGTGAGCAGGGTCAGCACGACAGCCGCGAACACCGGGCCGGCCAGAGAGCGGGTCCCGCCGAGCACCACCATGGCCAGCAGGATGATCGACGTCTCGAGCGCGAACGACGTCGGAGACACGAAGCCGACCGTCAGCGCGTAGAGCGCCCCGGACAGCCCGGCGAGCGCCGCGGACAGCGTGAACGCGGTCACCTTCACCCGCACCGGGTCCACGCCGCAGGCCTGCGCTCCCATCTCGGAGCCGTGCAGCGCGGTCATGGCGCGCCCCGGGCGTCCCCGCACCACACCGGTCGCGAGCGCGAGCACGACGACGGCGACGCCCCACACGAGCAGGTAGCCGGCCACCGCGGGATCCACGGTCAGCGCCCCGAAGCGCGGCAGGGGGATACCCGACAGGCCGTCGTTGCCGCCGGTGAGGGACTTCGCCTCCACGAAGGCGATGTTGGCGATGACGCTGAAGCCCAGTGTCGCCATGGCCAGGTAGTGTCCGCGCAGGCGCAGGCTCGGCAGCGCGAGCGCGAGCCCGCCCGCCGCGGCCAGCACCACGCCGGCGGCGACCGCCAGCGGCCAGGACCAGCCGGCCTTCGACAGGAACCCGCACGCGTACGCGCCGATGCCCACGAACGCGGCGTGCCCCAGCGAGACCTGGCCTGCATAGCCGAAGAGCAGCGCCATCCCTGCCACGACGATGACGTTCAGGCCGACGAACATGAACACTTTCAGCAGGTAGCGGTCGGTCACGACGAGGGGCAGCGACAGCGCGGCGGCACCCATCACGACCCCGAACAGCGCCGGGCCCAGACGTCTGATCGTCGCGCCCACGTCCTATACCTTCTCCCGGCCCGCACGGCCGAAGAGCCCGCCGGGCTTCAGGAACAAGACGAGCAGCAGGACCACGAGCGCGATGGCGTCCTTGTAGGTGGACGAGATGAACGCCACCGACAGGCTCTCCACGAGGCCGAGCACGAGCCCGCCGACCACCGCCGCCACCGGCCCCCCAAGGCCGCCGAGGATCGCCGCGGCGAAGCCCTTGAGCCCCATGCGTGAACCGACGTCATACGCGGTCTGCGTAAGCGGGGCGACTGCGACGCCTGCCAGAGCTCCCAACGCCGCGGCCAGCGCGAAGGTGATCATGACCACCCGGGCGGTGTCCACTCCCACGAGGCGCGAGGCATCGTGGCTGACGGCCGTGGCGCGCATCGCCAGACCGAGCTTGGTACGCGTGTACAGCAGCCAGAGGACCAGGAGAGCCACGGCCGTGAGTCCCCAGACCCACAGCGTCTGCCGCTCGATGGCCGCCCCGAGAAACGAGATGGACGGCCCCGGCGAGAACGCGGGCAGCGCCAGCTCGTCCGGGCCGAAGATGTGGCGTGCAAGCGACTGCAGCACCATCGACATCCCGATGGTGATGATGATGAGCACGAGCGGGGGCTCACTGCGGCGCGGCCGGAGGGCGAAGCGCTCGATGAGCGCCCCGACGCCGACCGTCACCGCCACGGCCACCGGCACGGCCAGCAGCAGCGGCATCCCGAAGGTCCGCAGCGCGAGCACCGCCACCATGCCGCCGAGCATGTAGAACTCGCCCTGGGCGAAGTTGATGATGCCGGTCGCCGAGTAGACGAGCGAGAAGCCCAGAGCGATCAGCGCGTAGATCGCTCCGTTCTTCAGGCCCGCTACGACGAACTGCAGAAGCTCCGCGACTCCCACTGAGGCTACTCGACTACCTTCCAGGCGCCGTTCTCGATGCGGTAGATCACGAGGTCCTTGTCGGTCAGTCCGTTGTGGTCGGTAGCGGAGAAGTCGAAGGTGCCGCCGACGCCGACCAGGCCCTTGGTGGCCTCGATCGCGTCGCGCACGTTGGCGGCGTCAGCGCCCGCTCCCGCGCGCTTGAGCGCGTCCGCCAGGATGGTGATCGCGTCGTAGGCGTGCCCCGCGAAGATGTCAGGGGCCTTGCCGTACTTCTTGGTGTAGCGGTCGATGAAGCTCGCCGCCACCTTGTAGGCCTCGGTGTCCTTGCCGTACGACTCGGGCGCGAGTATCCGGCCCGCCGCGAACGTGAAGCCCTCGGCCGCCGCGCCGGCGCCCTCGACGAACTCCTTGCGTCCGTTGCCGGGCGTGCCGAACAGCCGCAGCTCGGGCTCGACGCTCTTCTGCGTGGACAGCGACTTCAGGTTCGCCGCGATCAGCGCGCCCTCCTTGCCGGCCGCCCACATCCAGATCGCCTGCGGGGCCTTCGCCTTGATCTTCGTGAGCTGGGTCGTCATGTCGGTGTCGCCCGCGTTGAACGTCTCGTCCGCCACGACGGTGATGCCGTACTTCGCCACGTTTTCGAGGACGACGGCGCGACCGTCCTTGCCGTAGCCGCCGGAGTCGGAGAGCAGCGCGATCTTGGTGATGCCCTGCTTCTTCATGTAGTCCAGCGTGAAGGGCACCACGATCCGGTTCGGCCACGGCGTCTGGAAGACCTGCTTGTCGAAGGTCGCCGTGACCGCGTTGCCGCCCGCCATCGAGACCTGGGCGATGCCCGCGCGGTCGATGTCCCCGCGCATGCCCATCGTCTGGCCGGTGCCGGTCGCGCCGATGATGGCGACGACCTTCTCCTGCTCGATCAGGCGCGTGGTGGCCGCCTGTGCCTTCGCCGGATCGGTGGCGTCGTCCTCGTACACCGGCTCGATCATCGCCCCGTCGATCCCTCCGGCCGCGTTGATCGCCGCGACCTCGAGCTCGATGGCGTTCTTCTCGGGCACGCCGAGCCCCGCGTACGTGCCGGTCAGCGAGACGACCACGCCGACCTTGATGGGCGGCTTGGCCGCCTTGGTGCCGGTGGTGTCGCCGGCCGGAGCGGCGCAGCCCGCGACCGCCAACATCATGAGCGCCGCGACCATGGTCGCCGCCGTCATGCGCTTGAGCATGTGATCTCCCCTTCGCCCTGGGCGGACGCGCCGACGGCGCGCCTCCCCCGTCACTGCAGGACGGTCCATTCGCCGTTCTTGATCTCGTAGGTGACCAGGTCGGTCGCCTTCATGCCGTTGTGGTCCGTCGCCGAGAAGTTGAACGTGCCGCCGATGCCGATGAAGCCCTTGGTGCCCTCGATGGAGTCGCGCAGCTTGGCCGGCGTCACGTCGCCCTCGATGCGGCCCGCCGCGTCAGCGATGATGTGGATCGCGTCGTAGGCGTGTCCGGCGAACGTGTCAGGTGCCGCGTTGTACTTCTTCGTGTACCGGTCGATGAAGTCCTTCACGACCTTGTACTCCGGCGTGCCCGTGCCGTACTGCTCGGGCGACAGCACCTTGCCCGCCGCGAACGTGAAGCCCTCGGCCGCCGCACCGGCGCCCGCGATGAACTCCTTGCGTGCGTTGCCGTGGCTGCCGACGAGCGGGACCATCATCCCGAGCTGCTTCATGTTGGACGCGACCGTGGCCGCCTCCTTGCCGGCGTTCCACATGACGACCGCCTGAGCGCCGGCACCCTTGATCTTGGTGAGCTGGCTCGTCATGTCGGTGTCGCCCGCGTTGAACAGCTGCTCCGAGACGACCGTGATCCCGTAGGCGCCGACGTTCTTCTTGATGACGTCCACGCCGTCCTTGCCGAAACCGCCCGAGTCCGCGATCACGCCGATCTTGGTGATGCCGTCCTTCTTCAGGCGCTCGAGCGTGAACGGCACGACGAGGCTGTTGGACCACGGTGTCTGGAAGACCAGCTTGTCGAAGGTGGCCGTGATGACCGTGCCGCCCGCCACGGAGACCTGCGGGATGCCCGCCCGGTCGACGTCGCCGCGCATGCCCATCGTCTGGCCGGTGCCGGTGGCCCCGATGAGCGCGACGACCTTGTTCTGCTCGATGAGCTTGACCGCGGCGGCCTGCGCCTTGGCCGGGTCGGTGGCGTCGTCCTCGATGAAGAGCTCGATCTGCTGCCCGTTCACGCCCCCGGCCGCGTTGATCGCCGCGACCTCCATCTCCAGCGTGTTCTTCTCGGGCGCGCCGAGTCCCGCGTACGAGCCTGTGAGCGAAAGCACCGCTCCGACCTTGATCGGCGCTTTTGCCGGGGCGCCCGTTCCTTCGGCCGGCTTGCTCGCCGGGGTCGCGCACGCGGTCACGGCCAGCGCCGCCGCGAGCATGACCACCACCAGACCGACTCCCCTTGTCCTCGTCATCCCCGTCGGTCCCATTCCCTCACCCTCTCCCCTTCGCCGCCCGTGGGCGGCATCGTCTATGCAGCCGCGATCTCCTCTTGTGAGACCAGGCGGACTGGACGGTCCTTCAGGAGCGCGACCGCGCGCTCGACGTCCGCGACGTTGAGCACCACGTAGGTGCCGATCAGCGAGTACACGTACTCGATGTTCACGCCCGCGTCCGAGACGATCTTCAGCACGCCGGCGAGCCCTCCGGGCACGTCGGGCAGGTCGATGCAGATCACTTCGAGCTCCTTCACGGTGAACCCGGCCGCCTTGAGGACCTCGTGGGCTGCGTCCGGCTTGTCCACGACCAGGCGCAGGATGCCGTAGTCGGCCGTGTCGGACACGGAGAAGCCGCGGATGTTCACGCCCGCCGCCCCGATGACGCTCGTGACCTCGCTCACGCGACCGGACTCGTTCGCGATGAACACCGAGAGCTGTCGCACGCTGCTCACAGATCGCACGCTCCCTTCGCACATGCCTTTCGGCCGAGTTCGAAGGCGGCCAGGTTGGCCTCGACCGTCTTCGGCGGAACACGCTTGGCTATGACCTCGCGCCACAGGTCTTCGGCGAACGGAAGACCCGCGGACATCGCGCCCAGAAGGACGACGTTGGCGGAGCGCGGCGACCCGGCCTCGCACGCGAGTTCCTCGGCGTCGATGAAGATCGCGCCCTCGTATGCGAGCGCGGCCTCGTTGCCGACCGGCTGCGGTTCGTCGCCGATCAGCACCGGCAGCGGCGCGATGATGCGGTTGTTGACCACCAGGCGCCCCTCGGGCTTGAGGAAGTGCAGCCACCGGGCCGCCTCCAACAGCTCGAACGCGATCAGGTGGTCGGCGCCTCCCGGGTCGATCACCGGCGAGTGGACCTCCTGCCCGAAGCGGACCACGGTGTCCACGCTGCCGCCCCGCTGGGACATCCCGTGGACCTCGGCGAGCTTGACGTCGAGACCTGAGGCGGCGGCGACCTTGGCCAGCACGTCGGAGGCGAGGATCGTCCCCTGCCCGCCCACGCCGACGAGAAGAACGGTGGTGACGGGCGCCGTGACGACCGGCGTCGTCGTGTCCGGCACGCTCATCGCCCCCCTCCGATGTCGCAGGCGCCCCCTGAACGCTGGATCGCCCCGTACTTGCAGACCTGCACGCACTGGCGACATCCGACGCACACGGACACGTCGATGACCGCCTTCGAGTTCTCGCCGCGGCTGATGGCCGGGCACCCGAGGCGGATGCACTCGCCGCAGGCGGTGCACGTCTCCTCGTCGACCGCGAACGGGTCCGCGTACTCCTTGTTGAGCAGGGCGCACGGGGCCTTGGCGATGATCACGCTCGGCTGCGGCGTGGCCACGGCGTCCTCGATGGCCTTGCGGGTCGGCTTGAGCAGGTTCGGGTTCACGGTGCGCACGTCGGTGACCCCGAGCGCGCGCACGACCGCCTCGATGTCGATCTCGCGCGCGGGCGCGCCGGACAGCGTGCGGCCGGTGAAGGGGTTGTCCTGGTGGCCCGTCATCGCCGTGATCCGGTTGTCGAGCACGATCACCGTGCTCGCGCCCCCGTTCCAGACGACGTCCAGAAGCCCCGTCAGCCCCGAATGGGCGAACGTCGAGTCGCCGATCACGGCCACGACCGCGTGGTCGTCGGCCGCGCCTGCCTTCTCGAACCCGTGCGCCATCCCGATGCTCGCGCCCATATCCACGCAGGTGTCCATGGCGCCGAGCGGCGGCAGGGCGGCGAGCGTGTAGCAGCCGATGTCGCCCATCACGATCGCGTCCATCCCGCGAAGGGCCGCGAACACGCCCCGGTGCGGACAGCCGGGGCAGAGCATCGGCGGCCGCGGGGGGATGTCGGTCATGGCATCGCGGGTCTCGGGCGCGACGGCGCCGAACGCCTGCGCGATCCGGCCGGGGGTGAGCTCCCCGATGTGCGGGAGACCGGCGTCGTCTGAAGGTATATCGAGGGTTGCGAGTCTGGAGCTCAGGTACGGGTCGAGCTCCTCCACGACGACCAAACGCTCGACTCTCGATGCAAAGT
>CAZHMA010000053.1:0-9788 GCA_964533555.1 uncultured Eubacteriales bacterium
CATCGAGGGCAGAGGCCAGATCGAGATCCGGGACCTCGTCCGCAACTCCCTGCGCATGCGCCCCGACCGGATCATCGTCGGCGAGGTCCGTGGCGGCGAGGCGCTCGACATGCTGCAGGCCATGAACACCGGACACGACGGGTCGCTCTCCACCATTCACGCCAACTCCCCCCGTGACGCCCTGTCGCGGCTCGAGACGATGGTGCTCATGAGCGGCTTCGACCTGCCCGTGCGGGCGATCCGCGAGCAGACGACCGCCGCGATCGACGTGCTCGTGCACCTGGCCAGGCTGCGCGACGGCACGCGCCGCATCACCGAGGTGTCCGAGGTCCAGGGGATGGAAGGCGACACGGTCGTCCTGGAGCAGATCTTCGCCTTCGACTTCACGATGGGTGTCGACGACGGCGGGCGGTTCAGGGGTCACATCAAGTCGACGGGCATCCGCCCGAAGTTCGCCCGGCGTCTGGAGGACATCGGCATCGTTCTTCCGCCGGACATGTTCGCCTTCGAGCCTCCCGCGAGGGGTTGATCCGCCATGCTGCCAAGCAGGCGCGGAGCCGCCCACCGGCTGTGGCTGGGCACGGCCGTCGTCGCGGCGTGCCTCGCACTGGCCTCGCTCGCGTTCGGCGCCGAGGCGGCGCAGATCTCGGTGCAGTCGATCGACACGGCGAAGTACCCCAAGGTCGGCCTGCGCGTGGTTCTCCCCGCGGACATGGCGTCCGGCCGCGCCCTCGGGTCCGGCGACGTCTCCGTGCGTGAGAACGGGGCGGCCGTGGGCGCCGTGGACGTGAAGGCCGTCTCCGAGCAGCGGGACCCGATGTCCGTGGTCCTGGTGATGGACGTCAGCGGCTCGATGAAGGGCCGGGCGCTCGACGACGCGAAGCGCGCGGCCACCGCGTTCATCGATGCGATGGGCCCGTCGGACCGCATCGCGCTTCTGACCTTCAGCGACACATCCAACGTCGTCACGACGTACACGACCGACCACGCCGTCCTGGAATCGGCCGTCGCGGGCCTTGAGGCATCGCGCGAAACGGCCCTGTACGACGCGCTCAGCAAGGCCGCCGATCTCGCCGCGACGGCTCCCAAGGGCAGCCGGGCCATCGTGCTCCTGTCCGACGGAGGCGACACGATGAGTGGCGCGACGCTGGACAGCACGGCGCAGGCCCTCGCGGGCGCGGGCGCGCCCGTGCACGCGGTCGCGCTGCGGACCAAGGAGTACAACGTCAACGCGCTGCAGTCCCTTGCGCGGGTGTCGGGTGGCGCGCTCGTTTCGGTGAGCGCATCCGGCGAGCTTGCCGGGATGTTCAAGGGGATCGCGCGGCAGCTGCAGAGCCCCTATCTGGTGACGTACGAGAGCAACCGCCCGACCACGAAGGACCTCGAGATCGACGTCACGGTCTCCTCGGGCGCGAACCGCGCGAGCGCGAGCGCCGTGGTACCCAACCCCGACTTCGCCACCGGCGCCCCGCCGGCGCCGAGGACGCCCGCACTGCCCGGCGGCGGTTGGCCCCTGACCATCGCGGTCGTCACATTCGCGGCGGTGGGCCTGCTCACGGGCGGTGTCATGATGTTGATGCGTCCGGAGCGCAACACGATGCGCCAGCTCGAGTACTACCAGCAGCTGCAGGGATCCGGCGACCCGGCGAACATGACGTCCGCGAACCTTGGGCAGGCGGAGGGCCGCCTCATGGGCGTGCTCGGGTCGGTGGCGTCCAAGGGCGGGTTCGAGGCGGCCGTCCGGGCCGAGTTGGAGAAGGCCGGACTGCCGCTGCGGCCGGTCGAGTACATGACGCTGCACCTCACCACCGTGATCGTGATCGGCGTGGTCGCCCAGATCGCGACCGGCTCGCTGGCCGTCAGTCTCTCCATCGCGATCGCGTTGTCTCTTGGCCCGATCCTCGTCCTGCGCTGGCTTGCCCAACGGCGGATGGACGCGTTCCAGGCCCAACTCCCTGACATCCTCAGCCTGATCGCAGGGTCGCTCAGGGCCGGGTGGGGACTCCTGCAGGCCGTGGGCATCGTGGTGAACGAGATGGGCGAGCCCGCCGGCCCGGAGTTCGGCCGGGTGGTCACCGAGGCCCGCCTGGGGCTCTCGCTGGAGGACGCGCTGGTCAAGATGGCCGATCGCGTCGGCAGCGAGGACTTCAAGTGGGCGGTCACGGCCATCGCCATCCAGCGCGAGGTCGGCGGGAACCTGGCGGAGGTCCTCGACATCGTCGCCGATACCGTGAGGGAGCGCTCGGCGCTGCGTCGTGAGATCGCTTCGCTCACCGCGGAAGGCCGGCTGTCCGCCGGCGTTCTGCTGGGATTGCCGTTCGCCGAGGCAGCGGTGCTCTCCCTGATCAACCCCGGGTACATGGGCCGGCTCATCAGTGAGCCGCTGGGCCTGGCCGGCATGGTCGCGGCGGCACTCCTGCTCGTCGTCGGCGGGCTTTGGCTGCGCCGCATCGTGAAGATAGAGGTGTGAGCCGATGGAGTCCCTGATCGTGGCCATGGTGTTCGGGGCCGTCGCACTGCTCGCCTACATGCTGCTCGCACTGGTCTTCTCGGAGGAACGCAAGGTCACCAGGGCCCTGCGGACGGTCTCCGAATGGGAGGGCAGCCAGGTCTCCGAGGCGGAGCCGTTGCTCAGGCCGTTCGGCGCCCGCATCCTTTCGCCGATCGCCGGCAAGCTCACCGCGGCCGTGCGCTCGACGCTGCCCGCGAACTCCCGTGCGAACATGCAGCATCGCATCGAGCTCGCGGGCAGCCCGAAGGGGATGACGCCGGAGGGTGTGTTCGGCGCTCGAGTGGCCTGCGCGTTCGGGGCCGCTCTGCTGCTCGTGCCGCTCTGGGTCCTGATCGCCGGGGGCTTCGAGGGGATAGCGTGGCTCGTTCTGTTGCTGGTCGCGGTCGCGGGCTGGTTCGCCCCCGATGCCTACCTCACCGAGCTTCGCCGTCGCCGGCAGCTCGCCATCCGTCGCGCGCTTCCGGACATGCTGGACATGCTCACCATCAGCGTCCAAGCGGGACTCGGGTTCGACATGGCGCTCGCCAAGCTAGTGCGCAACACGAAGGGGCCGCTCGCCGAGGAGTTCGGCCGGATGCTCAACGAGGTCCAGTCCGGCATGTCTCGGCGCGCCGGCTTCCGCAGGCTCGGGGAGCGTACGGACGTGTCCGCCCTCAACAACTTCATCATGGCCATGGTCCAGGCCGACGTCTCCGGCGTGAGCGTGAGCGGCATCCTCCACACCCAGGCGGTCGAGATGCGCAGGCGGCGCAGGCAGCTCGCCCAGGAGCTCGCGCAGAAGACGCCCGTGAAGATGGTGTTCCCGATCATCTTCTGCATGCTGCCGGCCACGATGCTCGTGGTGGTGGGCCCCGCCGTCATCGCGATAGGCCGCGCGTTCGGGCTCATCCTGTAGCAGCGGCCACCGTCCGTGCTGCGGCCGGGCGCGCCGGGCGGCTCCGTGGGCGTTTGGGGCATACTGTCGTCATCCGTCCCGCCCGCCGCCCCGGGCCGTCACCACCGCCCGGGCCATGACCACGGAGCCGAAATGGACCGCGAACGGATCGCCGAAGGTGTCCGGCTCATCCTTGAGGGCATCGGGGAGGACACCTCCCGCGAGGGACTGCGAGACACACCGAAGCGCGTCGCCGACATGTACGCGGAGATCTTCGCTGGGATCGGCGCGGACGCGGGCGAGCATCTGAAGGTGACCTTCTCCGAGGACCACCAGGAGATGGTGCTGGTGCGCGACATCCCGCTGTACTCGGTGTGCGAGCACCACCTTGTGCCGTTCACCGGGCGGGCGCACGTGGCGTACATCCCGGGCAAGGACGGCCGCGTCTGCGGGCTGTCGAAGCTGGCGCGGGTCGTGGACGTGTTCGCCAAGCGGCCGCAGGTGCAGGAGCGCATGACCTCCCAGATCGCGGACACGATCCTGCGCTACCTCGAGCCGCAAGGGGTCATGGTCGTGATCGAGGCGGAGCACCTGTGCATGTCCATGCGCGGGGTCAAGAAGCCGGGCGCGATCACCACGACCTCGGCGGTGCGCGGCATCTTCCAAAGGAACGCGGCGACCCGCGCGGAGGCACTTGCGCTGATCAAGGGAGCGTAGCGGCCGCCCTCGCTGCGAACCCACGCCCTCTGCGATCGCCCTACGGGGCCGCCGTGGCCGTCGGCGCCACCGACGCCCCCAGGTCGCACCGGTACACGACATGCTGCGCGTCGGTCATCACGGCCACGAACGCCGGGTCGTTCTGCAGCAGCGCGGTCAGTCGGCCGCGCCGCGCGAGGACGTAGTCCACTCGCAGCTTCGCCACGAACCCGTGTATGTCACCCGCACCCGAGTCCAGGTCCGTGTACTCCTGCGCCAGGTCCTGCTCACCGGGCTTCGAGGCGAGGTACGGGTCGAAGCGTCCGTCGATCATGGGTCTGACGCCGTTCAGGATGAGGTAGCCGCCTTCGCCCCAGACGTTGAAGACGCGCTGCGCGCCGCGTGCTTTGAGATAGGCGAGCACCTCCGGCTGTGGGTATCCCTTGGAAACGTCCGGCCGGACGGAGAGCGCGCCCGCGACGGCCAGCAGCGCCGCGCACGCCAGCGCGACCACGATCGCGAGGTCCAGGCCGCGTCTCCCGGAGAGGGCGAGGCGCTTGGGCGATCGCGACGCGAACGCCGAGGCCCACCTGGGGAGCCGCATCGCCATCACCTGCTCTCGCGTGGGGACCATGTGCGGCGCGAGCACCGGGATGACCACCACGTAGAACCACACGACGTGCCGCACGGCCGTGAGGCTGAGCAGCACGAACGCGAGCGCCAGCGCGCCGTCGCGCCAGGGCAGAGGCCTGCGCCGGGCGGCGAGCATGACGGCGAGGTACGCGAGCAGGTCGCCCTTCCGCGTCCACAGCGCGGTGGGCGCCCACTCAAGGATGTGCGCCGTGGTGGAGCTGCCCCACAGCAGGAGCGGGTACAGGAGGACGCCGGCGGGGTTCGGCTCGATCAGGGTGGCACCGGCGGCGGCGACGACGAGCCACCAGCGCTTCGGGAACTCGTAGAAGGCGAACACCAGCACGTAGACGGGCCACACCCCGCCGTGGATGTTCACGCCGAGCACGACGACGAGGAGCGCGGCTCGCCACCGGTCCTTCTCGAGAAGCAGCATCGTGAGCAGGACGAGCACGAAGGTGACCGTCTGCGGGCGCGGCGGCGTGAACGAGAGCGTCCCGAGCGCCACGATGGTCGCGAACAGCGTGGCCCAAGCGGCGTCGACCGAGCGCGCGCGCATCAGAGCGTAGGCCAGTGCGGCAAGCAGCCCGTTGAGGAGTGCGGTGAACCAGTAGACCGCGGTGAAACCGCCCAGCGCATAGAGGCCGTAGACCAGCAGGCCGAACAGCCACTCCTGTGCGACCCAGGGCCGGTGCAGCGGGGCCGCCCACCAGGAGAACGGATCGGTGGTGGGCACGGTGCGGTTCTCGACGATCCATCTGCCCGTCGCGATGTGCCAGAACATGTCCGGGTCGGCGAGGCGCCGGTTGAGCAAGACGTAGGCGACGCAGACCAAGGCCAGGACCGCGAGCGCGAGCAGGGTCAGGCGGAAGCGACGGCTATCGAGACGGTCCACCGGCGCCCCCTCCGTGCGGCCGTTGTCCCCTTGCGCCCGACACCGAAGATACTAGCAGAGCGGCGGCGTGCGGCACCTGCAGCGCAACTCCGCGACGCGTGCGGAGGCGCTCGCGCTGATCAAGGGCGCATGGCATCCGAGCGCGGGGTCGCTATACTACGTGAGTCTGCCGCGCTTTCGCGCGGGTGTCCTATCGGGGGATGGACTGCAACCTGTGACTGCTACCGCATGGCGCTGCGGCGCGCGTGTCTTCGACCTGACGCGGCCGATCGTGATGGGCATCCTGAACGTGACGCCCGACTCCTTCTCGGACGGCGGGCTGTTCTCCGACCCGATCGCCGCAGTCGATCGCGCTCACGCGATGCTGGGCGAAGGCGCCGTCATCATCGATGTCGGCGGTGAGTCCACGAGGCCCGGCTCGACGCCCGTGGACGTCCCCGCGGAACTCGCGCGCGTGCGCCCGATCGTGCTGGGGCTGGCGCTGGAGGGCGACTGCGTGAGCATCGACACGCGGCGGCCGGAGGTCGCGCGCGCGTGCGTCGAGGCGGGCGCCAGCATCATCAACGACGTGTCCGGCTTCCGCGATCCGGCGATGGTCGAGGTGGCCGCGGGCTGTGACGCCGGCGTGGTCGTCATGCACATGCTCGGCGAGCCGGCGAGCATGCAGAAGTCCCCGAAGTACAAGGACGTGGTGGCCGAGGTCAAGGACTTCCTGCAGCGCCAGGCCTTCCGGCTTCGCGATGCCGGCGTCGACCCGGAGCGCATCGCGGTGGACCCGGGCATCGGGTTCGGCAAGACGCTCGAGCACAACCTCATGCTCATCCGCGGCCTCGACCAGATAGCGTCGCTGGGCTATCCCGTGGTGCTGGGCGTGTCTCGCAAGCGCTTCATCGGCGAGCTCACAGGCGTGGAGGAGCCGACAGAACGACTGGCGGGCAGCCTTGCCGCGGCGGTCTGCGGCGCGGAGCGTGGGGCGTCGGTCATCCGCACGCACGATGTCGCGGCGACCTGCCACGCACTCGCCGTGGGCGTCGCCATCGCCCGCGGCACCGTGTGACGGAGGCGCGCGTGGGCGACGACTTCTGGGGCGAGGGCCCCGACGACGAGGGGATACCGGAGGCCGACCGCGACCTCATCGACGACCCGGAGGCCCTTCGCAGGGCCGAAGAGGCGGTCGCGCACGCGGTCGACGCGCCGGAGGCGTGGGTGCCCACGGACACCGTCTGGGTGCCGGTCGCGAAGGCCCAGGCGAGCGGTGCCTGGACGCTGACGACGGTCCACGACGTGCTCGAGGGCGAAGGCATCCCCGCGCGCTACGACCCGCATGATCCTCGGGACGCGATCTCGCTGCCGTACGGGCTGCCGCGCGAGTTCGCCGTCGTGGTGCCGCAGCGGCAGGAGGCCGCGGCCGCGCGCATCGTGAGCGACCTTGCCGACCCCGGCGCGGGCTGGTCTCCCGCACCGTCGTCCGCTCCGGCCGCGCCCGGCCGCGTGTTCGGCACCGAGGCGTACGTGGGCGTGGGGTCCAACCTGGGCGACCGGATCGGCACCGTCACGGCCGCGTTGGAGGCGATCGAGGACCTGCCGGGCGTCTACGTGCTCGACGTGTCGCACGTCTACGAGTCGGAACCCTGGGGCGTCACCGACCAGCCCAGATTCGCGAACGCGGTGGCTCGCCTGGACGTGCGCGGTGAGGCCGACGCGATCGTGGCGGCGCTCAAGGAGATCGAGGAGCGGCTCGGTCGTGTCCCGGCTGAGCCGAACGGCCCGCGCGCCATCGACCTGGACCTGCTGCTCTTCGGCGACGAGGAATGGGACTCCGAGACGCTGACGCTCCCGCATCCCCGCCTGCTCGAGCGCGACTTCGTGGTGACGCCTCTGCTCGAGGTGTCACCCGACATCGCGCTGCCCGACGGCACGCCCGTCGTTCGCGACCTCGCGAACGCCGGACGGGTGGTCGCGGACCTCGGCCCGATGCCTGGCTTCGGGGGCCCGCAACGCGGCTGATGCTATACTTCGCGTGCTCGTGCTCATCGGTCCCATATCTAGGAGTGCATCATGGATTGCGAGAAGTGCGGCGCCGAGATCGTCGAGGGCGCCGAAGTCTGTCCCGAGTGCGGAGAGCCCGCAGTGGCCGCCGCTGAGACCGATGCCGTCGCCGAGACCGGCGCCGAGGACGCGTTCTTCGAGGGCCCCGCGGAGGAGCCGGCCGAATCCGCGCCCGCCGTCATCGAGCCCCCCGTGGCGGTCACGCCCGCGGCCGGCGGCATGAGCACGCTCATGAAGGTCGTCATCGGCCTCGTCGTGGTCGCGATCATCGCCGGCGGTGCGTGGTTCGTCACGAGCCGCGTGGCGTCCGCTTCGTCGCCCGAGGCCGCGGCCAAGGCGATGCTCGAGGCGTACGCCAACTACGACGCCAAGGGCATCCTCGACGCGGCGACCCACGACACCATGAAGGCCGAGGACATCACCGCGTTCGAGAAGCAGGCCGCCGACGCCAAGAAGACGGCGAAGGACGCTCCCAGCCTCAAGAACATCGTCATCGGCAAGTCTTCGGTCACGGCGACCGACAAGGTCACCGTGGACGTCACCGCCGAGTGGCTGGACCCGGCCACAGGCAAGTACGACAAGCGCACCGAGAAGCTCATCCTGGTCAACAAGGACGGGAAGTGGCTGGTCGAGCTGTTCTAGGGCCGACCCGGTTCGACTCGCGCGAAGGACCCCGGACGCGCAGTCCGGGGTCCTTCTGCTTCTGACATACTTGCGTGGGTTGCGCGACGGGGGCACGGAGGGGGATTGGACGTCTACATCCTGGTTCGGGCGGAGGATCAGGAGTCTGTCGCGGCAGCGCTGGAGGCTGCGGACGGATTCCTGAGCATGAGCGTCCGACGTGCATCCTCCATGCGTCCGAGCCAGGACGGCCGGGGCGTCTTCGCCGTCGCACGGGTGGGCACGCTCAATTCGCCCGACACCGTGCTTGCGCGTCTCGACGAGGTCGGGAGCGATGCCCTGGAGTCAGGGCGCGTCTTGGCGTTCGAGATTCTTCTAGCCGGCAACCGCGCCTGGGACTCCGAGGTGCTGGTGCTGCCGAGCCCGAGGCTGCTGGACGGTGACGAGGCGACCGTTGCCGCTGTCCTGGAAGTCGGGCCCGACGTCAGGCTTCCCGACGGCCGCCTGCTCTCCGAGGTCGCTCTGCCGGGATCGACCGCGAGCGCAGGCGATGCGCGACTCGCAGCGACGCTTCGCTCACCGACCCCCGAACCGGGGATCACCGCGGCGGGCCATGCTCCGATCCCGGACTGGGACGCGGCATACCTTTGGGCGCACGAGGGCGTCGAATGGGTCCCGGTCGATATGGCGTGGGGCTGGCAGATGGACGTCGAGATACGGCTCGCAAGGCTGCTGGACGCGCGGATCCCGGCCACGCTCGACACGAGGCCGTTCGCGGAGCACCAGGGGTGGTTCTTCGGTGCGCTCTTCATGTCGAAGATCCTGGTCCCGCCATCGCGGGCGGAAGAGGCGCGCGAGCTGCTCGCCGCGGGCTTCGACGATCCGGACGGTGTGTTCGGGGACGACGCGGAGGACGAGCTGAACCAGCTCTACTGGGAGCGGCCTTTCTATCAGTTCGCGCACTGGGGGCTATGGGCCTACATCGTGTCCCAGTACGGCGTCCAGGGTGTGCTCTTCTACGCGGTGGCAGCCGTCAACGCTGTCGCCGACCTCGCGAGGTGAGGGCGACCCGCCCGCCGATGCTATACTGACCACCTCGCGCGGGCCCTCCGCGCGACCCTGATGGAACCGCCTGGACCCCGCACGCGGGGCTGGGACGGTAGAGACGGGAGGAGGACGCCGATGAGCGTCCATCACGAGGCCGGATTCGAGCGGCCTGTCCCCACCGCGACGTTTCGCGCCCGCCAGGCCGCCGGCCAGCGCATCCGCCTTGACACCGCGTACGCCACCTCCGCCGCGACAAGCCGAACCAACGGAACCAACCCACTGGCGGGCCCGTCCGCCGGAGGCTTCGGCATGGGCGGCCCCGGCGGAATGGGCGGCCCCGGCGGCAGGAACGACATGAGGATGCCCGGCGGAGGAATACCACCTGCCACCGCCCGCGAACTGATGCGGGAAGGCCGGCTCCCGGGCGGTCCTCCGTCGACCGGCGGTACGACGGGATCACAAAA
>CAZHMA010000054.1:0-9767 GCA_964533555.1 uncultured Eubacteriales bacterium
TGGGGCGCCGCAAGGGCCACGATCTCGACGCGCTGGGAGCCCTTGTCCAGGACCAGGCGGTCGCCTTCGGCCTGCACGCCCTCCAGCTCCCACCCGATGGAGATGAACTTCTCCTCGTCGGGGTTGAGCGAGAAGCGCCTCGAATCCACGAACTGGGCGCGGAAGACGCCCTTGGACACCGGGTGCTCCTCGAGGCCGAGGAACCGGCCCGCCGCGATGGGCACGGAGTTCTGACCGGTGTGGACGGTGACGGACATCTCGCCGTCCTTGTGGGCCTCGAACCAGTCCCTGATGCGGGCGGTGTTCGCCTCGTGCTGGGCAGCGTCCATGGTTCCCCCTCCCCGATGACAGGTCGCGCGCTCGCGCGCCTCTGTCACGCCGGTTATACCCCCGCACGGGGTGTGAGCGCGATGCCCGGCCCCGCGGTTGGCTCTGCGGTACCCACGGCGCTACATTGGTGCCACGTCCACGGTGAGGGGAGCGACATGAAGAAGCGCTTCGTGGCCCTTGTGATCGTGATGTTCGCGGCGTCGCTGGCCGTGTCCGGCTGCGGCGGCAAGACCTCCGGCGGCAGCACCACCAGCAACTCCGGCGGCAGCTCGGGTGACTCCGCCAAGGAACCCTACGGCATCGAGAAGCCGTATCCGGCCATCACCCCGGAAAGCGCCAAC
The DNA here is from genome assembly GCA_964533555.1 of uncultured Eubacteriales bacterium. Taxonomy (GTDB): domain Bacteria; phylum Actinomycetota; class Coriobacteriia; order Anaerosomatales; family PALSA-660; genus JANYAK01. Next base: position 672 of record CAZHMA010000054.1, read on the forward strand.
GAGAAGAAGTCGGTCGCCGGCGCGCAGAAGGCCCTCGACGCCTACATCAAGGGCGCCGAGGCCGCCAACAAGCAGAACAACCGCAACGACCAGATCTTCCGCAACGAGCAGGGCTACAAGCCGCGCTTCGTGGGTTACGGGTTCACGATCTTCTCCGGCAAGGCGGCCGACGGCACCCACCGCACGTTGGACGTCTCGGCCTACGACGGCGCCACGCAGATCAAGCCCTACAGCATCTGGGAGCGCTCCGGCAGCGCGAACAAGGGCGACGGCAAGATGAACGACACCTACTACGCCGGGACCTCGACCACGTTCGACCCTGCCACCTGGGTGGTGAACCTCAAGCCCGAGAGCGCCGGCGAGAAGGCCGCCATGGCCGCGGTGCAGGCGTGGGCGAAGAAGAACCTCGACCCGAGCCTGTCGCAGATCCGCCTCACGGGCTACATGATCGAGTGGGGCGAGGCGGAGGAGCGGCCGAACATGATGATGTCGGTGTCGCCGGACGGCAACTCGTACGGCAGCGTCATCTCGTGGGCTTCGGCGCCGTAGGGGCCACTCGGCTAGGAGATACTTGAGTATGTCTTATGGATACTCTAGTACACATCGCTCATAGAATAGAGAACATGTTCTCGATTGCAATTGCCTAGAGAGAGACTATAATCGCTATTGAATCTGACTGAATAGCGAAAGAAGTCTCTCGTGGCCACACGCGAAGGAACACGAAGGGCCCGCGAGGCGCTCGACAGCAGGCTCATTCCGTTGGGGCCGGCGTCGCGCTATGCACCTCCCCGCCTCGGATGGATCCGGGCTGTCCGCGACGCCCTCGGCATGAGCGCTGCCGATCTGGGGGTCCGGATGGGTGTCAGTGGCGCGTCGGTGCGCTCGCTGGAGGAGAAGGAGATCACGGGGGGCATCCGCCTGTCCTCGCTGCGTCGCGCCGCCGAGGCCATGGACTGCACCCTGGTGTACGCGTTCATCCCCGCCGACGGCCTGGAGGAGACGGTGAGGCGCCGGGCGCAGTGGGTCCTCGACGAGCAGCTCGGCCGCGTGCGTCAGACGATGGCCCTCGAAGAGCAGGACGGGGAGATGCTGCCGTCTGCACGTGAGGAGCAGCTGCGCTCGGTCATCGCTTCGAGGCGGCTCTGGTCGAATCGGCCGGCGCAGAAGTGAGTGCCGCGGGGCTGTTCGACGAACCCGAGGGTGCCACCCCCATCGAGCCGGGGGACGCGGAGGGGCTGATCCCGACGTGGGTGGCCACGAGAGCGGACCTGAACGCCGCCGAGAACGAGAACATCGCCAAGGCCGTGGCGTGGATCGCATCGGGGGCCGGTCCTCGCACGGTTGCAGCATGGATGACTGACAAGTCCATGCGCATCCTTCACCGACGGATGTTCGGCGATGTCTGGAAGTGGGCCGGGACCTACCGGAAGCACGACACCAATATCGGGAGCCGTTGGCCGTTGGTCCCGACTCAGGTGCGCGACCTGACGGCCGACGTGCTGGCGCAGACGGCGGACCCGACGAAGCTCCCCTGGTCGCCGGACGAGCTGGCGATCCGTTTCCACCATCGCCTCGTCGTGATCCACCCGTTCCCGAACGGGAACGGCAGGCACGCCCGGCTGGCTGCCGACGTGCTCGTCGCGGCGCTCGGTCAGCCCGTGTTCACGTGGGGGGCACGGGATCTGGGCGAGAAGGGTGCCGCGCGCGCCGCCTACCTGGCCGCACTACGGCTTGCCGACCAGCAGGCCGAATTCGGACCGCTGGTGGCGTTCGCGCGCTCGTGAGGTCATGCCGCGCGTGAATGCTACGATGCCCATGGGGGATCCGGGACCGGGCGAATCGGGGGCTATTCGTGGACTTCATCGTGGGCGTCGCCGGCTTCGCCATCTTCGTCGCCGCGGCCCTGCTCTTCGACAAGATCGGCGGCTGGAGCCAGGTGGGGGCCACCCGGCTCGTCTTCCGGGGGGAGTACAAGGAGGCCAAGGCGCTCCGCGAGGGGATGACCTTCCGCACCTCCGCTGCCGTGCCCGACATCATGCGGGAGCTGGAGACCTACGTGTCCGCCGTGGAGGCGCCGCTCGGGTACGGCGACGTGCTCTACGTGGCCGGCCGTTCCGAGAACGCCATCGCCTGGGTGTTCGGCAGCAAGACCACGGTCAAGCTGCAGGTCGTCGTCGGGTTCGGCACGGGGGCGGAGGGCACTGAAGCGGCGTTCGCCGTGACACGGTGGCTCGAGGAGGACGGGATCGTCGCGGAGGTCGACGAACTGAAGACCCTGAGGCTGCAGGTGAAGGCGGCGTTTCGGGCGGCCGACCCCGCAGTCATCATCACCGAGGGGCTGACCGAAGAGCACGAGCGCGCCCGCCTTGACGGCGTGTTCGAAACGGCTGAGTAGGCCGGACGTACCGGACCGAGACTGGGAGCGGTAGTGGATCAGACGACCCTGGCAGTGCTGGTCATCGGCGGCATCATCGCGTTCTACATCGGGCTCCGCGTTCTCGCCTCACTGACGTCGCGCGGCATAGACAAGGCGTTCGCCGCCGGCCGCAAGGCGGTCAGCACCCAGCGCGACGCCGAGATCGACGAGGCGGTCGCCGTCCCGCTCGTGCTGACCTCGACCGCGTCCGCGGCGGACATCATGACGTCCATCGACGCGATCGTCCGGGCTAAGAAGACCGCTCCCGGCCTCAAGGGGACGGTCTACGAGTCCGGCCGTACCGCGGACACGATCACGTTCGCCAGGGGCAACCAGTTCTACCCGCAGATGTACGTGGTGGAGGTGCACTTCGGGCAGCGCGACGGGGCGACGCAGGTGATCGTCAAGACCCTGCATCTCGCGGTCAACAAGGATGGTGTCCGCTTTGCGGCGGACGAGCTGATGACCCTGCGGCAGTCCATCGAGCTCGCGGTCAGGGCGACGGGCGACCCGGAGAAGATGGCCGCGGGGCTCAGGCTCTATGGGCCGCCGGAGCCGGGTTCCCCCCGCGCCAAGGACAACACGGTCAACAGCGCGCTGGCGTGGGTCGGCGGGGGGCTGTGCATCTACACCTTGTTCAGGTTCCGCACGGGCTTCTACGTCAGCGATCTGCCTGCCCATCTGGGCGTGCTGGCCGCCGGCGTGGCGCTTGTATCGATCGCGCAGTGGCGGGAGCGGCGCGGCTTGGCGGCGCGTAAGGTCGAGCAGATGGCCATCCTGTCGGGCGCGTCGGTCACCGCCACTACCGCGGGGAGTGTCACCCCGGCTGGGGCGACCGGGGCGGCTGACCCGGCGACAGGAGCGGCCGCCGTCGCATCGGATGTGGTGACGAAGCTCGCGTCCGCCGCGAACAGCGGTGTTGCCGCGGCGTCCCGCCTGAGCCCCAAGCAGAGGATTATCGCGGGCGTCGCTCTGCTGGCTGTGCTTGCTGTCGGCGGTTACGCCATCTCGAGCGCGTCGCGATCGGCCGACACCCCCGCCGGGTGGTCCGACGTCATGTCCGAGGAGGATCAGGCCAGCGGCTCGGACGTGGCGGCCACGGAGGCGCTACCGGACGAGGAGTATCCGGTCGATGCAGGCAGCGTCAGTGAGCCAAGTGCCGCGCACCTTGCTCAGGCACCGGACGTCATGGACTCCGCGCCCGCTGACGGCAGCGCCGTGACGCGGACGATCACCTTCGACCGCGAGAACAGCTCGGCTGATGGCGCGGTCGCCTTCACCATAGAGGGTGTCGAGATCGGAGCGCCCATCCAGTTGTGGAGTGAGGAAGTGGACGCGTTCTACGTCGGCGAAGACGCCGCTTCGTGGAAGGAGTTCACCGAACAGGTCGCGTTCGGCATCTTCCACCGGGGGACACTGACCTACTCGAACGAGCGCATCTCGGAGATCCGCGTCACGGTCGAGTAGCGGGTGGGCGGCGGGGGCGCGCTATTTCGGGCTAGTCCCGACAAGGGGGAGACAGATGAAGCGGTTCGGTTTCGTATCGGTGTTGGTCTGCGCGTGTCTGGTCCTGTCCGGCTGCGGCACGGCGGTGCCCGACGTCCGTGGGAAGAGCCTTGCGGACGCGCGAACCGTCATAGCCGACGCCGGCTTCCTATTGGGCACCGTCGCGTATGATCCTGCGTCCACATCGGCGACCGGATCCGTGACCGCACAGTCGCCCGAGGCCGGCGGGACGGCGAAGGCCGGCTCCTCCGTTTCGGTCACACTCGCCGGACAGCCTCCGGTCAAGACGCCGAAGGTCGTAGGCCTCGACGCCAAACAGGCGGAGAGCGCGCTCGCAGCCGTCGGGCTGCAGCTGGGGGCAACGACTGATCGCTACGACGCGACGGCCGCAGCGGGCGTGATCGTGTCGCAGTCGCCCTCGGACGGAGCCGACGCGGATCGGGGCTCATCGATCGCGGTCGTTCTCAGCAAGGGGCCCGAGCCGGTACCCGTCCCCGCAGTGAGCGGCAAGAGCGAGGCAGACGCAGCGACCGTGCTTAAGGCGGCAGGTTTCGTCGTGGCTGTCTCGGCGAAGGCCGACAAGGCACCGAAGGGCACTGTCCTGGCGCAGACGCCGGCCAGCGGAGAGGCGCAGCCCGGGACCACGGTCACGCTCATCGTCTCGTCCGGCATCGAGATGGTGAAGGTCCCTTCGTGGAAGAGCTTCCCCGGTTCGTACAACGGCGATGACTGGGACAAGGTGCTGGCCAGCGCCAAGGCGGCGATCCAATCGGGGTTCAAGAAGCGCGGACTCGTGGCGGTTGTGGAATTCGTGAACGGCTACAGTGACCCGAACGGGTCCCAGAGCCCGAAGGCCGGTGCGATGGTGCCCCGTGGCACCCGCGTGAGCATCGAGGTACCGGTCTTCGACTAGGTGACGTGTCTGACGCGGCGAGCGGAAACGCACCAAGCAACCGAAGAGCGGCCGCCCCGTTCGGGGCGGCCGCTCTTCTTGCGGATCCGGTTCGCGTGGAGCTACCGCAATGTGATCGTGATGACCGATGAGCTGGACGTACCGAACCCGGCGGATGACGCGAAACCTGGCGCCGGAGCCGACGCCTTGAAGTAGTAGACGCCCTTCGTCATGCCGGGCTTGAAGTAGTACTTGTAGAGCCAGGCCGCCCCGCCGTTGAGCGAGTACGCGGTGCGGTTGGACGAGTACGAGTAGTACGCCTTGCCGGGCTTCTTGACCCACACGACGATGTTCTTGCCGACCATGCTCGCCGGCGTCACGGTGCCGGAGAGGATCGGGATCCCGCCGATGCGTGCGGTCGTCGCCGACGTCTTGATCGTGATGGAGGTGGCGGTCGGTCCGTTCGAAGCGAAGGTGGCTGTCAGGGTCCGGTCGGCCCCGACGCCGGTGTCCGTCCGCGAGGCGGACGTGTTGTTGTCCGACCACTTCACGAAGTGGTATCCGGAGGCCGGCACGGCAGTCACGCCGGTGCCGTTGCCGCCGCTGATGACGCTCTGCGAACTGGTGCCGCTTATGGTCCCGCCCGCGCTCGCCGCGTACGTGAGCGTGAAGTACGGCGTGAGCTTGATCGCATCGAACGCGATCTCCTTGGCGCTGGCGCCGCCGGCTTCGCCAGAGGCGTCGTCGAGCTCGACCCACGCGGAGCCTGTGTTCAGCGTGAAGCTGCCGAGGTTCGCGTACACGTTGGAGAGGACGTTCTGATTGACGGTTGCGTATTGCAGTCCGCTCGAGGTGTTGACGTGATAGTGCGCCTGTACCGTGCCCGCGTGTGTCGAAGTCACGAATGCCTCGACCTTGTAGCGGCGGGTGCCGTTGATGGCATTCAGGTCGAAGGTCCAGCGGGCGTAGTTGTCGCGCGCGCTCCCGTTCGAGAATGTGTAGATGCCCGACCCGTAGACGCCGCCGCCGATGTTGTTCCAGCCGCCGGGGGTGCCGTATCGCGCGAAGCCGCTGTCACTGGGGGTGATCGGGTTGTATCGGGGAACGACGCTCCCCTTGCCCTTCACCACGCCGCGGACGGTGCTATCGGCGAAGGTCGCGCCGTTCAAGGTCAGCGTGCGCGTGCAGGTTCCGCCGTTGGCGGCGTCACCGTTCTGCTCAACGATGGTGACGGTCGATCCGTTGACGGCGGTCACCACGGCCACGTGGCCCCCGGTGGCCGGAGTGCCGTTCCATACGACCAGATCGCCCCAGGTCAGACCCGACACGGCACCGTTGGCCTGGACACCCAGGCCGAGGCCGGGCGCGACGTCGTACATCTGGTAGGCATACGAGACGGGCCAGGTCTTCACTCCCACCCAGCCCTTCGTCCAGAAGAAGCGCTGCGCGAGCTCCACGCACTGGAAGTCCAGTCCGAAGCCGCTTGTGCAGGTGAACAGACCGCCGCCGGGGTAGACATCCACCCCGTTCCATGAGGAGCCGTAGATCGCGGGTGTCCTCGCGATGCACGCCTGCGCCGGCGCGGGGGACACGGCAATAGTCAGTGCCATCGCCACGCAGGCCAGCGCGACTCTTCCGAACCGGCCGAGACCCGTCCTTCTCACATGCAGCTCCCGTCTGCTCAGTCCCTGGGCGGCGAGTCGCCAGGGAATCCCGGGAGGCTGCTTGTCGAAAGGCGCGCGAAACCCCCGTACTGCAGGAACCTGACCGCAACCGGAGCGCGTTACAGGACTGCAATCGTGCGCACGCTGGACTTGGAAACCCCCCTCGCTCAGCATGCCCTATTCGGCGGCGACTGTCATCGCACCGGGTCCGCGCCGCTCACTCCGGCTTGGCTCGCGCCCGCCTACCCCAGCTCCCGCACCGCCCGCCGGGCCCACTCCGGGTCCTTGAGCACCGCGCGGCCGACGCCGATCAGGTCCGCGCTCTCGTCCGCCAGCAGCGCCTCCGCGTGCGCGGGCTCGGTCACGCCGCCGGTCAGGATGACCGGGATGCGCACCACGTGCTTGAGGCCCTGCGACAGCTCCGCGAACCAGCCCGGTTCGTCGTTGCCGGGGACGGTGTAGCCGGACAGGCCGCCGGTGACGTCCAGGATGTCCACGCCGGCGCGCTCGAACTCGATCGCGGCGACCTGGCTGTCCGCCAGCGTCGTGCCGCCCTCGATGTAGTCGCGGGCGCCCAGGCGCAGCAGCACGGCGAAGTCCTCGCCGACGGCCGCGCGCACCGCCGCGATGACCTCCAGATGGATGCGGATTCGGCTGCGGACCTCGCCGCCGTACCCGTCGGTGCGGTTGTTGGTGAGCGGCGAGAAGAACTGGTTCAGCAGGTAGCCGTGGGCCGCGTGGATCTCCACGCCGTCGAAGCCGGCCGCCTTCACCCGCCGGCCCGCGGCGGCGAAGTCCCGCACGACTTCCGAGATCCCCCCGTGCGTCAGCGGCACGACCTTCTCGTCCCGGCCCAGCGGCACCGCCACGGCAGAAGCACCGACCACCTCGAGCCCGGTCGCCTCGGCGCTGCAGGCGGCGCCGGCATGGTTGATCTGCATGGCGACCTTCGAGCCGTTGGCGTGGATGGTCTCGGTGAGGAGGCGCCACCCCTCGATGGTGCCGTCGTCGGCGATGGAGGGCTGGCCGACCCGGTTCATGCCCTGCCGGGTGACGTAGCAGTGCTCGGTGATGATCAGGCCGAAGGCCCCGCCGCGTGACTTCTCGTCGTAGTAGTCGAGAAGCGCCTGGCTCATAGAGCCGTCCGGGTTGGCCTTGGAGGTGGCCATGGGCGGCAGGACCAGGCGGTTGTGGAGGGCGAGGTTGCGGGTGGCGAGGGGGGTGAGGAGGCGGGACATGGCGAAGGGCCTTTCGGTCGATGACGGACGCACTTGAGTACTTCCCATCCGGCCGGTGATGTCAGACCCGCTTCGCGTTTGCACCGGGTTTGACCGCGGTCGGGATCCGGCAAGAGTGATCGCGCATGGTGGGCTGATGAACTCCACGCGACAAGCCCGAGCCCGGCTCAGTCCGCCGCTGAGGTCGCTTGACGATATGTCAGGTCTGACATAGGATGTGACCGGACTTGGGACAGCGCAAACCGCTCTATTGGCTCCACGGGGAGATCAAGAATCGCCGTCTAGGGAGTGTGCGAAAGCGATGGACACCGCGAAGAGGGCGCGTCTCGAAGCCGCCGGCTGGCGGTCCGGCAACGCCGAGGACTTCCTCGAGCTGACTCCTGAAGAGGTCGCCCTCGTCGAAGTGAAGCTTGCCCTCAGCGACTACATGCGCGAGATCCGCGTCAAGAATCACTGGACGCAGACGCAAGTCGCCCGTCGCATCGGATCCAGTCAATCGCGAGTTGCCAAGATGGAGGCAGCCGACTCGTCTGTGTCCCTGGACCTCATCATCAAGTCGCTCGTCTCGATGGGGGCCTCCTTGAAGGACGTCGGACGCGTGATCAGCCGCCCCGTCTAGCGGGCGGCCTCATGGGACAGTCCGTATCAGGTACTCAAGGTAGCGCGACTTCATCTGCTTGCTCGCGAGCCCCTGCTTGATCGGCGGGAGCCGGAGCACGACGCCGAGGACCGCCGCCAACGCCCGGTGGTTGAACAGTACCCGGTTGTCGAAGATCAGGTCCTGCAGGTCACCGCGCTCGATCGCCATGACGACGACGCGGTGCAGCGTGTTGAGCGGCGTGATCACCCGCTCCGGGCGCGAGCGCAGGCCCAGGCCCGCGCGCGAGCACGTGCGCACGCACACGCCGCAGCCCAGGCAGAGGTCCTCGTCGACCTTGGCCACGCGTGCCTTGGGGGCGCGCGGGTCGTTCGCCGGGACCAGCGCAACCGCCTCCACCGGGCAGGCGGCGACGCACCTGCCGCAGCCGGTGCACGCCGACTCGTCCACGACCGGCAGGAAGTTCGACGTGTGGACCGGGTTCAGCATCCCGAACTTGCGGGCGGCGATCATGGCCTCGCAGCAGCACCCGCAGCAGTTGCAGATGAAGTTGACCCGCTCCCGGACGTTCTCGCCGAACTGCACGAGGTTGCTGTCGTAGGCCTGGGCCAGCAGGTCGAGACCCTCGGCGACGTCGACGGAGCGGGCGTAGCCATGCCGGGTCAGCGCCTCGGCCGTGCTGTTGAACGTCATGCAGATGTCCATGGGCGCGTCGCAGTTGCGGTGCACGTGCAGCATCTTGTGCCGGCAGTAGCAGACGCCGATGCCGCGGTGCGTGGCGG
>CAZHMA010000055.1:0-9705 GCA_964533555.1 uncultured Eubacteriales bacterium
AGCGCTGTGGACGAGAATCCGCCGAAGACCACCGAGTGGATCGCGCCGATGCGCGTGCAGGCGAGCATGGCGATGACGAGCTCCGGCACCATCGGCAGGTAGATCGCGACGCGGTCGCCCTTCTCGATGCCCTTCTTCTTGAGCACATTGCCGAACCGGGAGACCTCGTAGTGGAGCTGCTGGTAGGTGTAGGTGCGAGTCTTGCCGTCGTCGGTCTCCAGGATCAGCGCCGCCTTGTTGCGCCTCCACGTCCCGAGATGCCTGTCGAGGCAGTTGGCCGAGACGTTGAGCTTGCCGCCCTCGAACCACTTGTAGTCGAGGTCCTTGAAGCCGCCGGAACGGACGGTCTTGAAGGGCTCGATCCAGTCGATGTGCTCGCGGGCCATATCGCCCCAGAACCCGTCCGGGTCCGTGACGGAGCGCTCGTAGAGCTCGCGGTAGGCCTCCATCGACCCGACGACGGCGCGCTCGGCGAAGGCCGGCGGCGGGGCGATGACACGGGCCTCTTCGCCCAGGTGCTCGATCGCGCTCTCGGGAACGGACAGGTCGTCGGCCATGGAAGCCTCCCTGTGCTCATCTGCCCCGCGCTCCGGCACGCCTCATGAAGGCGCGACGCGGGCCCGCCAAGAGTATGCCCGAGTTCGCGCCTGCGTGTCTCGCGCCCGCGGGCGCACTCTCGCGCGCGCGAGGTGTATATAATCGAGCCCCGTCCCCGGAAACGATCGGGTCCAGATGCCCTCATCGCCTGCGGAGAAGTACGACCTGCTGTGCGCGCGCCTGACCAACCTCGGCAGCGTGCTCGTGGCCTACTCGGGCGGGGTCGATTCGACGCTCCTCGCGGTCGCGGCACACGCGGTGCTCGGGGACGGCGCGCTCGCGGTGCTTGCGACCTCGGACACCTACCCGGAAAGCGAGGTCGAGCACGCCCGCCGCATCGCGCAGGAGCTCGGCCTGCACCTGCGCGAGGTCGACACCCACGAGCTCACAGACCCCCGGTTCCGGTCCAACCCGGCGGACCGCTGCTACTACTGCAAGGTCGAGCTCTTCAGCATGCTGCGCACCGTCGCCGACACCCGCGGGATCAAGCACATCGCCGACGGCTCCAATAGCGACGACCTGGGCGACCACCGTCCGGGGCGCCGCGCGGCGCACGAGTTCGGTGTCGTCAGCCCGCTGCAGGACGCCGGCATGAGCAAGGACGACATCCGCGAGGTGTCGCGCATGCTCGGGCTGCCGACGTGGGACAGGCCGTCGATGGCCTGCCTTGCCTCGCGCTTCCCCTACGGCGACGAGATCACGGAGGACGGCCTGCAGAGGGTCGCAGCCGCGGAGGAGGCCCTTCGCGCGCTGGGGATCCGGCAGTTCCGGGTCCGCGCACACGGCGACGTCGCACGGCTTGAGGTCGAGCCGGCCGAGATGCAGCGTGCCTGGGAGTCCCGCCAGCTGGTGGCGGAGGCGCTGCACCGGGCCGGATTCGCCTACGTGGCGCAGGACCTCGAGGGCTATCGCAGCGGCTCGCTGAACGAGACGCTCGACGACTCCGACACCGAGCGCTCGTGAACGGCGACCGCACGACCCGCATGCTGACGCTGTACGGCGTGTATTCCGGCATCGCGCTCATCGCCTGGTGGGTGGCGTACGGGATCCAGGCGCTCCCCCCGGCGCTCGTGCCCCTCGACGTTCGCGGAGGACACATCGCGGCCGAAGTGGCGCTGGGGGTGGCGCTGGTCATCGGCGGCGGGTTGACCGGACGAAGGTCCGCGCTCGGCAGGCCCGTCCTGATCGCGGCACTCGGCGGGCTGACGTACGCGACACTCAACGTGATGGGCGACTACCTGCTGCGACTGCCCCAGCGCATGCCGATGTTCATGCTGCTGATGATCGCCTCCGCCTCGGCGGCGGCCACGCTCGTGATCGCGGTGCGGCGGGAGAGCTAGCCCGAGGGTCGCAGCGCGGGCGCGCGAAAGGGCCCGGCAGCGCGCTCGCGCCACCGGGCCCTTCGAATGCTCTCGGAACGCGGACGCTAGGCGGCGTTCCAACCCTTGTCGACCGCGACGACCGCTCCGTTGATGGCCGACGCGTCGTCGGACGCCAGGAACAGCGCCAGGCGTGCGACGTCCTCGGGCTGCAGCGTGCCCGGCGTACAGGCGTGCCACGGTCCGTAGACGCCCAGCGCCGCCATGTCCAACTTCGTCTGGTCGATGCTCGACATGATGTTGGTCTCCACGGCGCCGATCGCCATGGCGTTGCAGCGGATGCCCTCCTTGGCGTAGCGGAACGCCGTGTTCTTGGTGAGCCCGATGACCGCGTGCTTCGACATCGTGTACGCCGCGCCGGCGGACGCGCCGCCCAGGCCGGCGGCGGACGCGCTGTTCACGATCGCTCCGGCGCCCTGCGCCTTCATGATCGGGATGACGAGACGCGAGAGCTGCGCCGGGCCCTTCACGTTGACGCCGATGCAGCGGTCGAACGTGGCGTCGTCCATCTCCGCGACGCCGGCGAACAGGTCCATGACGCCCGCGTTGTTGCAGAGGATGTCTACGCGACCGTACGTGTTCATCGCCGCATCGACGATCTTCTGGTCGTCGGCCTGGTCGGCGACGTTGCCCTGCACGCCGACGATCTCTCCGCCGGCCGCCTTGACCTCGGCCACGACCTCCGCAAGCGTGCCTTCGTGCCACTCGCCGACGACGAGCTTGGCGCCCTCCTTGGCGAAGAGGTTGGCCATCGCGCGGCCCATGCCCGAACCCGCGCCGGTGATGATCGCTACCTTGCCTTCGAGCCTCATGCGGATCTCCTTCCGGGTCTGCTACGACGCCCGATGGCGGGTGTCGCATCCGCGCACGCCTGCCGGGACGGGCGCGAGATACACTGGTCTTCCGACCTTGTAACTGCTAGCCACAAAGTCTGGGTGAAAGGGAGTGTATACCCATCCGTGGGGCGCGCGCTACCGCAGCTGGATGCTCACCGTGTTCGGCGACTCGGACATGGCGTAGAGGCCGGGAGCTTCGAAGAGGCGGGCCTTGAAGACGTAGACGCCCTTCACCATCCCGGGCTTGAAGTAGTACTTGTACTGCCAGGCCGCCTGTCCCCCGCGGTTGTAGACCACGCGGTTCGACGAGTACGTCCAGTACGACTTCCCGGGCTTGCGGACGTAGACCACCATGAGGCGCCCGATGGCGTCGTTCGGCGTTATCCAGCCGCTCAGGATCGGGACGCCGCCGATGCGCGCGCTCGCGGCGCTCGCGGCGATGGTGACGGTGGACTGGGCCGGGCCGACATAGTCCGAGGCGAAGTTAGCGGTCACGCTCCTGTTCGCGACGACGCCCGTGTCGGTGCGCGGGTTGACCGCACTGCCGTCGCTCCATCCCACGAAGTGGTAGCCGAGGACGGCGACCGCGGTGACCTGCGTGCCGGATGCGTTGTAGTTGACCGTCTGGGCGGTTGTACCGGAGATCGTCCCGCCCACGCCGGCCGTGTAGGTCAGCGTGTAGGTGTTGATGGCGAAGTTGGCGGTCACGCTGCGGTTCGCGACGACGCCGGTGTCGGTGCGCGCCGCGGTGGTCACGCCATCGGACCAGCTCACGAAGTGGTAGCCGGTGTTGGGGACCGCGGTGACCTGGGAACCTGATGCGTTGTAGTTCACCGTCTGCGGGCTCGTGCCGGAGATCGTACCGCCCGCGCCGGCCGCGTAGGTGAGCGTGTACGTGTTGATGGCGAAGTTGGCGGTCGCATTCACGTTGGCGAGGACGCCCGTGTCCGTGCGCGCCGGAGTCGGGTAGCCGTCACTCCAACTCGAGAAGTGGTAGCCGGTGTTCGGGACAGCTGTGACTTGAGAGCCGCTGCCGCCCGAGCTGACGGTCTGCGGGCTCGTGCCGGAGATCGAGCCGTTCGCTCCGGCGGTGTAGGTGAGCGTGTAGGAGGAAGCGTCGGCAGCGAAGTTCGCCGTCACGCTCTTGCTCGCCCTCACGTTCGCGTCAGTGCGCGGGTTCGCGGTGCTGGCGTCACTCCAGTTCACGAAGTGGTAGCCGGTGTTGGGCACGGCGGTGACGGCGGTGCCGGAGCCGTTGTAGTTGACCGTCTGCGGGCTCGTGCCGGAGATCGAGCCGTTCGCTCCGGCGGTGTAGGTGAGCGTGTACGTGTTGATGGCGAAGTTGGCGGTGACGCTCTTGTCCGCGACCACGCCAGTGTCCGTGCGCGGGTTGGTGGTGCTGGTGTCGCTCCAGTTCACGAAGTGGTAGCCGGTGTTGGGAACGGCGGTGACTGCCGTGCCCGAGCCGTTGTAGTTCACCGTCTGCGGGCTTGTGCCGGAGATCGAGCCGTTCGCTCCGGCCGCATAGGCCAGCGTGTACGTGTTGATGGCGAAGTTGGCCGTGACGTTCACGTCCGCCGCCACTCCCGTGTCGGTGCGGGGGTTGGCGGTGCTGGCGTCACTCCAGTCGACGAAGTGGTAGCCGGTGTTGGGAACGGCGGTGACCTGGGTCCCGCTGCCACCGGAATCGACGGTCTGCGGGCTCGTGCCCGAGATCGTGCCGCCCGCGCCGGCCGTGTAGGTGAGCGTGTAGGTGACGGGCGCGGTCAGCGTCACCGTGGTCGACGTGTCGACACCGTACCCGGTGCCCGTGCCGGGGTCCCATGCCTGGACGGCATAGCGGTACGTGCCGGTCAGCGGCGTCGGATCGTCAAAGGTCGTCGCGGTCTGACGCGTGGACGTGAGTTCGGTCCACGAGTAAGGCGCGACGTCGGGAGAACGCCACACGCGATACGCGACCGGACGCTCTTCGGCCGCGATCGCCGCGGTCGAGCGCCAGGGCACCGCCCACGTAAGGTGCGCGTTGCCGGAGACGTCGCTCGCGGCGAGGCTGCGCACCGGGCCGAACTTGTAGCCGGAGATGACGACGTCGTCGATGGTGGGGCCTTCGCCCGTGGTCGGCGACTCGAGGAAGCCCTCGACCATGTCGACGAAGCCGAAACGCGCCACGCCTGCCTTGCGGGAGAGGTTCTGACTGTTCGCAGGCGCGGACAGGTCCCATGACTCGGCCAGCCAAACCCCCGTGACCGGCCGGTTGGGATGGGTGTCCCACGATGAGCCGTCGGGACCCCACATCACGTTGAAGGACTCGGCATCGGCCGCGCCTATCGACGGCATGAGATAGCGGTACTCGAGCGAAGACGAGTAGTAGTCCGAGAGCTGCGGAAGGCTGAACGCCGCGACACCGTAGGTGAAGTCGGGATAGAGACCGGCGTAGGTGGTCCAGGGGGTCGCTGCCGGGTCGCCGGGTACCGAGCCCGCGCACCACAGGCCGTAGGAGCCGGAGTATGCGCGCTGCGTGATCCGGCCCCAGTAGGCCGTCGCGTCCGGCGGCCCCGCCAACGCGGGCTCGATCACGAGATCCGATCCGTACGGCAGCGTCTCGAATCCCTCGGATCTGATCACGGCCGGACCCGTCGTCGGCCCGGCGACCGCAGCGAACGCGGCAGCCGGGAACTGGGTCAGAACGACCGCCAGAGCGATCAAGGCGACAAGGGCTCGATGACGTCTCATGTGCGGGTCCCGCTCTCTGTCTGCGCGTCTAGCGTGCGGCGGGGAACGCCGCGGCCGCGCCGAGTGTGATGTCCCTGACTTGCTTCGGGTCCGGTCTCGAAGCCGTTGCGACCACCTCGAACGCGTACCGTCCCCGGCTGAACGCCACAGCTGCAAGCCGCGAGCCATCCGTGCCGAAACGCCCGGCGAAGGCTCCTACCGAGACCGCCTCCCCGTTCGCGGAGTACGCGCGCGGCAGTCCTTCGACGTAGGCGCGGGCGGCGGCCTCCGTGCCCTGGTCCAGCACGCTCATGACCACAAGGGTCACCTTGCCGTACGGCCCCTGATACGTCGGCTGGAGTGACACGATCGCGCCGGCCTTGCTCTTCTCGACCCCTGACACCGTGTATCCCGAGACCTCGGTCGGCAAGAGCGTCGCAAGGTCGGCCACGCCCGTGACGTACGAGTCTCCGGTCAGCGGGGCCGGGGTCGCAGGTGTCGGGGCCTCAGTGCGCTTGGCCAGTTCGTCGAGCTTGGCCTGCGCGTCGGGATTGCCCGCGGCGATCGCGGTCCGCAGGAGCTCCAGGGCCTTCGTCGTCTCACCCGAAGCCAGCGCGGAGAGCGCCGCATCGTAGGCTCGAGCGCCTCCCGCGTCCGCCACGTTCTGCGATCCGGGTCCGGGGCCGGTCGTGCGACCGGCCAGCGAGAACGCCGAAGCGACGGCTATCGCGATCGCCACCACCAGGACGGAGCCGACCAGCCAGACGATGCGGCGCGTCTTCGGTGTGAGCACACTGCGTCGTGTCGCCGGAGCCATCAGACGCCGTCCTCGATCGTCACCGACGCGAGTCCTGCGGCGACAGCGGCGGCGTCCAGCACGGTCGACCCGCGCTCGGCCGCTTCCCTGAACGCGGCCTCCGCCATCAAGGAGAAGTGCTGGATGTCGCCGTCACAGGCCGCCACCAGCGGAGCCAGTTCCGGCCCGTCGGCCCTGATGTCCGATACTCCGGAGACCGCGGCCGCATCGAGCCAGCGCTGGATGCGGCCCGCGTCGAATCGCAGATCGCCCTCATACAGCGGCGTGAGCTCGGGCATCGACCAGTCGATCCGCTCGCCGGCGGCGAACTGCTCCTCGATCTCGACGGTTTGACCGTCCACGACCGCGACGCCCATGATCCCGTGCTCGCCGATGATCCAACGCAATTCGGTGAGGGCGGCGAGCACGTCCATCTTCGCCTGCTGCTCCAGAAGGGGCCACGCGTCGAAACGGTCGTAGAGGACCACGACGTGCGGCCACCGGTATGACATCAGGCGCATGATCGCGGCCAGAGTCTTGCGTGGCGCCTTCGTGACCTTCAGCTCCTGCGCGACGATCGACTGCCCCCATCGTTCGTAGGCCTGCAGCGCGCGCGCGATCACTGGGCTCAGGTCGGCGCCGACATACGCGAGGAGATACGCGCGTACGGCATCGTCCGAGGCGACGAGCTGGCCGATCGGGGTCGCGCCTTCGGCGCCCGTCGGATCCGACGGCTCACCGGCGTCCGGGACCCGCCCCTCGCCGGCTCCGGCGTCTGGATCCTCATCCAACCCGGCCTCCTGGGCCTGGTCCGGGTTCACATCGAGCACGGACTGCCGCAAGTAGGTCTGATGCAGGGCCTCGTCCTCATCCACGCTGGGGCCGTCGACCACGACACCCGCGCGGCTCCCGAGGTATCGCTCCATCGCGACCTCCGGCTCGAGCGCGAACTCCAGCCGGACCTCCTCCGCCCTCTCCGGCCCCACGGCAGCGTATTCCGCGACGCCTATGTCGGGCCGACGCAAGGCCGTTGCGAAGTAGGCGCCGACGGTGTTGTCCAAAGTGACCGCAGCCACAAGCTCGGCGACCTCGGCCAGCGTTCCCCGGATGCTGCCGAGCCGCATCATGTCCAGCGGGATGTTGAGCGCCATCATCCCGAGCGACGGCTCACTGGCCGTCCGGCTGAGGAAGGCGTTCTGGGAGGCCCGGTAGTAGTATTCGGGCACCTCCGCCGCCATGGACACGACCACCGGGCGCGACCGCTCGCCGGACCCCGCCCGAAGGACGCCAGAGAGCAGCCCGTTGGACGCGGCGTTCGTGACCAGGCGCATCCAGTGCGGCTCGGTCGCGGCCTCGGCGATCGGCGGAAACGGGTTGCCGACATAGCCGAGACCGGCGTAGTCCGCGGTCGAGCGGGCCGGGGTCGTATCGGGCACGAGGTCCTCCTCGATCGATGGTGGTTCTCTGTACATCTTCCACCCTTCCGCCGGCAAGACACGCCCTACGTCAGGGACGGGGGCTCCGGACACGATGGTCCGGAGCCCCCCGATCCCGATCTCCCCGCCTGCATCACGCAGGTCGAGGCTGAAGCAGACTTACTTGTTGTGGCACCGCTCGCACACGCCGCGGTTGTCGTAGCGCAGGAGCGCCTGCGAGAAGTTCGGGTTCACGCCGAGCGGGTTGGCCTGGCTTGCGGCCAACGTGGGATCGCCCGGGGTGAGCTTCTTCGGAGCAGGAGCGGCCAGCGTACCGGCGAGCTCAGCAACAGCCCATCCGGTGGAGACAGCCGAGGAACCGTGAGCGAAGTGGCAGGTCAGGCACGACACGTTGCCGCGGTCGTCCCAGATCTTGGCGGACGTGTGATCCGCGCCCGACGCCATCTGGGTGATGCCCATCTCCAGCGGCAGGCCCGCGTCGTCCTCAAGCGGGACGGTGAGCGCGCGGTTCGCCGGATCGTGGCTCGTGCCGAGGTCGAGAGCGACATCGACCGGGTGACGATGGCGCATCTTGCTGCCGAGAGCCGACAGCGTGCCGTCGTCGAGCCGGACGCTCTCATAGGCGCCGTAGTTGGTGGCGCTGTCGAGGGTCGAGTAGCCCGTGTGGCAAGCCGAGCACCATGCGGACATGGCCTTGCCGGGGTTCTTCGCGTACTGCGCAGACGTGTAGTTCGGCACGTAGGCCGCCACGTCAGCCGCACCGTCGGCACCCTTCCTGAAACCGCCGGTCGGGAAGCCCTCTTCGTTCGAGAGCACCCACGGGGTGGGAGCGCCGGCCAGGTTGTAGCCGCCGACCTGCACGCTGTTGACCTCGTCCTTCAGCAGGCGGTAGTTGGAGCTGCCGTGAGGATCGTGGCAGCTGGTGCACCGGAAGCTTCCGACGGCCAGAGTGTCGCCGTCGCCCCACATGATCGAGGGGCCGACCTTGGTGTTGTAGGTGGGGCTTCCGATCGGACCGCGCGGCATGTCGTGCGCGGACATGACCGTGTGCGTGGCTCCGATCTTCTCGAAGCCACCACCGTTCAGGTCAGCGCCGTAAGCGGAGTTCGTCGCTGCGAACACCGACACGCCGGTGGGGTTCACGGCTATGCCGCTTCCACCGCTGGGGCCGGAGTCGTAGATGCCCATCTGGACGTTCGTGCTGGCGCCAGGAGCGGCGTCGCCGTGACAGGCGTAGCAGAAGTCCGTCATGTTGGCGGCATCGGAGATCAGCAAGGCGCTGGCCCGCTGCTCGCCCTGAAGGTCGGTCCACCCGAGCGTCGAGAAGGACGTGTGGGCGCGGTGACACGCGGCGCAGCCGTCCGTGTCACTCGTGTAGCCGCCGTGAGGGCCGAAGTTCGCGTACGCAGTGCCGCTGGCGGCGAGCACGAGCATGAACGCCACCAGAAGTACGATTGAGATTCTCTTCACAGTTTTCACCTCCGACGACTCAGCTAGTGGACCGCGCACGCGATGCACGGATCGAATGACTGGGCTACACGCAGGACCTCGACGCCGCTCTGACGATCGCCGCCTCCGGGCACCGCCACCTTGGCGGTGTCACTGAACGGAACGCCGATCATCGCCTGCTCCATCGGGCCACGCTTCGTGGTGCCGTTGTTGATCGCCGGATTCGCGCCGAGCCCCGAGTCCGGGCCGTCCTTCGGCGAGCCGTTCCACGTGGTGGGAACGACGCACTGGTAGGACACGATCTTGCCGGCCGAAGCGGTGACGAAGTGGCCGAGTGCGCCACGCGGTGCTTCGGTCAGACCGTAGCCTCTGACCTTGCCCGGAGGGGGCGTTGTTTCGCGGTAGAACTTCGGCCCGACTGCACCGGGCCCACTGCCCCACAGGGGCGGCCGCCCGTCGACCCGACCGTTGCCGGGCTTGAAAGCTCCGAGCGATCTTTT
>CAZHMA010000056.1:0-9693 GCA_964533555.1 uncultured Eubacteriales bacterium
GGCCCGGCCGGGGAGTTCCATGAGGCGGGGCCATGGGACCGGGTAGGGGTCGGGGTCCACGTGGCTGCGATGGTGGGGGGCGTTGTCGATGAAGGCCGAGCACAGGTCGTGCGCCGCCGTCACCGCGTGCGCGTCGCCGGTGAGGTGCAGGTTCAGATCCGTCATCGGCAGCACCTGGCTGTACCCGCCGCCGGCCGCGCCGCCCTTTATGCCGAAGACGGGGCCGAGAGAGGGCTGCCGGATCACGGTGAATGCCGAGCGGCCGGTCCGCGCGAAGGCCTGACCCAGCCCCACGGTCGTGAGCGTCTTGCCCTCGCCCAGTGGGGTCGGCGTGATCGCGGTGACCACCACATAGCGCCCGTTCGGCCGGTCGGCGAGCGCCGCGCGGGCCTTGAGCGAGACCTTGGTCTTGTACCGCCCGTACGGCTCGAGCAGGTCCGGGCCGAGGCCGAGGTCCTCGGCGACCTCGCGGACAAGGCGCAGCTGGGCGTTCTGGGCGATCTCGACATCCGAGAGCATGGGTTACCTCCGTATGGGCGAGCGCCGGAGTGCAGGCCGTCGGCCCGGGCGGACCGGCTACCCCTCCTTGACGATGGCGAGAAGGCGCTTGAACTCGTCGGTCCCGGCGCGTGAGACGGCCTCGTACATGACCGACTCGCTCGTGGTCACGACGACGCCAGCATCGCGCATGCGATCGAGCGCGGTCATGTGGTCCGCGTCGCGCCGCGAGCAGCATGCGTCAGCGGGGACCTGCACCGGATACGTCTTCTTAGCCAGCGTGATGGCGGTCTGCGTCACGCAGATGTGCGTCTCCATGCCGACGATGATGGCCTGGCTGCGTGCCGTGTCGTACAGGGCCTCGAGGAAAGCGGGCTCGTCGCATGCGCAGAAGGAGAGCTTGTCGATCACGGACACGTGCACCGTCTTGGCCGCCTCCGCCAGAGCGGCTGCCAGCTCCGGCACCGTGTCACCCAGGCCCTCGGGGTACTGGCGGGTGACCACGATCGGCGCGCCGACGAGCTCGGCGAAGCGCACCATGCGGACGATGGAGGCCACGACCGCATCGCGGTGGTGCATCGCTGCCGCCAGCTTCTCCTGAACGTCGACGACGACCAGCACGAGGCTGGCGCGGTGTACGAGACCGGTGTGGAAAGGCATGCGGCTCTCCGGGACAGAGGAGGATGTGCGCGTCGCGAACGATTCTACCTTACGCGGGCGCGGACATTCGGGTAGATACCATGCCGGGTGCCGCGCGCGCCCGCACGTCCGCCCCGCGACCGACGCCTTTCGAGGAGGCCCCCATGAGCGACGTTCCCGCCGTCACCGTCGTGTCGGACTTCGCATCGTCCGACGACTTCGCGAAGAAGCACACACCGTTCATCACGACCGAGAAGACCGGCACCGCGACGCTCGTCAAGGTGGAGGTCGGGCACGAGGTCGCGCACCCCAACGGTGTCGACCACTACATCACCTTCATCGAGCTGTACGCGGGCATGACGCCGATCGCCCGTTTCGACCTGTCGCCGGTGGTCACCTCCCCCGCCGTCGGCATCGTGGTCGACCTGCCGGCGGGGACGGTCCTGCGCGCGGTCGAGCACTGCAATCTCCATGGCTGGTGGGCGTACGAGGTGACCCTGTAGCGCGCTCGACCGAGTGCGCGGTGTCCGACACGCCGCCCGTCGGGCTCGAGCACGCACAACCCGGTACTACTTCACACGAAGGAGGGGCCGCCGACACGGGCGACCCCTCCTGAACATGCGGCTCGCTGTTGCCCCGACGCTAGCCGTTCGGCGTGATCACGGCGCGGCCGACGATCTTGCCTGCGGCCAGGTCCTCGTACACCTTCGGCGCCTGATCCAGCGGATAGTACGTGATGTGGCCCTTGAGCAGACCACGCTCCGCGAGCGCGAGCACTTCGATCAGCTCCGAGCGCGTGCCCCAGTAGGTGGAAGTCAGATTGACCTCGTACGGCAGGGCCATGAAGTTCCAGTTCATGTTGCCCATGCCGATGCCGACGACCGTGAAGTCGCCCATCTGCGCGAGCAGTTTGGACCCGAGCGCGATCGTGGGCTCAAGGCCGACGAAGTCGAACACCGCATCCGCGCCGCGTCCGCCGGTGAGCTCGCGGATCTTCGCCACGACGTCCGGATCGGTCGACAGGAAGCCGTAGTCCGCGCCCACCTGCTTCGCCAAGTCGAGCTTGTCCTGGGCGACGTCGACCGCGATGATCTGCGCGGAGCTCATGGCCTTCAGGATCTGAACACCCATGTGGCCGAGCCCACCGACCGCGATGACGACGGCTGTCGAGCGCGGACTCAGCTTGTGGAGAGAACGCTTGATGGCGTGATACGGAGTGAGTGCGGCGTCGGTGTAGGGAGCCGCCTCGCGCGGGTCGAGCTTGGCGAGCTTGGTGAGCAGTCGAGCGTGCGGCACGAGAAGGTACTCGGCCATGCCGCCGTTGAGACCCAGGCCGCCGCCGCCCGCGCCGCCGTTCGTGACCGCCGCATTCTCGCAGTAGATCTCGTGGCCCTGTACGCATGCGTAGCAGTGGCCGCAGCCCCACGGTCCGTACACGGCGACGGGCTCGCCCTTCTTGAAGTCAGTGACCCCAGCGCCGAGCTTCTCTACCCAGCCCGCGTTCTCGTGGCCGAGCGTGAACGGCAGCGTCCACGGGAGCATGCCGCCCGGCCACTCCATGATGTGGAGGTCGGAGTGGCACGCACCGGATCCGCCGACCTTGATCAGCACTTCACCCGGACCCGGATCGGGCACCGGCACCTCGGTGAGGACCGCCGGCTTCTGCCACTCGACGAACTGCAGTGCCTTCATGTGACCGCCTCCTTGAGAGACCGACGGAGAGGCGCGCCCGATGCGACATCGGACGCGCCCCCCGCGCTTGTAACTATTGTTACGCACTATACCCGCAGCGTCGCCGGGCCAAGCCTGATTGACGGTCCGTAGTGGGAACTACAGCTAGCGAACCCTCACAGCGACCGTGTTCGGCGATCGGCACGCAAGACGCCATCCGTCACCGGCGAAGCGGACCCGGAAGGTGTAGGTGCCACGCAGCAGCGGCGTGTAGCGATACCACCAGTTGGCGCCCGCTCCCGTCTCCGAGTAGCACAGCCGTGCCGAGGAGTACGACCAACGGGCCGACCCCGGCTTGCGGACCTCGACCACGCACGGGTCGCCCATACGCCCGGGCGTGAGCACTCCGGTCAGCCGGAACGGCACACGGTAGCGCACGCTCGATGCACTCGACCGGATCGATATCGCGGTCGCGCTGAGTACCGGCGTCGAGGCGGTGACCTGGAGGGAGTAGAGGCCGCCGGGGCTGTCCACGCCCGCGCTGACGTCGAGGTAGTAGTAGCCGGACCTGTCCGCCACCCAGCTGCGCTGGATCGCCGACGGACCCGCCCCGCCGGTCCATGGCAGCGGCGTGAGTCCCGGCGCGAGGGTGGTGCTGAGCGGACCGTAGAGCCGCGCGTCGAACTCCGACCCGGGATCGAACCACAGGCTCGCATCGAGCCGCTGACCCTGCACCAAGTACACCCGCGAGACGTCGTGCGGATCGAGCATCGGGTCGAGGGCGTCGTTCACGACGAACGGCACCGTCCGCGCTGTCCCGGGGATGTCGCCGTCCGGATCGGAGATGCCTCGCATCGCGCTCAGCGTGTACGTGCCGGCCACTGCGGTCCATCGGCCGTCCACCACGAGATAGTGCGTTCCCGTCGTGCGCGCCGTGAGTGACATCCGCTCCGATGATGTGTCGGAGACCGAGTATGCCAGGGGCTGGACCGCACCGGCGGTCGAGGTCGCCTCCGGGCCGAACAGGTACGTGTCGAAGTCCGTGCCGCTGCTCCCCGACAGCAACACGTCCACCCGCTCGCCCGCCTTGAGGTAGATCGCGCGGACGTCCTGCATGTCGGCAAGCCCGTCGAGGGTGTCGGCATCGGCGAACGGCAGCGAATGGGCCACGCCGGGTATCTCGAAGTCCGGGTCGACGGGACGTGTCGACGCCGACAGCGTGTACTCGCCGGACCCGGCATAGGCGTTCACGACCAGGTAGTAGTCGCCGTGCGTCCGCGCGACGTATGTGAACGCCTCATCGGATGTGTCGGGCGTGGTCGATCCCCAGACCGGGACAGCGGTGGCCAGGCTCGGCGTACCGGGCGGAAGCAGGTAGAGATCGAAGTCCGGGGCGGGGTCGGTCACGACAACGTCCTCACGCGACTGCGCGGCGATCCAGTTTCCCATCCAGTCGTGGTCGGTCGTGCCGATCATCCAGAACGCCATCTGGTCCGTGTAGACCCCGGTCTTGGTCAGAGCGACGAAAGCGCCACGAAACCCGGTGCCCGGGTAGCGGACTCGGAACCTGATCCTGGCCGGCAGACTCGAGATGACGGGCGTCGCTGACCGGATCGCGGCCGTGCCGACGACGGCGTCCGGCTTCAGCCAGATCACGCTCTGGCTCGTTTCCACGGTTCCGGTGCCAGGTCCGGTCTGCGTGTCGAAGGTCGTCACCCAATCGGGGTCGTTCGGCGAGTCGAACTCATCGTTCAGAATCGCCGGGGTGCCCGGGCCACCGTCGACCGATACCCAATCGATCTGGAGACCCTGTGCCGAGTAGTCCTCGCCTGCCCATACATGGAGATACCACGGGCCTCCCGCTGCGAGCGCTGCGTCCATGTCGGCGACAAGCTGCATGGACCGCCCATCCATGGTGGTGCTCACGCCGGTCGTCGTCACGAGCATCTCACCGTCGAGCCATGAGTCCGTCGGCACAACGAACGGCGGGCTGAGGTGTGAGGACTCCCTGTAGACCCACTGCTCCTCGACCCGCGAGGACGGAGGGGGCGCGAACAACGTCACATCGAGGGGCTCCCCGACGCTCAAGTGCACGCGATAGACATCGTTCACGTCGGTGAGCACATCGAGCGCGTCGGTCGCCGTGCCGGGCAGGATCAGGAGGGTGCCCGGGATGTCGTCATCGATCGATGCGGAGGCGCTCGTCGCCCGCATGACGCCCGCGCCCGACGATCGGAAGCCGGGACGCAACGCTACACCGCGGGCGTTCGCAGATGCCCGTCCGAAGGCTGTGGACGCGACCGGCAGAAGCGTCACGAGCACCAGCGCGCAGAACCACGACCTCGTCACACGACTCATCATGCCAAACCCCCCTCTGACGCCGGACGCGCCGGCCAACGTTCCGATGCGCGCCTGCGGACCGCAATCCCTCGCATGCGCAGATCCGACGCGCCGGCCTCCCGGCGAACGCGCCCGCGGGCGTCCCCGACCACTCGGCTAGCGGACTCTGACAGCGACCGTGTTCGGCGATCGGCACGCAAGACGCCATCCGTCACCGGCGAAGCGGACCCGGAAGGTGTAGGTGCCACGCAGCAGCGGCGTGTAGCGATACCACCAGTTGGCGCCCGCTCCCGTCTCCGAGTAGCACAGCCGTGCCGAGGAGTACGACCAACGGGCCGACCCCGGCTTGCGGACCTCGACCACGCACGGGTCGCCCATACGCCCGGGCGTGAGCACTCCGGTCAGCCGGAACGGCACACGGTAGCGCACGCTCGATGCACTCGACCGGATCGATATCGCGGTCGCGCTGAGTACCGGCGTCGAGGCGGTGACCTGGAGGGAGTAGAGGCCGCCGGGGCTGTCCACGCCCGCGCTGACGTCGAGGTAGTAGTAGCCGGACCTGTCCGCCACCCAGCTGCGCTGGATCGCCGACGGACCCGCCCCGCCGGTCCATGGCAGCGGCGTGAGTCCCGGCGCGAGGGTGGTGCTGAGCGGACCGTAGAGCCGCGCGTCGAACTCCGACCCGGGATCGAACCACAGGCTCGCATCGAGCCGCTGACCCTGCACCAAGTACACCCGCGAGACGTCGTGCGGATCGAGCATCGGGTCGAGGGCGTCGTTCACGACGAACGGCACCGTCCGCGCTGTCCCGGGGATGTCGCCGTCCGGATCGGAGATGCCTCGCATCGCGCTCAGCGTGTACGTGCCGGCCACTGCGGTCCATCGGCCGTCCACCACGAGATAGTGCGTTCCCGTCGTGCGCGCCGTGAGTGACATCCGCTCCGATGATGTGTCGGAGACCGAGTATGCCAGGGGCTGGACCGCACCGGCGGTCGAGGTCGCCTCCGGGCCGAACAGGTACGTGTCGAAGTCCGTGCCGCTGCTCCCCGACAGCAACACGTCCACCCGCTCGCCCGCCTTGAGGTAGATCGCGCGGACGTCCTGCATGTCGGCAAGCCCGTCGAGGGTGTCGGCATCGGCGAACGGCAGCGAATGGGCCACGCCGGGTATCTCGAAGTCCGGGTCGACGGGACGTGTCGACGCCGACAGCGTGTACTCGCCGGACCCGGCATAGGCGTTCACGACCAGGTAGTAGTCGCCGTGCGTCCGCGCGACGTATGTGAACGCCTCATCGGATGTGTCGGGCGTGGTCGATCCCCAGACCGGGACAGCGGTGGCCAGGCTCGGCGTACCGGGCGGAAGCAGGTAGAGATCGAAGTCGGGGCCGGGATCCTGGATGAGTGCGTCCTCGAAGAACAGGGTGTAGAGGTCACTTCCCACGTAGTCGTGTTCGACCGATCCGGGCACCCAGAGAACGACGTACGAGTGCACGTTGTCGGAGGGCCCCAACCGTATCTGCGGATAGCGGTACGAGTTGCCCGAGCACCGCATGCGGAACCGGATCCGCGCCGGCAAGCTGGTGACCACCGGCATGGCGGACTGCAGGCCGGCGGAGCCTCGGTAGGTGCCAGGCCGCACCGAAGGTAAGCTCCGGGTCGTGACCCACGACCCGGGGCCCACCAACACGCCGGAGTCCATGTACTCCGCGGTCCACGACGTCACGACGGAGGAATCGAAGTGCTCGTCCACGCTCGGCGTCGTACCCGGACCCGCATCGACGATGAAGCTGTCAAGCTCGAAGCCGGCTTGTGAGTAGTCGTCGTGCGTGTAGAGATGCACATAGAGCGGGCCGTGCAGGGCCAGGGACTCGGCCATGTCACCGGACACGGTCCACGTCCGTCCACCCATCGTGCAGGTCACGCCGGTGGCCGTGAGATTCATCTCCCCATCGAGCCACGTGTCCGTGGGCACCGAGTAGTCGGGCAGTAGCGTGAAGCGCTCGACGTACCCCTGCTTGCCCCATCGGGGCGGCGGAGTCGGCGCGCTCAACTCGGCGTCGAACACCTGGCCGACCTCGAGGTGCACCCGGTAGACGTCGTCGATGTCCGTCGACGCATCAAGGGTGTCGGTCACGGTGGATGGCATGGCCAGAGCCACGCCGGGGATGTCGTCAGCGGGGGCGAGAGTCGCCGCGCGAACGCCGCCGGCCAGCGGCCTGGACGCCCCGGTCCGCCAGCCCGCGGACCCGGTGCCAGCGACAGCCACACCGGCACACACGAACACTGCCATCGCGACCAGGCAGACGAGCGCGCAGACAGAACGACGAGTCACTGGATCCCCCCGACCTCCGCGGATGCGATTGCCCCTCCCGCATCGTAGCAGTCCGCTGGCAAACAGAGCGAACGAGTCATCATTCCGCGAGCGACGCGGCCAGCCCCTCGGTGCCGAGCACCTCGCGCAATCGCTCGAATCGCCTGCGCTCGTCGGGCTCGACCTTCGTCGTCCCGCTGGTCGGCGCGTAGAAGATGCCGTCGTAGGAAGGATCGCCGTCCCCGACGCCGGTCGTCGACTTCACGACCTTTCGAAGTGCCGAGAGCATCGGCGCGGGATCCTTGAGCAGCAGCATGCCCTCTGCGTCGGCCTTCTCGTAGCTCGTCCGGTGTAGCGCGCGCCCCCACAGCGTGACGATCCATGCGGCGCCGACCACGGCCGCATACGTGACCGCCGCGACCAGCGCGAGGAAGAGCACGACGACGATCGCGCCCGCGCAGCCGCCCAGCCCGTCGTCACCGAGGTCCGCGCAGCCGCTGCACCCGTCTCCGATCCCGTTGCATCCCGAGCAGCCGGGGTCAGAACACCCGTCGCTCAAGCAGCCCCCCGTGGCGTTGGCCACGCCCTTCGCGCCCTTGCCGGATTCGCGGATCGCACGGATCGGTCCCATGAGGGCGGCCAAGGCAGTCCCGAACAGGATGTCTCCGGCGCAGATCCGCGCGATGAGGGTCGCCACGACAGCGCGCTGCTCGGGCTCCTCGAGCTCGGTGAGAAACCCTTGCGTCACGCCTATCAGGGGACGTTTGCGACTCGTGCCGACGGCCACTGCGTTCACGGAATCCGCCGCGATCACCACGAGCTCGGGCGGTTGCGCCAGACCCGCCGCGATGGACATCTCCTCGACCGCCCGACCCAGGCGCGGGTCATCCCCGGGCCCGTACGCCCTTGCCTGGAACCGGTTGCGGACCCAGTCGTGGGCGTTGGCCAGCTGCACGGCGGCAATGAGCGCGCCTCCGGCCAGCATCAGCAGGAACGCACCCAGGACGACCCAAGGGTAGCGGCCGAACCACTCGCCGCGTGGGATCAGGTCGATCTGGTCGGCACCCCACCCGAGGAGCCAGCCGGGAAGCGCCACGAGCGCCGCCGTGAGGAGTGCGGCCGAGCCGCCGACGAACGCCACGACGAAGACCGCGAGCTTGGTGCGATTGCTGTCGACGCGCAGCCACAGCGGCTGGAGCCGGACCCTCTTGTCCCCCACCGTGGCTGTCGGCACCTGTCCTGCCTCGAATCGCGTACGTGATCAGTCGTCGCTGTGACGGTCGAGCCAGTCCGCCGGCTTCTCCACCAGGATCGCGTTGCTCACTATCCGGTCGACGAAGTCCGCTTCCCCGGGATCACCCGCTCGCGCAGGGTCGCTCCCGCCGAGCCGGTGGCCGCACACGCTGCAGACGTCCGCCTTGCCTGCGTTGAACGCACCACAGTTCGGGCACTTCCTGGCCACGGGGCCTCCTCGGTCGTCGCGCGGGCGGTTCAGAAGAGCGACGGCCCTTCGGCCGGCGGGGTCAGGCCGAGGTGCTCGTAGGCCCGGCGCGTCGCTTGGCGGCCTTTCGGGGTGCGGTCGAGGAAGCCGAGTTGCAGCAGGAACGGCTCATACACGTCCTCAAGCGTCTCGGCGTCCTCCGAGACGGCGCTGGCCAGCGTGTTGAGTCCGACCGGCTTGCCGGAGAACTTCACGATGAGCGTCTCCAGGATGCGCACGTCCATCTTGTCGAGGCCCACATGATCGACCTCGAAGAAGGCCAGGCCCTCCGCGGCGATGTCCTCGGTGATCCGGCCGTCGTAGCGCACCTGCGCGAAGTCGCGCACGCGCTTGAGCAGGCGGTTCGCCAGGCGGGGTGTGCCCCGGCTGCGACGTGAGATCTCCGCGGCCCCCTCCCGGTCGATGTCGACGCCGAGGATCCCGGCCGACCGCTTCACGATCGCCTCGAGGTCCTCCGGCGAGTAGTAGTCGAGACGGAACGAGATGCCGAACCGGTCGCGCAGCGGCCCCGTGAGCAGACCCGTCCGCGTCGTCGCGCCCACGAGCGTGAAGCGGGGGACCTCGAGGCGCAGGGATCGCGCGGCCGGCCCCTTGCCGATCACGACGTCGATGTTGAAGTCCTCCATGGCGGGATACAGGACTTCCTCCACCATGTGGTTTAGCCGGTGGATCTCGTCGATGAAGAGCACGTCGCGCTCTTCCAGGTTGGTCAGGATGGCCGCCAGGTCGCCGGC
>CAZHMA010000057.1:0-9549 GCA_964533555.1 uncultured Eubacteriales bacterium
GGCCGCCGTGCCGATCGTGTTCCTGACCGCACTCGATGGCGAGCAGGACCGTGCGCGGGCGTTCGCGCTCGGCGCCGTGGCTCACCTCATCAAACCGTTCAGGCCGGCCGAACTGGTCGCCGCCGTCGAGCGCCATCTGGAGACGGGCGCGCGGTTCTGCGAGATCGTCGAGGCGCAAAGCCACTGGACCGACCATGTCATGGCCAGCGACTTCGTGCGCTTCTGCGACTACCTGAAGGAGAATGTGCGTCCGCCGGCAGGCGCGACCTTCGACTACGACACGATGCGCCCGGCGAACCTGTACGCCCGCAGCACCGCACTCGGCCTCGGGCAGGCGGACCTCGCGGCGATCATCGCGAAGTTCATGCGACTCGAGCGGCTCGTCGCCATCAAGCCCGACCAGATCGACCTCGAGGCGCTGCCCCCGGCGTTCTGCCGCAAGAACCTCGTCGTGCCGATCCGGACCACGCAGGGGCCCGGCCTGGCCGTCAGTCATCCGTTCGATCTCGACCTGCTGGACACCGTGCAGCGATTCTGGGACCCCGACCTCAAGTTCAACCTCTACATCGCGGAGCCGCGCGTGATCCTCTCGCTGCTCACGGGCGCGGACGGCCAGTCCGACGCGCCGGCGCAGACCGAGCGCGTCTATCGCTTCGGCAGCGACGGCAATGCCGACCTCGGCCCCGAGAGCGACGACCTGGATCAGGAGCTCGATCCCGACGAAGTCACCGGTGACGGCAGAATCGCCTTCATCGCCAACAACATGATCTCGGCCGCCGCCGCCCAGCGCGCCAGCGACATCCACATCGAGCCGAAGGACAGCAACGCGGTCGTGCGCTTCAGAGTCGACGGCGACCTGCGCGACTTCGTGACGCTCAACCGCCGCACCGCGTCGATGCTCATCTCAAGGCTCAAGGCCATCGCCGGCCTCGACATCGCCGAGCGGCGCAAGCCGCAGGACGGCAGCCTTGAGGCGGCCGTGGGAGAACACCGCTACAAGCTGCGGCTTGCCACCACCTCGACGCCGCACGGCGAGAGCCTCATCGTCCGGCTGCTCCAGGTCACGACGAAGCCCGTCCCCCTCACCGACCTTGGGATGACCGAGGCCCAGGCGGAGCGCCTCGAGCAGCTGTCCCGCCGCTCGCAGGGGCTCATCGTCGTCGTGGGAGCCACCGGCTCGGGCAAGACCACGACCATCTACAGCGTCGTCTCGGGCATCGACGGTCATCAGCGCTCGATACTGACCATCGAGGACCCGGTCGAGTACAAGATCCCGCTCGCGAACCAGCAGCAGGTCAACGACAAGGCCGGCGTGACGTTCGAATCGCTGCTCAAGTCCGTCGTGCGCCAGGATCCCGACGTGCTCTTCCTCGGCGAGGTGCGCGACAACTACTCGGCCAAGATGGCCGTGGACTTCGCCAGCACGGGGCACCTGACGATCACGTCACTGCACACGACCAACGCGACCACCGCCATCTTCCGGCTCGAGCGGCTCGGCGTGAGCCGCGAGGACATGGCCGAGGGAGTGCTCGCAATCGTGGCGCAGCGCCTCGTGAAGCGGCTCTGCACGTCGTGCCGGACCACTCGCCCGATCACCGAGGCGGAGCGGAGCCAGCTGGCGCCCTTCACCGACGACGTCCCCGACACCGTGGCCGAGTCCCACGGGTGCCCGGCGTGCGACGGCACCGGCTACCGCGGGCGCGAGGCGGTCGTCGAGGTGTTCGAGTTCGATCCCGAGGTCCAGCGGATGATCCGCGCCGGGCAGGCCGTGGCGCAGATCCGCGAGACCGTGCGCGGCAACGGCGCGCTCCTGCTCACCGACCGTGCCATCCAGCGCGTGCGCGACCACGTCTTCGCACTCAAGGACGTCTACGACCGCGTGCTCGCCGAGGAGCTGCTCGCCATGAACGAGGAGGCGGCGGGGCGCACCCTCGCGGCCGCGCCGGCCAACGCCGTCGCCGGCAAGCAGCCGGGAGCGAAGCGACCCGACGCGAAGCGGCCTCCCACAAGCGCGAGGTCCGTCCCGTCCGCGTCCGGGCGCCCGCTGGTGCTCGTGGTGGACGACGACCCGGACTCGCGCGCGCTCGTCGAGCGGACGCTCGACGGCGCCGGGTACGAGGTGGCGATCGCCACGGACGGCGGCTCGGCCCTCGTCGAACTCGGCGGCAAGCACTTCGATCTGGTGATCGCCGACATCGCGATGCCGACGCTGGACGGCTTCACGCTCATGCAGGTGATGACGTCGCAGCGCATCGAGACCCCGGTCATCTTCCTGACCGGCAGCGACGCCCCCGACGACGAGGCCCGCGGCCTCTCGCTCGGGGCGGTCGACTACATGCACAAGCCGGCAAGGCGCGACGTCTTGCTGGCACGGGTCGCCAGGGCGATCGGCCGCACGCCGGTCACCGCGGCCAGCTGACAAAGAAGGAAGGAGGTCGTCAACGATGAGTGACGGCGAGACCCGCTCCCGGGTCCTGAGCATCGACGACGACCCTGAGATCCGCGACCTGGTGGAGCAAGTGCCCACCAACGCCGGATACGAGGTCATCTCGGCGGCCGACGGCCCCAGCGGCCTGCGGGCCGCGAGGGAGTCCCGGCCGGACCTCATCCTGCTCGACATCATGATGCCGGGCATGAACGGCTACGCGGTCTGCGACGACCTGCAGATCGACCCGCGCACGTCCGACATCCCGGTGATCTTCCTGACCGCTCTGTCCGAGGCCCGCGACCGCTCGCGCGCGCTCGCGCTCGGAGCCACCGAGTACCTTACCAAGCCGTTCCATGCGGCCACCGTCGTGGACGCGGTCCGGCGCAACCTGGCCACCTCTGTGGTCTTCCGCGGCATCTCGGAGACCGCTCGCGAGATCGGCCGCGAGCGCGTCACCGGCTCCGACTTCATGCGCTTCAAGGAGTTCCTGGTGGGCCGCCTCCCGCAGAACGAGCGCGTCCGCGCGGTCGTCATGCGCATGGGCCCCGCCGACATGTACGCGAAGGCGGCGTCGGCGGGCGTGGACGCCAGCGAGATCTGCGCGCTGTCCGCCGAGTTCCTGGGACTCCGCACGACCGCCTCGGTGTCAGCGGACCAGATCCGTCTCGGCGTGCTGCCGGCGCCCTTCTGCCGCTCGAACCTGGTGGTCCCCGTCACGACCCCGGTTGGAGACGCCTTCGTCGTCGCCAACCCCTTCGACCTCGAGCTCCACGAGGCGCTGGCGTCCTACTCGGGCGACCAGGCCACCCAGATGATCGTGGCCGAACCGCGGACGGTCCTCTCGGTGCTGAGCACGGTCCGCGTCGAGTCGGCCGAGCCGGTCCCCATGATGGTTCCCGCCGCGTCACCGGGCCGCGCCCGGGCCCTCGACGTGCTGATAGTGGACGACGACCCCGACGCGCAGGCCATCACCGCACGGATGGTGCAGGCGGCCGGACACCGCGTGATGGTGGTGCCGGAGGGCGCCTCGGCGCTCGTCCAGCTTGCGCGGCGCCGTTTCGACGTCGTGCTGGCCGACATCGCGATGCCGACGCTCGGAGGGTTCGCCCTACTGGACGTCATGCGCAAGCAGGGCATCCTGACGCCGGTCGTGTTCGTCACCGGGAGCACCACGACCGAGGACGAGACCGTCGCCCGGGAGATGGGAGCCGTGGCCTTCGTGCACAAGCCGGTGGTCAAGGACTCCCTGATCGGAGCCATCGACCGGGTCGCGTCCGGCCTCGCCCAGCGGGTCGGCGTCGCCTAGGACTCGTCCTTGGCGGCGATGATCTCCTTGACCTTCATCAGGCGGGTCAGGTTGCCGCGCTCGGCCTCGTCCATCTTCATCTGGATGTCGCGGACCGTCTCGACTATCTGCGGGATCAGCACGTACTCCAGCGCGTTCACGCGCCGCCGCGTGCGCTCGATCTCCGCGGCCAGCAGCTCGATGGCCTTCTCGCGCTCCGCCAGGTCGATCATGCGCGGCGCGACCGCCGCCAGCCGCTCGAGCGCGCCGTCCAGCACCGCGGGCGTCGTCGCCAGCGAGTAGCCGCCGCGCTCCGGCAGTTCCGCCACGTCGAAGACCGGCACGCTCACGCTCATGACGTGCTTCTCGGTGGCCGTGAGCAGGTCGACGGGCCTGCCGGCCATGAGCGCCTGCGAAAGCGCCGCGCTGCCGGCCTCCGCGCGCGCGATGGCGAGCAGTCCGAAGGCCGCCGACAGTTCGCGCTCCACCTCGGCGCGCAGGCGGCGGTTCTCGCCGATGCGGGCCAGGAACTCCTTCATCAGCTCGTCGAGCTTGTCCTTCAGGAGCTTGTGGCCGCGACGGGCGACGTCACCGCGCTTGCGCAGCCTCAGCAGCTCCATGCGGTTGGGGTTCACGCGG
This sequence comes from uncultured Eubacteriales bacterium, assembly GCA_964533555.1. Taxonomy (GTDB): domain Bacteria; phylum Actinomycetota; class Coriobacteriia; order Anaerosomatales; family PALSA-660; genus JANYAK01. The sequence continues at coordinate 4,353 of CAZHMA010000057.1, forward strand.
ATCGCCGGCATGGTCTACTTCACCGCCAGCGCGTAGATGACCACGGCCACGACGCCCAGCACGAGCACGATGTTGACCACGCGCAGGAACACGTACAGCGCGCGCCGGGACTCCGGGAGCACCTGCGTGCCGCTGCGCATCATCCACACCTGCATACCGACGGCCGTCAGCACCAGGAGCCCGAGCGCTATGTAGAGCGCGATCTGCACGGGACGGCTATGCCCCTTCGCCCGGCGCGGTCTTCGGCAGATACTTGTCCACGAACTCGTCCTTGATGCGCTTGAGCTCCGTGCGCGGCAGGAGCGCGACGAGCTCCCAGCCGATGGCGAGCGTCTCTTCGACCGAGCGCTCCTCGTGCTCGCCCTGGGCGATGAAGCGGTCCTCGAACGCGTCGGCGAAGGCCACGAACGCGCGGTCGCTCTCGGACAGCGCCGCCTCGCCCAGGATGACGGCGAGCTCCTTGGCCTGGATGCCGCGCGCGTACGCGCCGAACAGCTGGTTCGAGAGGTCCGCGTGGTCCTCGCGCGTCTTGCCCGGGCCGATGCCCTTCTGCTTGAGTCGCGACAGCGACGGCAGGACGGCCACCGGCGGGTAGATGCCGCGGCGGTAGAGCGGGCGGTCGAGGATGATCTGGCCCTCGGTGATGTAGCCGGTGAGGTCGGGGATCGGGTGCGTCTTGTCGTCGTCGGGCATGGAGAGGATCGGCACCTGCGTGATGGAGCCCTTGCGGCCCTTCACGCGCCCGGCGCGCTCGTAGATGGTCGCGAGGTCGGTGTAGAGGTAGCCCGGGTAGCCGCGGCGGCCCGGCACCTCCTTGCGGGCCGCGGAGACCTCGCGCAGCGCCTCGCAGTAGTACGTCATGTCGGTGAGGATCACGAGGACGTGCATGTCGCACTCGTAGGCCAGGTACTCGGCGGCGGTGAGCGCCATTCTGGGCGTCGCGATGCGCTCGACCGCGGGGTCGTCGGCCAGGTTGAGGAAGAGCACCGCGCGCTCGATGGCGGAGGTGGAGCGGAACTCGTTGGTGAAGAAGTCCGCGTCCTCGAACGTGATGCCCATGGCTGCAAAGACCACGGCGAACTCGCCCTCGAGCTTGGCGCCGACCTTGCCGGGGTCGTCGCTGCGGTTGAGCACGGCCGACTGGCGCGCGATCTGCGCCGCCAGCTGGTTGTGCGGCAGGCCGCTTCCCGAGAAGATCGGCAGCTTCTGGCCGCGGACCAGCGGGTTCAAGCCGTCGATGGCCGAGACGCCGGTCTGGATGAAGTCGTCGGGGAAGTCGCGCGCCGTCGGGTTGATCGGCTCGCCGTAGATGGACATCCGCTTGTCCGGCAGGATCTCGGGGCCGCCGTCCGCCGGGCGGCCGAGGCCGTCGAAGACGCGGCCCAGCATGTCGCGGCTGACGCCCAGCTCGAGGCTGCGGCCCAGGAACTTGACCTTGGTCTCGCTCGGGTTGCTGCCGCGCGTGCCGCCGAACGCCTGCACGAGCGCGACGTCACGGTCGATCTCCAGCACGTTGCCGAAGGTCTTCGTGCCGTCCGGGTACTCGAGCTCCACGAGCTCGTTGTACTTCACGTCGACGACCTTCTCCACGAGCAGGAGCGGTCCGACGATGTCGCGCGTGGTGGTGTATTCGCGGATCACGGCTTCACGCTCCCCTCGGTCTTCGCGCGCCGGTCGGGCGCGGCCGGCACGACCGCCGGGTCGGCGACGAGCTGGGTCTCGATGTCGGAGGCGATGGAGTCGAGCACGGCCGGCGCCTCGTCCTCGGTCAGGTACTTCGCGCGCGTGATGCGCTCGCGCACGGGCGCGGCGAAGATGTCCTTGAGCGCCGCCCCGTTCTCGTGAGCCGCCAGTGCCTTCTCGTGGAAGAGCAGGATGGTGGCCAGCAGGCGGTCCTGCTTGGCGAGCGACGTGAACTGGTCGTCGTCGCGGAACGCGTTCTGCTGGAGGAAGTCCTCGCGGATCGACTTGGCCGTCTCCATGAGGATCTGCTCTTCGCCCGAGAGGGCCTCGAGGCCCACCAGGCGCACGATCTCGGCAAGCTCGTTCTCACGCTGCAGCATGGCCATGCACCGGTCACGCCGCCCGCGGAACTCGGCCGAGACGTGCTCCTTCCAGTACAGCGCCACCTTGTCGAGGTAGAGCGAGTAGCTCGTCAGCCAGTCGATGGCCGGGAAGTGGCGCTCGTAGGCGAGGCGGTCCTGGAGCGCCCAGAACACCTTCACGACGCGCAGGGTGTTCTGGACGACCGGCTCGGAGAGGTCGCCGCCCGGGGGCGAGACCGACCCGACGACCGAGATCGACCCATCGGCCCCGCCGAGCGTCTCGACGCGGCCGGCGCGCTCGTAGAACGCGGCGAGTTTGGTGCCGAGGTAGGCGGGGAAGCCCTCTTCGCCGGGCATCTCTTCCAGACGGCCGGAGATCTCGCGCATGGCCTCGGCCCAGCGGCTCGTCGAGTCCGCCTGCAGCACGACGTTGTAGCCCATGTCGCGGAAGTACTCGGCCATCGTGATGCCCGTGTAGACGGACGCCTCGCGCGCCGCGACCGGCATGTTCGAGGTGTTGGCCACGAGCACGGTGCGCTTCATGAGCGGCTGGCCCGAGTACGGGTCGGTGAGCTCCGGGAACTCCATGAGCACGTCGGTCATCTCGTTGCCGCGCTCGCCGCAGCCGATGAAGACGACGACCTCGGCGTTGGACCACTTGGCCACCTGGTGCTGGGTGACGGTCTTGCCGGCGCCGAACGGGCCCGGGATGCAGGCCACGCCGCCCTTCGTGAGCGGGAAGAACGTGTCGATGACGCGGGTGCCGGTCACGAGCGGGTCGGTGACCGAGACCTTGCGGTTGTAGGGCCGAGCGACACGGACGGGCCACACCTGCATGAGCTTCAGCGGCACCACCGTGCCGTCCGCCTTCTTCACGCGGCCGATCTCGTCGGTGACCGTGTACGTGCCTGCCGAGATGGCCTCCAGCGTGCCGGTCACACCCGGCGGGACCATGATCCGGTGCTCGATGACCACGTTCTCCTGCACAGTGCCGACGATGACGCCGCCGTGGACCTCCGAGCCCGCGGCCAGGACCGGCACGAACTCCCACTTCTTCGCGCGGTCCAGGCCGGGAGCGGTGATGCCGCGCTTGAGGAAGGCACCCGACGTCGCCTCGAGCACGTCCAGCGGGCGCTGGACGCCGTCGTACACGGCCTCCAGCATGCCGGGCCCGAGCTCGACCGACAGCGGTGCGCCGGTGCCCTCCACGGGGTCACCGGGGCCGAGGCCTTCGGTCTCCTCGTACACCTGGATGGACGCGCGATCGCCGCGCATCTCGATGATCTCGCCCATGAGGCCTTCGGCGCCGACGCGCACGAGGTCGTACATCCTCGCCTTCGCGAGCCCCTCGGCCACGACCAGCGGACCGGCAACCTTGCGTATCGTGCCCTGCTCCATCTAGCTTTCCTCTTCTCCGAACGGCACCGTGGTGCCGAGTGCACGCTCAATGGCACGGTCGATCTTCGCCTGGCCGACCCCGCCGGGGCTTCCCGCTCCCGGGATGACCGTGACCGCCGGGAACGGCTGGTCGGCCGCCTCGCGGACCAGGTCCTCGAGCGCCTGGTACACGGCCTCGGTCAGGAACACGACGCCGAACTCACCGCCGGCCAGCTCGGGCCACAGGTCCCGCGCGCTCGCCGGGTCCTCCACGGCATACGCGGCGAAGCCCAGCGGGCGGAAGCCCGCCACCGAGACGGCGTCGCCCACGATCGCCACCCGCGCGCTCACGAGGCCACCTCCCGCAGCCGGGAAGCGACGACGTCACGCGGCAGGCCCGCGAGCCTGCCGACAAGCACCGAGCGCACGGTGATGGCCTCGGCCCGCCGCGCCAGCACGTAGCCGAGCACCGGCTCCGGGCCGACGGGCATCCGTGAGGCCTCGCGCGTCAGCCGCGCCACCGCTGCGTCCGCCAGCGGGTCGAGCCGCGTCAGGTCGAGCAGCTCGGACGGCGCGGCCGCCGGCAGAACACGCGCCGCCATGACGGCCTCCGCGAGCTCGTCAGGCTTGCGCACGAGCGCGAGCACGCCCGCGGCACGCCACTCGCCGCCCTCTATGAGCATGCGGCCGGCGTCCTCGGGCGAACGCCGCGCGATCGCCGAGCGCAGCAGCACCTTGGCGTTCGCCACATCGATCTCGCGCTTGGCCAGGCGAAGCAGGAAGTCCACGCGGGACGCGCGCGCCAGCTCGACGAGCCGCGCGAACATGACCCGGTCGACGGCGGCGTCTATCGACTCTGCGTCGAGCTCCTCGTCAACGGCCATGAGCGACCGGGCGGTCTGCCCGAGGGGCTCGGGCAGGGTCGCGGGATCGTCGAACGCCGCTGGCGCAAGAACGCCCAGCGGGACCGGTCCCCATTCCGGCGCGATGCCGAGCATCCGCGCCTTGAGCACGCCCTTGAGCGCGGCGAAGTCGTACGGGGTCCGGAAGTAGGTGACGACGGGCTCCGGGAGCTCCGCGCGCTCCAGGAACTCCTCGTAGAGGTCGCGCAGGGACTCGTCGACGGCACGTTCCACGTCCGCCGCCGTTGCCACGTGCTCCATGAACTTGCCGAAGTGCGTCTCTGAGAGCACGCGGCGCTGATCGGCGAACGCCGGAGCGTCGAGCAGGCGCTCGAAGGCGGCCCGGCCGAGCAGGCGGGTGCGCAGGACCATCACGCGCCCGACCGCGAAGCCGTACCGTATGGAGTCGCCCGCGCGTGCCATCGGTCGCCTACGCCTCCCGCCCGGCAAGCAGCCTGTCGGCCTCCGCCAGCAGCTCGTCCCGCCGCGCAGCCACGAGCGCCGCCGGCGACACCTCGACCCGGACCCCGCCGCCGAAGAGCACGACGCCGCGTTCCGTGTCTGCGGGCTGGTCGTCCAGTGCGACCTTCACGCCCGCCTTGGCGAGCGCGTCGGGCAGGTGCTTGCGAAGGCGCCCGGCGTCGGCTTCCTGCAATGCCTTCAAGAACCGCTTCGCGAGCTCTTCCTCGAGCTCGAAGAACTTGTCCTTGTGGCCCTTGACCTGCTCGGTGACGACGACCTTGCCGGTGGCGATCTCGAGCAGGCGAATGTCGATGCGCACCGCGGGGTCGATGGCGGCGATGGACCCGGTGACCGCGTGGGTCGCGCCGACGCCCTTCCCCATCTTGAGCGCGGTGGCGGGGTCGAAGAACG
>CAZHMA010000058.1:0-9441 GCA_964533555.1 uncultured Eubacteriales bacterium
CTTCTTCGAGATGCTCGGCAACTTCAGCTTCGGCGACTACTTCAAGTCCGAGGCGAGCGCGTGGGCCTGGGAGTACTCGACGAGCGTCCTGGGTCTGGACCCCTCCCGCATCTGGATCTCGATCTTCGAGACCGATGACGAGGCCGAGGCGATCTGGCGCGACGAGGTCGGCGTGCCGCAGGCGCGCATCGTCCGGATGGGCGAGAAGGACAACTTCTGGTCCGCCGGCCCCACGGGCCCCTGCGGGCCGTGCTCGGAGCTCTACTACGACCAGGGCGAGCACGTGGGCTGCGGCAGCGCGGACTGCGCGCCGGGCTGCGACTGCGACCGGTTCCTGGAGTACTGGAACCTCGTGTTCATGCAGTACGACCGGCAGGAGGACGGCACGCTCGTCCCGCTGCCGAAGAAGAACATCGACACCGGCATGGGCCTGGAGCGAGTGGCCGGCATCATGCAGGGCGTGAACTCCAACTTCGAGACCGACACGCTCCGCGCCATCATGGAGGTGGCGGAGGACATCACCGGTGTCTCGTACGGAGGCGGCGAGAAGACCGACACCTCCCTGCGGATCCTCACCGACCACGCTCGCTCGGTCACGTTCATGATCGCCGACGGCGTCCTGCCGTCGAACGAGGGCCGCGGCTACGTCCTTCGGCGGCTCCTTCGCCGCGCCGTCCGCCATGGCCGCCTGCTCGGCGGCGTCGAGGACGCGTTCATGGGACGCCTGATCGACAAGGTCGTCGAACTGATGGGCGACGCGTATCCGGAGATCGTCGAGCACCACGGACTCATATCGCGCATCGTCTCGGCCGAAGAGCAGCGCTTCTCGTCGACACTCAGGCAGGGGCTCGTGCTTCTCGATGCCGAGGTCCTTCGCACACAGCAGAACGACGACCGGGAGCTCGACGGGCGCGTCGCGTTCACCTTGCACGACACCTTCGGCTTCCCGATCGAGCTGACGGCCGAGATCGCCGCTGAGGCCGGCCTGTCGGTCGACATGACGGCTTTCGAGGCCGAGATGTCGGCGCAGCGCGAGCGCGCCCGGGCCGCCGTGAAGGACGAGTCGTGGAACACGTACGGAGGCGCCTTCTCCGAGCTGGCCGGTGCTGCGGGTGATGTGGACTTCGTCGGCTACGAGGTCGATGAAGCGGATGCGACCGTTCTCGGGATCGTGGTCGACGGTCAGCTCGCGGCGACGCTCGCGCCGGGTGCGCGCGCGGAGATCGTCCTGGACGCCACGCCGTTCTACGGCGAACAAGGCGGCCAGGTCGGCGACACGGGTGTCATCACCCACGACGGCGCCGTGTTCACCGTCGAGAGCACGCGCATCCCGCAGGCCGGCCTGATCTCCCACGCGGGCACACTGGCGCCCGACGCCGACCCCCTCACCGTGGGGAGCAAGGTCCACGCCTCGATCGACCACCTTCGCCGCGAGCGGATCCGGCGCAACCACACGGCCACGCACATCCTCCAGTGGGCGCTGCGGCTCGTCCTCGGCGAACACGTGAAGCAGTCGGGGAGCTTCGTCTCACCCGAGCGGCTGCGGTTCGACTTCACCCACTTCGAGGGCATGACCGCCGACCAGCTGTCCAAGGTCGAGAGGATGGTCAACGCCAAGATCATGGAAGACCACCCCGTGCGGGCGTACGAGACCTCGCTCTCGAGCGCCCGGGAGGCGGGGGTCACAGCGCTCTTCGGCGAGAAGTACGGCGACATCGTCCGCGTCCTCGAGGTAGGCAACTTCAGCAAGGAACTTTGCGGTGGCACGCATGTCGCGCGGACGAGCGAGATCGGTCTTCTGCGCATCGTCTCAGAGGGCTCGGTGGGCGCGAACCTGCGCCGCATCGAGGCTGTGACGAGCTTCGACGCGCTCGACGCCGTTCGTGCCGACGAGGCCGTCCTGGCCGCCGCCGCCGATGCGCTCAAGGTGCGGCCGGCCGAAGTCGCAGAGAAGGTCGTCGCGCTCCAGAAGCGCCTCAAGGACGCCGAGAAGGCCGCCGCGACCGCCAAGCGGGGAGCGCTCGACCTCGGCGCGATCGAGCAGTACCACCTGGCCGGCTACGAACTGCGCGCCGGGCGGCTGGACGGCATGAGCATCGACGAACTGCGCGGAATCGCCGACACGATCCGCTCCCAGGGTGATTCCGTGGCCGTGGTGCTCGCCGGCGAGAACGAAGGCAAGGTGCTGCTGCTGGCGGCCGGCACTGACGGCGCCGTGTCGGCGGGCTTCGATGCCGGGGCCGTGCTCAAGACGATGGCGCCGCTCGTGCAGGGCCGGGGCGGCGGCAAGCCGGCGATGGCCCAGGGCGGTGGCGAGTCCCCGGACGGGATTCCCGCGGCGCTCGACGCCGCACGTCAGTCCCTCGCGGCCCGATAGCACGCATGCGCTGGCTCGGTCTCGACATCGGCGAGAAGCGCATCGGGGTGGCAGTCTCCGACCCGTCGGGCGTGGTCGCGACGCCACTCACCGTCCTCGACGCGAGCAAGCTGGCGCGAGACATCGGTCCACTCAAACGGCTGCTCGACGACTACGAGGTCGGTGAGCTCGTGATCGGACTCCCGCTCTCGATGGACGGCTCGGAAGGCCCGCAGGCGATCGCGGTCCGCCGGATCGCGGATGGGCTGGCGGACCGCCTCGGTGTCGCGCTTGCATACCAGGACGAGCGGCTGACGTCGATGGCCGCGGAGCGCGCGATGGCCGAGGCCGGTCTCGATTCCCGCGGGCGACGCGGGCGGGTCGACATGACCGCGGCCTGTCTGCTGCTCCAGACCTACTTGGACGCGAAAGGCGCATCGTGACCGACGAACCGAGCATCGGCGAACTCGACGGAGCATCCGGGCCTCTGCCGGATCCCTCGCTGGCGGGGCAGGAGCCGCGGCAGCGCCAGAGTGCGTCCCGCCGCCCGGAGCCGCGCCGCTCCCGCGCGCATCGGCCGCCGCAGCGTGGGCGCTCCAAGCGGACCGTCACTCCCGCGAGTCCGCGTCGGCCTCGCGGGTGCGTCGCTGCCATCCTGCTGGTCATGCTCGTAGCGGCGGGTGTGTCCGCGGGCGTCTGGTACACGCTGTTCCGCCCGGCCGTGGACGTCGCCGCGGGGGCGAGCGTCACGGTCACGATCCCGAAGGGCACCTCCAGCTCCCAGGTCGGCAGGATGCTGGCGGCGCGCGGCATCGTGGCGAACGCGACGATGTTCGACCTGCGCGCACGTACGGACGGGGTCGCGAGCCGCCTCAAGGCCGGAACGTACACGCTGGTGACGGGCTCGGACTACGCGGAGGTCTTCGGGATCCTCGAAGAGGGCCCGCCGCCGGTCGTGTACACCAAGGTGACGATCCCCGAGGGCTGGACGATAGGGCAGGTGGCCGCCCGGGTCGAGTCCGCGACGGGCATCCCGCGTGCCGAGTTCACCACGCTCGCCACCACCGGCGCCAAGTCCTTCGACTTCGCCTTCCTGCAGTCGAACACCACCGGTTCGCTCGAGGGTTACCTCTTCCCGAAGACATACGAGGTCAAGGAGAAGTCGACCGCGGCCGACGTCATCCGCATGATGCTGGCGCAATACGAGAAGGAGACCGCGGGCATCGACTTCACCTACGCGGCGTCGAAAGGTGTCTCCCAGCACGGCGTGGTCACGATCGCGTCCATCATCGAGCGGGAGGCGAGCGTCGCGAAGGACCGGCCGCTCGTCGCGTCGGTGATCTACAACCGCCTGGCGATACACATGCGCCTGCAGCTGGACTCGACGGTCATGTACGTGATCGGCAACAAGAACAAGCTGCTGCTGGCGGACCTGCAGGCGCCGAGCCCGTACAACACCTACCTCCACGAGGGCCTGCCGCCGGGGCCGATCGCCAGCCCGGGGCTCACCGCCCTCCAGGCTGCGGCGACTCCGACCAAGAGCAAGTACCTGTACTACATCATGGATCACAAGGACGGATCGCAGTCCTTCGCCGCAAGCTACGAGGAGTTCCTGCGCCTGAAGGCCGCCGCCAGGAGGGGCCTGAAGTGAGGCGTCGCGCCTCGGCCGCCGTTGCCGGCACGGTCGCGCTGCTCATCGTGTTGGCCGCTGCCGGCGCATGGCTCGGGCTGCTGCGTCCGGAGGTACGCGTCGATGCCGGCCGCTCCGTGCAAGTCGATGTCCCGCGCGGTTCGAGCCCGGCCGACGTGGGCAGGGTCTTGGCCGCCAGGGGCGTCATCGACAACGCCGCGATGTTCCGGCTGAGGGTGCAGTGGGCGGGCGCCGAGGGTCAACTGCAGCCTGGCGTGTACGACCTGCGGACGGGCATGACGTACGGAGACGCCATCGAGGCGTTGCGCGAAGGCCCGCCGGTCGTGCTGACGACCTTGACCATCCCCGAGGGCTGGACCATCCGGCAGGTGGCGGCGCGCGTCGAGGAGAAGACAGGCGTGCCGAGCGCCGAGTTCAGCGATCTGGCCACGAAGGGCGCCAGGTCTTTCCGGTTCGCCTTTCTAAGCTCGAACCCCACCGATTCGCTCGAGGGCTATCTGTTCCCGAAGACCTATCGGGTGGCCCCCGGCGCGACCGCACGCGAGATCCTGGAGATGATGCTCACGCAGTTCGGCGAGGAGACGTCCGGCCTCGACCTGGCGTACGCGGCGTCTCGCGGGGTCACGATGCACGGGCTCGTCACGATCGGGTCGATGGTCGAGCGCGAGACCAAGACCGCGGACGACCGGCCGCTCGTTTCCTCCGTCATCTACAACCGCCTGTCGAAGGGCATGTACCTCGAGATCGACGCGACGGTGCAGTACGTGCTGGGCAACAAGCCGCGGCTGCTCTACAGCGACCTCAGGGTCCGAAGCCCCTATAACACGTATCTGAACAAAGGTCTGCCGCCCGGGCCGATCGCCAGCCCGGGCCTCGCGTCGCTGCAGGCCGCCGCGGAACCCGCCGACACGGGGTATCTCTACTACGTCCTCACGCATAAGGACGGCAGCCACTCGTTCGCGCTGACGCGCGAGGAATTCCTGCGTCTGAAGGCACAAGCGAAGAAGGGGCTGAAGTGAGCACAGTGGCTGCGCCCGCCATCCTGATCTCCGGCGCCGCGAAGGTGTACCAGGCCGCGCCATGGAGCGCGCCTCGGACGGCGGTGGAAGACGTGTCGATCGAGGTCCCTGAAGGGGCCATCCATGGTCTGCTCGGCCCCAACGGCGCCGGCAAGACGACCACACTGAAGATGCTCATGGGTCTCGTGCGGCCGACGGCGGGAACGTTCGATGTGCTGGGTCGTCCGACGAGGATACCCGCCAACCGGGCGCTGATCGGGTTCCTGCCCGAGCAGCCCTACTTCCCGAGCCAGCTGACCGCGGACCAGGCGATGCGATTGTATGCCCGCCTGGGAGGACTGCCCGAGCGGGACATCGCGGCACGCACGCACGCCCTCCTCGGTCTTGTCGGCCTGGAGGGTCGGGGCGGCAACCGCCTGCGGACGTTCCCGCGCGGCATGCTGCAGCGGCTCGGCATCGCCCAGGCGCTTGCCGGGCGGCCGCGCGTCGTGGTCCTCGACGAGCCCGCTTCGGGCCTCGATCCCGTGGGGCAACGTGACGTGCGGACCATCATGCTGCGCCTGCGCGACGAGGGCGTGACCATTCTGCTGTCGTCGCACCAGCTCTCCGAGGTGGAGGCGGTCTGCGACCGTGTCAGTATCCTCAGTCGTGGACGAGTGACCGCCGAGGGGTGCATCGACGACCTGCTGCGCGTGGCGGGGCGCACGTCGGTCCGCGTCGGCGGGCTGGCCGGTGGCCTTCCCGCCACTGTCCGGGACCTCACCGACGACATCGTCGTGGACGGCGGGATCGCGGTCTTCTCGGTCGCCGACAACGACGTTCGCCGCGTCGTCGATGCGGTCGATGACATCGGCGCGTCGGTCCTGGCGCTGCAGCCCAAGCGCGAGTCGCTCGAGGACTACTTCACGCGCATGCTCGATGACGCGAAGGAGGTGGCCTCATGACGAGGCGGATCCTCTCGCTGGCCGGCGCGGTCTTCGCCGACGCGATCCGGCGACGCATCGTCATCGTGGTCGTCCTGTTCGCTGCACTGCTCGCCCTCGCGATCCCCTCGCTGCCGAGCTACGGCCTCGGGGTAGTCGAGGGCGTGTACCGGGAAGTCGCGCTGGCGCTCACGTTCGTCGGCGCGCTCGTCCTCACTCTGGCCCTTGCCGCCAACCGGATACCCGACGAGATCGAGCGGCGCACGATCTACAACGTCGTCTCGCGACCGGTCGGGCGTTGGGAGTACCTGGTCGGCACCTGGCTGGGAGTGGTCGCGGTGATGGCCGCGGTGATCGCGGGCTTCACCGCCATCGAGCAGGTCCTCGGTCTGCTCCACTACCAGGATCCGATGTGGCGACTCTGGCAGGGTTCGCTCGCCATCTGGATGGAGATGGGCGTCGTCGCGGCACTCTGCATCGCCGTGTCCGCGGTCACCGGCCCGGTGGTCGTGGTGGTGTCCGCGGTCGCGCTGCTTTTCATCGGGCACAGTCGGGACAGCGCTCTCGGCGCGGCGCCCTCGACCCTGCTGAAGGCGGTCTATCCATCGCTCGACACCTTCAACGTCATCAACCCGGTCGCCCACGGGACGGGTGTGGACGCCGCATACCTGGCCGGCATGACGCTGGCATTCGTCGGATGGTGCGGCGTTCTCCTGTTGCTCGGGGCCACGGTGTTTCGGAGGCGCGACCTGTGAGCGGTGCCAGGGACATGACTGTTCGCGTTCTGGCGGGGCTGCTCCTCATGGCTGCGGTGCTCGCCGGGCAGGCTGTCACGGACTCGCGAACCCCGACGGGGCTCGTCTCCGGGACCGGCGCGACCGTGGGTCGGGCCGCCTTCTCGTATCTCTCGGGGCTTCGGGCCTTCGCGGCGTACGAGCTGTGGAACCGCCTGGAGCCGCAACTGCACGGCTACTACAGCAACGAGCAGCTGAAGGACCAGCTCTTCTCAGTTCCGACGATGCGCATCGTCATGCTGCTCAAGCCCGACTTCGACCAGCCGTACTACATCCTGCCGTGGATGCTCGCGGAGAACGGGAAGCCAGCTGACGCCAAGGCGGTCGCGCTGGAAGGCGTGACGAACAACCCGGGTTCCGGGTTGCTGCTCGTGTCCTATGCGCAGCTCCTTGCGATCAAGTTCGACGACTGGACCGCCGCTGCGCCGTTCGCGCTGCGGGCGATGCGCACCGACACGTACTGGGCGGACGACACCCAGAAGTGGCAGTCCCTGCGAGTCGCGGAGGACATCTTCGCCCACGTGGGCGACGCGGCGAACGCGAGGGCCGCGGCCGCCGTCCTGGACGCGATCGCCGCCAAGACCGGCGGCGCGCCGCCTGCCGACGCCTTTGGAGCGAACCACGACCACAACGGCGACGGCGTGGCGGACCACTGATGCCCGACGCCGCGCGGCCGATGCGCAAGCCCTTGCTTCGACCCGACCTGTACGTGCGGTCGGTGGGTGCGGTCGACCTTGGAGCGTTGCGCGCCGAGGGCGTGACGGCGCTTCTGGTCGATCTCGACAACACGCTGCTGCCGCGCGACACGTCCGTGTTCACCCGGGAGGCGCTCGACTTCGCGGCCGGTATCCGCGAGCAGGGGATGCGCGCGTGCCTCGTCTCCAACAACTGGCACGCCCGCGTGCACAGCGCCGCACAGGAACTCGGTTTCGAACTGGTGCCGAGGGCGCTCAAGCCGCTGCCTTTCGCGTTCCGAAAGGCACTGCGGCTCCTCGGTGCAACAGCCGGCGAGGCGGCGGTCATCGGCGACCAGCTGTTCACCGACGTACTGGGCGGAAACCTGGTAGGCGCGCGCACCGTACTCGTCTGTCCGTTGTCCGCGACCGACCTACCGCATACCCTGTTGTTGAGGAAGCTCGAAGCGGGAGTCCTCAAGGGGCGCGAACCCGTATCCTGATACGTGCTCGTCCCCGCAACGACGGAAGGTCGGCGAACGACGTGGCGATACGGATCGGCGCACGGACGCGGCTGGCCGGCCTGATCGGCTGGCCGCTGGAGCACACGCTCTCCCCGGCGATGCACAACGCCGCATACGAGGCCATGAACCTCGACTGGGTGTACCTGCCTCTGCCCGTGCGCGAAGGGCAGGACCTTGTCCGCGTGGTCGCCGGTCTCAGAGGACTCCCGTTCGTCGGCTTCAACGTCACCATGCCGTACAAGCGGCTGATGCTGAACATATGCGACGAGGTGGCGACCGCCGCCGCGCTTGCGGGAGCCGTGAACACCGTCCACATCGTCGACGGCCGCCTCATCGGCTACAACACCGACGGGCGGGGCCTGATGGAATCGCTCAAGGAGGAGGCCGCGTTCGACCCGAAGGGCAAGCGGGCGGTCATCGTCGGCACGGGTGGCGCCGCCGGTGCGGCGCTCGTCGGTCTCGTCCTCGAGCGGGCGAGCCACATCACGATCGCCGGCCGCCGTCCCGAGGTGGCGGAGGACATGATCGAGAACCTCTCGGGGCGCCTGCGGGAGACCACTGCGGAGGCGGTGTCCCTCGACGACGCACGTGAGGCGGTCGAGGCCGCCGACCTCGTCGTCAACGCCACCCCTTTGGGTATGGGGGCCGGCGACGAGCTGCCTGTGTCGAGGGAATGGCTCCAGCCGGGGCAGGTGGTGGCCGATATGGTGTATCGACCCTCCGTCACGCCGTTGATGGAGGCCGCTGTGGCGCGGGGGGCGCGAGCGGTGGGGGGTCTCGGCATGCTCGTCGACCAGGGAGCGATCGCCATCGAGATCTGGAACTCCGGCGTTCAGAACGCCGCACCTCGCGCCGTGATGAGAGCGGCCGCGGAAGCTGTGTTGGCAGCGGAACAACCTGTCCGGGCCTCAGCGGAGGGATGATGTGACCGCAGCCAGCGGCAAGCGTCTGGGCAAGATCCTCGTCCAGGCCGGCATCATAACCGACCAGCAGCTCGACGAAGCGCTCGCCGATGCGGCGGGGGCCTCCCTGGCCGTCGCTCTCGTCCAGTCGGGCCTCACGACGGAGACCAAGATCGCCCAGGCCATCGCTGACCAGATGGGTCTGACGTTCGTCGACATCGGCGGCTATGAGATCGATGCGCACGCCGCCACGCTGCTCGCGAGCGACCTGGCGCGGCGCTACAACGTGCTGCCCATCGCGATCCAGGACGACGAACTCGTCGTGGCCATGTCAGATCCGGCGAACATCTTCGCCATCGATGACCTTCGCATCGTGACCGGCTACGAGATCCGGCCCGTCGTAGCCACCGAGACCGACCTGATGCAGGCGATCGACAAGTTCGCCGCGATGCAGAAGGACGTCGAGGAGATGGTGGGGGACGTCACCGGATCACTCGCTTCCGGCGTGGCAGAGGAAGAGGACGCCGACCCCGGTAAGTACTCTGCCGGCGCCAAACTCCTGCACGCCGATGAAGCCGGCGCCACGGTCGGCGTCACG
>CAZHMA010000059.1:0-9383 GCA_964533555.1 uncultured Eubacteriales bacterium
GGCCTCGGCCTCCCGCGCGACGGCCGCGCTGATCCGCCCGGCGAGACCCTCGGGCGCCCTGGGAGAGCCCAATGCCTGCAGCGCCTTGAGCTGGACTTCGAAGGCGGCGCACTCGGCGCAGGCGACGCAGTGCTCGGCCACGGAGGCGCCTGTACCCTCGGCAAGCTTCTGTCCGTCCTGTGCGGCGGACAACAGCTCCTGGGCTTCACGGCAGTCCAAAGTCTCAGGCACCTCCCTTCGCATCGAGACCGAGCGCGACGATGAGCGTCCGCCTGGCCCGGAACACGCGCGACTTCACCGTTCCGGCGGGCACGCCGAGTACGGCACCGGCGTCGCTGTAGGGCAGGCCGAACAGCGCCACGGCGTTGAACGCGTCCCGGTCCTCCGGCGCGAGCGATCTGACCGCTCTTTCGAGGTCGGCGGATGTCGCGACCAGCCCCGCGAAGTCGCCCGTCGGCCGCTCGGGCAGCTCGACCGGATCCACGGGCGAGGCCTGGCGCTTGCCCCGCCGGAACATGTCCAGGCAGACGTTGCGCGTCACGCGATACAGCCAGGTCGAGAACGCGGCCCGCCCGTCGAACTCGCCAAGTGAGCGGTACACCTTCACGAAGACCTCCTGCGCCGCGTCCTCGGCGGTCGCGTGATCGCCGAAGAACCGCAGCGCGTGCCCGTAGACCGCGTCGAGATGCTTGCGCATGAGCCGCTCGAACGCATCCGAGTCTCCGCCGCGCGCGAGCTCGACGAGCGCCGCGTCGTCGGTGGTCGCTGCCGCCATGCACGCTCCTTTGGACGCCGCGGAGGCCTTCGGGGTTCTCACGTGCCAGTGTAGCGCCACGCGCAGCCGCGCGTCGCGGGCGCCGCATCGTCGTGGCGATGACGCGGCGCCGGTGCCCGTAGGTGGCTCAGGTGCTGGTAGAATCGCGCGATGGCCCTCTTCGACTTCACGCTCGACGCAACCGATCCCGGCAGCGCTGCGCGCGCCGCGACCTTCGAGACCGCCCATGGCCCGGTGCGCACGCCGGTGTTCATGCCGGTGGGGACCCGCGCTACCGTCAAGGGCGTCACCGCGCCCCAGCTGCGGGAGATCGGCGCGCAGGTCGTGCTCGCCAACACCTACCACCTGTTCCTGCGCCCGGGGGCCGACGTGGTGCGAGAGGCCGGCGGACTCCACCGTTTCATGGGGTGGGACGGCGCGATCCTCACCGACTCGGGCGGCTTCCAGGTCTTCTCGCTCGCCGACACGGTGAAGCTGCACGACGGGGGAGTGGAGTTCCGATCGATCCTGGACGGCTCGCCGCACTTCTGGACCCCCGAGGACAACATGGCCGTCCAGCAGGACCTGGGCGCGGACATCGCCATGGTCCTGGACGTCTGCCCGCCGTACCCGGCAGACGAGCACACGGTCGCCGAGGCGGTCCGCCGCTCCGCTGAGTGGGCGGCGCGCTGCCGTGCCGCGCACACGCGCGAGGACCAGGCGCTCTTCGGCATCGTGCAGGGAGGCGTGTTCCCGCACCTGCGCGCCGAGAGCGTCGAACGAACGGTCGCCGTCGGCTTCCCCGGTTACGGCATCGGCGGCTACTCGGTGGGCGAGCCGCACGGACTCATGCTCGAATCCCTTGCCCCGGTGGCGTCGGCCCTGCCCGCGGACCGTCCGCGCTACCTCATGGGGGTGGGCAATCCCACGAGCATGCTCGAAGCCATCGCGCTCGGCGTGGACATGTTCGACTGCGTTCTGCCGACGCGCACGGCACGCACGGGTACGGCGTTCTCCTCGACGGGCCGGATGAACCTGCGCAACGCGCAGTACGCGCGCGACTTCGGACCGCTCGATCCGGGGTGCGCGTGCCCGACGTGCACCGGCTACACGCGGGCCTATCTCCGGCACCTGGTGACCACGAAGGAGATGCTGGGTGCGACGCTGCTGTCCGTCCACAACCTGCACGTCCTGCTCGATCTGGCCGGACAGGCCCGCGACGCGGTCGTCGCGGGCCGGTACCGCGCGTTCCTGGACGCGTGGCTCGACGGGCCGGGCGCGGACGACTACTGAGGCCGCGCGCTCGCGGGCGCCACGCGCGAGGGCGCGGCCGTGCCGCGGTGGTATGATTCCGAGACGTCCCGGGCGTTGCGGGGACAGGCACCACAACCGGGGATCAGGAGCGTCATCGATGAACCAGAACACCATCTTGGCCATCGGATACGGCGTCGTCGTCTTCGGCGCCATGTACTTCCTGTGGATCGCGCCGCAGCAGAAGCAGCGCAAGGCGCAGGCGGCCATGCTCGCCGCGCTAATACCCGGCGACGAGGTCGTCACGGTCGGCGGCATCTACGGCAAGGTCGTCTCGCTCGAGGACGACGACGTCAAGCTCGAGGTCGCCGCGGGCGTGGTGGTCCGCGTCGCCAAGGCAGCGGTCGCGGGACGCAGGGGCGAGGAGCCACGTGTCGATGGGTGACGCAGCCTCGGCCCCGACGCCGGACCGCCAGTGGAAGCGCGTGACGCTCGAGGACATCACCAGCGATCCTTCGGTCATCGCCTACATCGAGGTGGCGGACGAGTACCTCGGCGCGATCGGCTACACGGAGCACGGGTTCCGGCACGCCAACCTCGTGTCCCACATCTCCGGCAACATCCTGCGCCGGCTGGGATTCGATGACCGCACGGCGGAGCTCGGCGAGATCGCGGGCTACATGCACGATCTGGGCAACTGCATCTCGCGTGAGTTCCACGGCGTGAGCGCCGCCCTCCTGGCGAAGGGCCTTCTGCGAGAGCACGACATGGACCCCCGCGAGATCGCGCATGTCATGAACGCGCTCGGCAACCACGAGGAGGAGTTCGGCACGCCTGCGAACCCCATCGGCGCGGCCACGATCATCGCCGACAAGGCCGACGTGCATCACACCCGTGTGCGCAACCCCGAGCCGGCGGCCTTCGACATCCACGACCGCGTCAACTTCGCCGCGAAACGCTCCTTCCTGCGCGTCGACGGGGAGTCCCGGGTGCTGACGCTCGAGATCGACATCGACACCGAGACCAGCCAGGTCATGGAGTACTTCGAGATCTTCCTGTCCCGCATGCAGATGTGCCGGTCGGCCGCGAAGGTGCTCGACGCGCAGTTCGAGCTTGTCATCAACGGCACGCGGCTGCTCTAGAGCGGCCCGTACCGGCTTCACGCGCTCGGCGTCGGATTGGTGTAGTCTTTCCGATGGCGCCGCGGCACCACGCGGCGTCACTTCTTCGACACGACCCACTTTGGAAGGCTCAAGCGAATGGACTCGAGGCAGCGCAATTACCTGTCCATAGCCGCGGTGCTGGTGCTGTGCATCATCGCGACGTGGTTGTTCTGGCCGCCCGGCACCAAGATCAAGCAGGGGCTGGACATCCAGGGCGGCCTCTCGGTCATCCTGACGGCCGACAAGGCGAACGTTCAGGCCTCGGACATGGAGCGTGCGCTGCTCATCGTCCAGAACCGTGTGAACGGGCTCGGCGTCTCCGAGGCGACCGTGCAGCGCGAGGGCGCGAGCTCGATCCTCGTCCAGCTGCCGGGCGTGCGCGACGCCGAGTCGGCGCTGAAGGTCCTCGGCAGCACCGGTCAGCTTGAGTTCGTCGACTACAACAGCATCCCGGCGACGCAGGCGGCCGCGTGGGACGCGTACGAGAAGGCGGCGGACTCGGGCGTCACGACGAAGACCCCCGCGCCGCTCAAGCAGGGCGAGTACATCGTCCTGCTCACCGGCGACGTGATCACCAACGCCGCCGCCGAGGCCGACACCTCGAAGCCCGGCAACTACGCCGTGAGCATGCAGTTCAACGCGGATGGAACGACCAAGTGGGGCACCATCACGACCGAGTACGCCAAGACGAGCCGCCGCGTGGCGATCGTGCTCGACGGACAGGTCCAGTCGGCGCCGCAGGTCATCACCGCGATCCTTGACGGCCGCTCGCAGATCACGGGCACCTTCTCCGCGGACCAGGCCAAGCGCCTGGCCACCGTGCTCCAGACCGGCGCGCTGCCCGTGTCCCTCAAGTTCTCCGACACGCAGGAGGTCGGTCCGACCCTCGGGCAGGCCTCCCTGCAGCAGGGCCTCCTGGCGGTCCTTGCCGGGCTGCTCCTGGTCGCGATCTACCTGGCGATCTACTACCGCGGCCTCGGCGTGCTCTCGTGGTTCTCGCTGGGCGCGTTCGCGATCATCTACCTTGGCGTGCTTGCCGCACTGTCCGCGGCCGGCGCGTTCGCGCTCTCGCTGCCGGGCATCGCGGGTCTCGTGCTGTCGATCGGTATGGCGGCCGACACGTCCATCCTGATCTTCGAGCGCTTCCGTGAAGAGGTCACCATGGGCAAGTCGCCCAGGACCGCCGCGAAGTCCGGTACGAAGCACGCGCTGCTCACGAGCGTCGACGCCGACGTCGTGACCTTCGTGTCGGCGGTCTTCCTGTATGCGATCGCCATCGGTCCGGTGCGCGGTTTCGCGCTGACCCTGATCCTGGGCCTCATCATCGACCTGACCGTCGGGTTCCTGTTCACCCGCCCGATGGTGATCATCCTTGCCGAGTCGGTGATCTCTAAGACGCCAGCTCTGTGGGGTCTGAAGGGGGGTGGCCGCAATGCGTAGGCCGTACATCGACTTCATGGGCAACCGCAAGTGGCTGTTCATCGCCTCGGGCGTCGTGCTCGCCATCGCGATCGCGGCCCTGCTCTTCCGCGGGCTGACGTTCGGCATAGAGTTCAGGGGCGGTACGACCATCCAGCTGCCGCAGACCGCCGGGGTCACCACCGAGAAGGTCTACTCGGCGCTGCGCACGGCCGGGATGAACGACGCGATCGTCCAGCCGACCCTGACGCAGGGCCGGCCGGACGGCTGGCTCGTCCGCAGCGGCATCTCCGATACCGACAAGGCGACCAAGATCTTCAGGGCCGCGGCGGCGGAACTGAAGATCCCCGTCCAGGAAGCCCGCGCCTCGGTCATCGCACCGTCGTACGGTGCATCGATCACCGATGCCGCCATGCTCGCCCTGATCGTCTCGATCGCGGCGATCCTCGTCTATATCTCGGTGCGCTTCGAGTACAAGATGTCCGTCACCGCGGTCATCGCCCTCGTGCACGACGCCATCATCACGCTCGGCATCTACGCACTCGTGGGTCGTGAGGTCACCCCCAACACGGTGGCCGCCCTGCTGACGATCATGGGCTACTCGCTCTACGACACCATCGTTGTGTTCCACCGCATCCGCGAGAACACCGCGAGCCTGCAGAAGACGACCTTCATGAAGATGGCGAACGACTCGATCAACCAGGTCCTCACCCGGTGGATCAACACCGGCCTCTCGCAGATCGTCCCGGTCGTCGTGCTGCTGTCCTTTGGCGGGGCGACGTTGAAGGACTTCGCGTTCGCGCTGCTGATCGGCCTGCTGTCCGGCGCCTACTCGTCGGTGGCCGTGGCCAGCCCGCTCTACGCGATCTGGAAAGAGACGGAGCCCCGCTACAAGGCGCTCAAGGACCGCTACGCCAAGCAGGCGAAGGCCTCCGCCTAGCGCCGGTCGCGTACGCGCGCATACGATCCCACGGCGGACCCGGCCCCTCTCGCGAGGGCGCCGGGTCCGTCTGCTAGGATTGGCCGCATGTCCGCACCCGCTCCCAGGAAGCTATGGACCGCCGCCGCGGCCGACGAGGCCGCCGCGCGCTCGCTGGC
This sequence comes from uncultured Eubacteriales bacterium, assembly GCA_964533555.1. Classification (GTDB taxonomy): domain Bacteria; phylum Actinomycetota; class Coriobacteriia; order Anaerosomatales; family PALSA-660; genus JANYAK01. Next base: position 5,686 of record CAZHMA010000059.1, read on the forward strand.
CGCGTCCGCGGGCCTGTCGGAGGTCGTCGCCCGCATCCTGGTGTCGCGCGGTGTCGCCGATGCGGGGACCGCGCGGCGGTTCCTGGCGCCCGACCTGTCCCACGACTGGCGGGCTCCGTCCACCGTGCCGGGGATGGACGCCGCGGCCGATGCGGTCGCGGACGCGGTGCGCGAGGGGCTGTGCATCGCCGTGTTCGGTGACTTCGACGCCGACGGGGTCACGGCGACGGCCGTCGTCGCGCTCGGCCTGCGGGCGCTGGGGGCCGAGATCGTCTGCGTCCTGCCGCACCGATTCAACGACGGCTACGGCCTGAGCGACTCGTCCGTGGCCCGGCTTCTGGCCGCCGCGCCGGGGCTGGTGGTCACGGTGGACTGCGGGATCGCCTCCGCGCGCGAGGTCGGCATGCTCATGGACGCGGGCGTTCGCGTCGTGGTCACGGACCATCACGAGCCCGCCAATGACGTCCCGACTGGCGTGCCGGTCGCCGATCCGAAGCTGCCGGGGGCGCCGTTCGCGGGCCTCGCGGGCGCGGGCGTCGCCCTGAAGCTCGTGCAGGCCGTCGGCGCGAGGTTCGACCGGCCCGACGCGTGGCTCGAATGCGCTGACGTGGCCGCGTTGGGAACGATCGCGGACGTCGTTCCGCTGCTCGACGAGAACCGCGCGCTGGTCGCGTACGGCCTGCAGCGCATGCGCCGCGGCGCCCGGCCCGGGATCGCGGCGCTGGCCAGGGTCGCCGGGGTCGATCCGGCAGCCCTCGATGCCGATCGTGTGGCGTTCCAGCTCGCACCGCGCATCAACGCCGCGGGTCGGATGGCGGACCCCGAGGACGCGCTGTCGCTGCTGCTGGCCGAGGACCCGCGCGAGGCCGAGACGCTGGCCGCGGCGCTGGACGGATGCAACAAGGCGCGCCAGGCGGCCGAGCAGGAGCTGCTGGGTCTGGCGCGCTCCGAGGCCGAGCGCGTCTTTCGCCCCGGCGACCGCGCGCTGGTCATCGGCGGCGAAGGTTGGCACGAGGGCGTCAAGGGGATCGTGGCGGGAAGGCTCGCGGGGTCGTTCGGCGTGCCGGCGCTGCTGTTCGTCATCGAGGACGGTGTCGCGCACGGCAGCGGCCGCAGCGCGGCGAGCGTGGATCTGCACGCCGCGGTCGTCGCGTGCTCGGACATGCTCACGCGCTTCGGCGGCCACGCCGCCGCCGTCGGCGTGACGCTGCCGGCGGCCGACCTGCCCCGGTTCGCCGACCGGCTCAGGGCCGAGCTCGCGTCGGTGCCGGCGGAGGCGTTCGAGCCGCGATTGGAGATCGACGCGGAACTCCACCTTGCCGACCTGTCTCGCGAGCTGGCGGCCGAGCTGTCGGCGCTCGAGCCCTTCGGCCACGGCAACCCGCGTCCGCTGCTGGCGAGCCGTGCCGTGTTCATGAGCGGCCGCAAGCGCGTGGGCGCGGACTCGGGCCATCTGCGCTTCGAGGCGTACGACGGCCTTGCCGCGCTTCCCGCGATAGCGTTCAGGTGCCCCGATATCGAGAACGCGGCGGGGACCGAGTCCGCGGTCGACTTGGCGTACCACCTCGAGGTGGACGAATGGCAGGGGCGCGAGCGCCTGCAGCTGCTCGTGCGGGACCTCGCCGTGCACCGGGCGCCGCCCGATGATCCGGCCGCCGACCTGGTCGACGAGCTCTTCGCCGACGCGGAGCGGATCCTCGCCCGTGGAGAGTACGAGGGCATCGCCGACGCCGAGACGTTTCACACCAAGCTCGCCGGCGTCACGTTCGAGGGGCGCCAGGAGGTCATCGCGCGGCTCGTGCCGGGCGAACCGCTGCGACTCGAGCGCCAGCCGTCGAACGAGTTCGATCCGTGCGCATGCGCGCTCTTCGACGCGCGCGGGGACCAGGTCGGCTTCCTCAATCGCCGGCTCGCCGCGGCCCTGGCGCCCGTGGTCGACGCCGGGGCGGAGTACGACGTGTCGGTCGCGGACGTCACCGGCGGCGAGGACGGAGCCTCGTGGGGTGTCAACGTGCTGGTGGCGCGTCGCGGGGTCGAGCCGGGAGCGGCTGCCAGGGACCGGTCGGCGACGCGGGCCCAGATGGCAGCCCTTCCCGCACCCGAACTCGACGCCGCGCTCGTCCGCCACCTCATCGGCGACCGCGACCTGCACGACGCGCAGCGCCGTTCCCTCGAGCACCTCGCCGCGGGGCGCTCGTGCCTCACGGTCATGGCGACGGGCCGGGGCAAGTCGCTGATCTTCCACCTGCATGCCGCGCGCATCGCGCTCGCGCACGGGCGCGCGAGCGTGTTCGTGTATCCGCTGCGCGCGCTCGTCTCCGACCAGGCGTTCCATCTGGGCGAATCGTTCGCGGAGATCGGTCTGTCGGTCGGCGTCATCACCGGAGAGACCTCGCCCGCGTCACGCGACGAGATCTTCGACGACCTGGCCGAAGGGCGCGTCGACGCGCTGATGACCACTCCCGAGTTCCTGGAGCGCCACGCGCCACGGTTCGCGGCCGCCGGCCGGGTCGGCTTCGTCGTCGTCGATGAGGCTCACCATGTCGGCCTTTCCAGAGCGGGGCACAGGCCCGCCTACGCCCGACTCTCGTCGGCTCTCGAGGTACTCGGAGGCCCTACGGTCCTCGCGTGCACCGCGACGGCGCCCGATGACGTGGCCCGCGCGATCCTCTCCACGCTCGGGATCGGTGACGTCGTGCTCGACCCCTCCGTGCGCGACAACCTTCGCATCGCAGACCGGCGGGGCGCCGCCGACAAGGTCACACAGCTCTCCGCGCTGGCGGCTCGAGGCGAGAAGGCGATCGTGTACGTCAACAGCCGCGAGCAGTCGGTCCGCATCGCGCAGAAGCTGCGGGAGGCCTCACCGGTGCTCCTGCACCGCACGGCCTTCTACAACGGCGGCATGGCGCGCGCCGCCAGGCACGCCGTCGAGCGAGCGTTCAGGTCGGGTGACATCACGGTCGTGGTGGCGACCAGCGCGTTCGGCGAGGGCGTGAACATCCCCGATGTCCGGCACGTGGCGCTGGTGCATCTGCCGTTCAACGGCACCGAGTTCAACCAGATGTGCGGCCGGTGCGGGCGCGACGGACTGCCGGCCACGGTGCACCTGCTGTTCGGCGAGAAGGACGGGCGGCTCAACGAGCTCATCCTCGAAGCGGGCGCGCCGGACCTCGACGACCTGCGCGCGCTGTACGCGGTGCTCAGGGACAAGGCAGCCTCGGACGGTGACGGCTGGGTCGAGGCGACGAACGCCGAACTTGCCGCCGACGTGAAGAAGCGCCGGCCGGGCGCGCGCCTGACCGACAAGGGCGTCTCCGCGGGCATCGGCGTCTTCCGCGAGTTGGGACTGGTCTCCGGAGAGGGCATCGGCGCCTACAGGCGGCTGAGGCTGGAGCCGCCGCCCACGGAGAAGACCGACCTCACGACGTCGGTGCGCTACGCCGAGGGGCTTCAGGAGGCCGTCGACTTCACGGAGTTCAGGCGCTGGGTGATGGCTGCGCCGGCCCCGGACCTCCTGAGCGCCTTCGACCGGCCGATCCTTCCGCAGGTCTGAACTGCCTTCGCTTGCTGGTAGAATCCGCAGTACTCGCCGTGCGACCGCCGCGGTGTGAGACCGGCAACGTCCGGAAGGCGCTTCTCGTGAGCATCAGCATCGAGCAGATAGAGGAGCTCGTCCGTTCCTCCCTCCCCGGCGCCGA
>CAZHMA010000060.1:0-9324 GCA_964533555.1 uncultured Eubacteriales bacterium
GGGGCGCAGGCCGGGGGGGTGGAGGCCCTTCCCCGGGCCCCCCACGGTCCGCGGGTCCGCACCGCACAGCCCGCTGGTGACGGCGGGGGGAGCGGGGGAGTTGCCGATCCCCATCTCGCCGGTGCCGATGAGGTCGACGCCGTCGGCCGCGAGGGCACGAGCCGCCTCTATGCCGACGCGCACCGCGCGCGCCGCTTGCTCGCGGCTCATCGCCGGACCGCGGCGCATGTTCGCCGTCCCGGCAGCGATGCGGGCCTCCACGACGCCCTCGCTCACGGGCAGGTCCGTCGCCACGCCGATGTCGATCAGGGTGAGTGTGGCGCCGGCGTGCCTCGCAAGCTGATTGATCGCGGCCCCTCCGCGCACGAAGTTCGCCACCATCTGCGCCGTGACCTCCTGCGGGTAGGGCGAGATCCCTTCCTCGACCACACCGTGGTCGGCGGCCATCAAGACGATGGCCCTACGGGGAACGGAAGGCCGGACCTCGTCGCGCAGCGTGGATATGCGAGCTGCGACGCTCTCCAGGCGTCCGAGGGAGCCCGGGGGCTTCGTCAGGGAGTCCAGGCGCGCCCAGGCGCGCTGCTCGGCGTCCGCGGACGGGACGGGGATCGATGCAATCGCGGCGGCCATCGTCTCTTCGTCGGTCATCAGGGGCCTTCCTGTGTCGATCGGGTCGCTTGCAGGTCGGGGCGCGACATCTCAGTCCGCGGCCGCCTCGGGCCATGCGGGGGCCGTCGGCAGAGTGCTCAGGTCGAGCATCCGCCCGTCGATGACGAGGTATGCGGCGGCGGCCCGGTCCGCGAGCTCGCGGTTGGCTCGTCCGAGCAGGTCCCGGAACAGGCGTCCCGCCGCGGTCGCGGGAACCACGCCCCATCCGGCCTCGTTGGTCACGATCACACTGTCACCGGCGCGCGCCAGCAGCCCTCGCACCAGCGAACCCACACGCTCCGAGGCCGTCCGCTCCTGGGCGCCCGTGGCGATCTCCGCCTCGCCCGCGGCCTCCCAGGCGATCGCGCCCACGAGGGTCGCGAGGCAGTCCAGCAGCAGCACCGAGCCCTGGTCGACCTCGTCGATCCACGAGGGGTCGCAACCGACCTCGCGTACGTCCCACTCGCCCGGGCGGCTGCCCCGGTGCGCGGCGATGCGGCGCGACATCTCCTCGTCGCCTCCCCACCCCGCCACGGCGACGACAACAGGCCTCTTCCGGGCTGCGGCCATCGCTTCGGCGGCCGCGGACTTGCCCGATCGCACGGCGCCCGTCAACACGACCAGACTCACGACCGCATCGCCTCCTCCACGCACAGGGCCACGGACTTCGGATCGTCGCAGGACACCGCGCCGGCATGCGCCAGCCGCGTCCACAGTTCGCGCGCCTCGCCCCGGGTGAAGTCATCGTCGGGCCCCAGGGCCCCGACGAGCACCACGCGGGCCCCGGAGCGGGTCACCGCGCGCAGATTCCCCAGATTCGCGGGACCGAAGGGTGTTGCCGCGACCACGACCACATCGGCCGCGGCGGCGGACGCTTCCACCGCGGACTCGTCGCCGGGGCCCATCTCGCCGTACGGGGCGAGCGCGGTGAACGGCACGTCCAGGGCCGTCGCCACCTGCTCGTCGGTGTCGCCCCGGGCCAGCGCGCCGGCCGCGACCTCGAATCCGGCGATCACGAGCCGCCGCATGAGCGCCGCGCCGGTCCCCGAGCCCGACACGACGAGCACGCGAATGCCGCGCGACGCCGCGCGGTCCTCCGTGCGCACGACCGGGAGCACCTGGACGGCGCCGGTGACGGGGTCGGTGCCGATGACCGCGCGGACCCCGAACACGCTGTCGAGCGTGCGTGACGTCAGCACCCGCTCCGGCGTGTCTGCGACCCCCAGCCTTCCCGCAGCGACAACGGCCAGCCGGTCGGCGTAGCGGGCCGCCATATCCAGGTCGTGGAACACCGCGAGCACGGCGAGCGGCTCGTCGTGGCGCGACCCGTCGGCCAGCTCCCGTACCACATGGGGGGGCTGGGGCGGGTGGTTCGGGTCCGGGTGTCGGGCCGGCTAGTCGAGCAGCAGGGCGCGGCGCTCCTGGCCCAGCGCCTGCGCCAACGTGAGCCGCGGGAGGTCCCCGCCCGACGGCGTGTCGACGGGCATGTCGGAAAGCGAGTCCGTGTCGGTGAGTGCCATGGCGCGCTCCACGGCCGCGTGATCGGCCGGACCGAGCCCGCCGAACCGCGACACGTGCGCGTGGCGCCCCATCTCGACGAACTGCCTCGCCGAGAACGAGAACGTCTGCGCGGTCGCCTGCGGAAGCACACCCACCAGCCGCGCCAGATCGCGCCGCGAGTGCGTGTGCGCTGCCCGCCCGCACACGAGCACCTCGCCGCCGAAGAGCCGCGCGCCGCCCGTCACCGAGCGCACGAGCGTCGTCTTTCCGGCGCCGTTGGGGCCGATCAGGCCCACGACCTCGCCAGGACCGACGGCGAGCGTGGCATCGCGAACGACCGGCTCCTCGTAGCCGACCGACGCGGCCGCGAACTCCAGCGCGGGCCTCATGCCCGGGCCCTTCGGCTGCGCACGAGCAGCCAGACGAAGACCGGCCCGCCCGCGAGGGCGGTCACGATCCCGACCGGCAGCTCCACGGGAGCGAGCGCGACGCGGGCGATGAGGTCGGCGAGCACCATGACCGTGGCTCCCGAGAGCACCGACGCGGGCAGAAGGAGCCGGTGGTCCGGCCCGAGGACGATCCTCGCCATGTGCGGCGTCATCAGGCCCACGAAACCGATCAGGCCACTCACGGACACTGCGGCGCTCACCATGAGCGAGGCTGCCACGAGCACGACGCGCTTGAACCGCTCCACATCCACGCCGAGCTCCCCCGCCCGCTCGTCGCCCAGGAGGATGATGTTGAGCTCCCTCGCGAAGAGCGCCGGAACGGCCAGGCCGGCCACCAGCATGCCGCCCACGATCGCGACCTGCTCCCACGACGCGGCCTGGAGACCGCCCATCATCCAGAACACGATCCGGGACATCTGCTCGCGGCGGATGACGAGGGTGAACGAGGTGAGCGCCGAGAGCGTGTAGCTGACCGCCACCCCGGCCAGCAGCAGCGAGAGCGTGTCCATGACGCCGCGCCGCGTTGCGATCGCTGCCACGAGCACGATGGTGAGCATCGCCCCGACGAAGGCCGCGGCGGGCACGGCCACCAGCGACATCACGCCGAGGCCCCCGATGGCCAGCGCCAGGGCCGCGCCAAGGCCCGCGCCCCCCGATACGCCGAGGATGTACGGGTCGGCGAGCGCGTTACGGAACAGCGCCTGGTACAGCACGCCGGCGCCCGCCAGGCACGCGCCGACCAGCGCGGCCAGCAGGACCCTCGGCAGGCGAAGGTCCATGATGACCGCCTGGTCGGCGCTGAGTGACAGCCCACGGGCCGTACGGGCGATCGCCGCCACGACCTCACCGGGAGCTATGGAGACCGCCCCGAACGCCGCCCCGGCGACGACCGCGGCGAACAGCGCAGCGGCAAGTATGCCGAGCGCGGCCGCTGCGCGTCCTGTGCCGATGCGTCCCATGTGGTCAGGGCCCCCGAGGGCCGCTAGAACTTGTCCGGGTGCAGGGCGCGGGCGATCGCCGTCAGGCCGTCCACGATGCGGGGACCGGGCCGCGACACGAGGTTGTCGTCCAGCACGACCACGCGGCCGGAGATGACGGGCGCCAGGCGCTTGTAGCCGGGGCGCTGGTCCACCGTTGCGGCATCCGTTAGCGACGAGCTCGTGCCGAGGTACACGCGCGGCTGGTCCTTCAGAAGCTGCTCGACCGAATAGCCGACGTAGCCGTCCTGTGCCACGACGTTCTTCCCGCCGGCCACGGTGACGAGGTCGTCGAGGAGCGTGCCCTTCCCCACGGTGAACAGCGGGTTCCAGCCGATCTCGACGAAGCACGTGACCGGCTCGGTCCCGGCCACGGCCTTCTTCACCGCGTCGATCTTCGCGTCCATGTCCGACGTGACGTCCCGGCCCTTGTCGTGAAGGTCCAACGCGTCGGCCACGAGGACGACGGCGCGCTTCACGCCGGCCAGGTCCTTCGGATCGACCACGAGCACCGCCGCGCCGAGGCCCTCGAGCTTGCCGATGACGTCCGCCTGCACGCCTCCCGTGACCAGGATCAGGTCCGGCTTGGCGGCGGCGATCGCCTCGAGGTTGGGCGTCGTGAAGTCGCCCATCTTGGCGACCTCGCTGACCTTGGTCGGGTAGTCGTCGTAGGTGGTCACGCCGACGAGCCTGTCGAACGCCCCGAGCGCGTAGACGATCTCGGTGTTCGCCGGAGCCAGGGAGACGATCCGCTTGGGCGACGCGTTGATGGTCACCGAGCGGCCCGCGTCGTCCGTCGTGGCGAACGGGTACTTCGTGGCCGCGGGCGCCTGGGTGGCCGGCGTGGCCGTCCCCGCGCCCGGTGCGGTGCTCGTGCAGCCGGCCAGCGCGGTCAGCGCCAGCGCTGCGGCCGCGACGGCGGCCCCGATACGTGCGATCCGTGCTTCGTTCATCGTGCATCCTTCCGTTCGTCTTGGGCTGTCCTCGGCCCACTGCCCGCCACCGCGGGTGTGCTGCAGTCGAGTCCCGAAACGCCAAAGACCCCCTGGCGGGGGTCTTCTCGGAAAGGTTGCCGTGTCGTGGAGCGCCGGCGAGAGCCTGCGCGCGACGCGGGCCTCGTCCTCGAAGGCCACACATCTGCGGTCGCTCCCGATCGGGCAGGTCTCCTGGCTTAGGACCACGCGCTCGGGTCCATCACAGTTGCGGGACAGCGCCGGACTCTCACCGGCTTCCCTATTCTCCCGTGTGGCCGCCGAAGAGCTCGGCGACCGTCCGGGCACCCGTCGGGGGTGCGTTGATGCGGTTGTGAACGACGCGAGTGTAGCAGACCGCCGGCGCAGCGAAAGGCGTCGAGGGCCGGCCTACTCCTCCGCGCGCTTCAGCGCCTCGACCTCGGCGCTCGTGAGCGCGCGCACCTGCCCGCGCGGGAGCGAGCCCAGCTCGATCGCGCCGAACCGCACCCGCTCCAGGCGGTTCACGGGATGGCCGATCGCGGACAGCATGCGCCGTACCTGACGCTTGCGGCCCTCGCGGATCACGAGCTCGACGACGGCCGCCGTACCCGAGCGCTTCGCCAGGCGTGCGGTCGCCGGCGCGGTCATGCCGTCGTCCAGCTCGATGCCTTCGCGAAGTCTGCGGAGGTCCTCCTCGTCGGGCACGCCGCCCACAGTTGCGAGGTAGGTCTTCTCGACGTGGTGGCGCGGATGCATGAGCACCTGGGCCAGTTCGCCGTCGGTGGTGAGCAGCAGCAGCCCCTCGGTGTCCTGGTCGAGACGGCCGACCGGGAAGAGCCCGGCCGGTGCGTCCTTCGGGAAGAGGTCGGCGACGGTGGGACGGCCCTGCGGGTCGCTCATCGTGGTCACGTAGCCCGCCGGCTTGTTGAGCATGAGGTAGGTCGGGCCGTCTGCGAGCGCCACGACGACTCCGTCGACAGCGACCTCGTCCACCCGCGGGTCCACCTTGGTGCCCAGTTCGGTCACGACCGTGCCGTTCACCGTGACCCGACCCGCGGTCATGAGGTCCTCGCTGCCGCGACGCGAGGCGGCACCGGCCCGCGCGAGGAACTTCTGCAGGCGCATGGGGACGATGCGCGGACCCTCCTCGTCGGCAGGACCGGGTCCCGCGCTGTCGACGCCCTCAGTCAACGGTGGCGATCCCGTCGCTCTCGTCGTCGTCATCCTCGCCCTGCGGGCCCTCGATGGCGCTCAGCCGGTCGCGGATGGCGCCCTCGGTCTGCGCGTCGGGCGCGAACTCCGCCAACGGCGGCAGCTCGGACAGGTCCTTCAGGCCGAACTTCTCGAGGAACGCGCGCGTCGTGCCGTAGAGCACGGCGTTGCCCTGGTTGCGGTCGCGGCCCGCCTCGCGCACGAGGCCCTTCTCCTGCAGGGACGCCAGGACGGCCTCCGAGTTGACGCCGCGCACCGCGTTGATGCCCTGGCGCGACACGGGCTGGTGGTACGCGACGACAGCGAGCGCCTCCAGGGCCGCCTGCGACAGCCTCCGCGTGTCCCACGACAGCACGAACTGCTCGATCACCGGGTGATGGGCCGGATGCGTGTAGAGGCGCCAGCCGCCGGCCACCTCGCGGAGCTGGAACCCGCGCTCGTCGCGGGCGTACTCCTCGGCGATGTCCTTGAACGCGGCCACCACGTCGGATTCGTCGGTCTCCAGGAGCTTCGCCGCCCGCGATGCCGGCAGCGGCTCGTCGCTCGCGAACAGCAGCGCCTCGAGCACGCCACGCAGTCCCGAGGTGTCACTCATCGTCGTCGTCCTCCCCATCGTCCAACGCTTCGATCTCGATCTCTCCGAACACCGCGTCCTGGCGGATGTCCACCCGGCCGCGCTTGTAGAGCTCGAGCAGCGCGAGGAACGTGACGACCACGATCTCGCCGGTCGCGCCCGCGGCCACGAGCTCGGAGAACGTCATCCGACGACGCGACTTGAGGGTCCTTCGCACGCTCTCCATGTGCAGTTCCATGGACATCGGCATCGACGCGACGTGCTCGGCCTCCAGAAGGAAGACCTCGCGGCGGTGCTCCAAGTCGGCCAGAAGGACGGCGAGACCGCGCAGGGTCACGCCCTCCAGATAGTCCGGCATGAGCTTCAAGAACGGCTCCTCGAGGCCCGCTTGCCGCGGATGCATGCGGCCCTCGGCCTCCATGCGCGCGGCCAGCTCGCCGGCCGCGTTCTTGAACTGCTTGTACGCCAGCAGCCGCTCGACCAGGAGCGCTCGAGCTTCCTCGGGCGACAGGTCGTCGTACTCGTCAAGCTCGCCGTCGTCGTCGCGCTCGCCCGGCAGCAGCGCCGCGGACTTGATCTCCAGCAGCGTCGCCGCAACGAGCAGGAAGTCGCTCGCGACGTCCAGGTCGAGGTCCTTCATGCGCTCGATGTGCATCAGGAACTCGTCGGCGATCTCGGACACGGTGATGTCGCGGATGTCGAGCTTCTGGCGTCCGACCAAGTGCAGGAGCAAGTCGAACGGTCCTTCGAAGATCTCGGTCCTGACCTTGTATGCGGTCATCGGCTGCGCTGCCCGGACAAGCTAGCGGGCGTCGATGTTGACGAGCGCGCGGACCGTGTCGACGACCTGGCGGATCACCGGGCGCGCGCGCGTTGCGCCGTCGGCGAGCACCTCCCACGCGTAGCCGGGCTTCTGCGCCAGCGCCGCGCGCCGCTCCTGGAACGGTGCCAGGTAGGCGGTCAGGTCCTCGATCAGCTTCTTCTTGTGCGAGACGCATCCGCACTCGGCGCTGCGGCAGCACGACTCCCACTGCGCGATGTCGGCGGCGTCGGTGCTCACGAGCTTGTGGATGGCGTGCAGCGGGCAGATCGCCGGGTCGCCCGGATCGGTCTTCAGCTTGCGCGCGGGGTCCGTGATCATCGACATGACCTTCGCCCGGATCTCATCGGGGCTGTCGTCGAGGTAGATGGCGTTGCCGTAGGACTTGGACATCTTGCGGCCGTCGGTGCCCGGGACGCGCGCGCCCTCCTTGGGGATGAGCGCCTTGGGCTCGATGAGGTAGCCGGAACCGTCCGCGCCGGGAAACGCCGTGTTGAAGCGGCGCACGATCTCGCGCGTGAGCTCCAGGTGCGGGGCCTGGTCCTCGCCCACGGGCACGAGGTCGGCGTTGACGATCGTGATGTCGGCGGCCTGCAGCAGCGGGTAGAGGAAGAAGCCCACATTGCCCAGGTCCTTGTCGGAGATCTGCTCGCGCTGCTCCTTGTAGGACGGCACGCGCTCCAGCCAGCTCATCGGCGTCACCATCGTGAAGTACATGGCCAGCTCGGCCACCTCGGGGACGTCCGACTGGCGGTAGATCGTGCACTTCGCGGGATCGAGTCCGGCAGCGATCCAGTCGAGTACCTGCTCCTCGGTGAAGCGCCGGATCTCGTGGGTGTCGGCCCACATGGAGGTCATCGCATGCCAGTCGGCCACGAAGTAGAACGCGTCGTACTCCTCCTGGAGCGCGAGCATGTTCTGGAGATTGCCGAACCAGTGCCCGAGATGGAGCTTGCCGGTGGGCCGGTAGCCGGTGAGCGTGCGCTTGCGTGCGGTCACGAGAGTCCTCTCGACTGGCGTGTGCGCGGACGTGCGCGCATCGTCACAGCATGATAACGCAGGCGCGCCTCGCTAGACGCCGGTGAACAGCCGCAGCAGCGGGTCGACCGTGAAGGCGAAGTACGCGCCGACGATGCCCTGCCCGAAGTAGAGCAGGCCGAGGATGATGAAGAACCCGTAGCGCTCCACCTGCGCGTAGACGCGAAGCGCCGCGTCGTTCAGGAACACCGGAAGGACGCGCGACCCGTCGAACGGCGGGATCGGGATCAGGTTGAAGAACATTAGCACGAGGTTGATCTCGGCGAAGCGGTAGAGGATCAGCGTCAGCGCCTCACCGTACGCCGTGGCTGGCACACCGGCGAACATCATCGCGCGGACCACGAGCCCCGACACGGCCGCCAGGACCAGGTTCGTGGACGGCCCGGCCAGGCCCGTCCACAGCATCCCCCACCGGAAGTTCTTGAAGTTGTTCGGGTCGATCGGGACCGGCTTCGCGTAGCCGAAGACCGGCAGCCCCGCGAGCGCCAGCATGGCCGGCATGAGTATCGTGCCGAAGAGGTCCACGTGCTTGAGCGGGTTGAGCGTCAGGCGGCCGAGCATCTTGGCGGTCGGGGCACCGAGGCGGTCGGCCACGTAGCCGTGTGCCACCTCGTGGAACACGATCGCGGGGATCGCTACGGCGAAGAAGATGATGCGCGAGGTGATGTCCACAGTCGTCCTTGGTCTGTCGCGGCCGCGGGGGCCGCGGAAGGGGCACGGAGATGACGCTCTATCGGGGCAGGGCGCCTGCGCGCACGGCGAGCCGGCGGAGGTTGACCAGTTCGGCCTCCCGGCCGACCGCGCGTCCGTCGAGACGGTCGGCCAGGGCCTCGACGAGGATAGCAGTAAACACCGGCGACGGTTCCAGACCCATGTCCACGAGGTCCGCGCCCGTCACCCCGGCCCTGACCCGGGACAGTTCGGTCAGGTAGCGCTCGACACGCTCGCGGACGGTGGCCGCGTCCTCGTCGGTCTGCTGCGGCCGGCCCTGGCGGTCCAGGAGGGCGCCGATCGGGTCGGCCGGCTGCGCCGCGGCGGGTCCGGCGAAGGCCAGGACGGCGAACCAGGGAAGGACGGCGCGGAAGGTCAGCTCAGCTCTCCAGCTCGGCGATGGCGTTCTCGTGCTTGCGGACGAGGGCGACCGTCGAGGGGC
>CAZHMA010000061.1:0-9282 GCA_964533555.1 uncultured Eubacteriales bacterium
ACCCCGGCAGAGGCCCCCGGGCGGGCACAACGGGCGCTCCCGGCACCGCGGGGCGACGCAGTCCCCAGGGCGCTGCTCAGAGGCCGGCCGCGGGACGCGGCAGGCCTCCCGCCCGCGGAACGCGCCCCGCGGCCCGGCCCAAGCGCAAGCCCTGGGTGGCCGTCGTTCGCATCGGCCTGCTGCTCCTGCTACTCGGGCTCATCGCCGTCGGGATCACGGGCTGCGTCGTCTACAACTCCGTCGCTGACTCGCTGCCGGACCCCACCAAGCCCCTCAAGGGCGTGGACCAGACCACCCAGGTGCTGGACCGCAACGGCAAGGTCATCGCCGACCTGTTCGCGGAGCAGAACCGCTCCAACGTCGCGCTGAAGGACATCCCGCCGGTCGTGCGCCAGGCCGTCATCGCGACGGAGGACGAGCGCTTCTACGAGCACGCCGGGCTCGACTTCATCGGCATGCTGCGGGCACTGGTCACCGACATAAAGGCCGGCGGCACCGTGGCCGGCGGCTCGACGATCACCCAGCAGTACATCAAGCAGTCGATCCTCACTGACGAGCGCAGCATCAAGCGCAAGGTCTCGGAGGCGATCCTGGCCTACCGGCTCGAACAGGAGTACTCGAAGGACCAGATCCTGCAGATGTATCTGAACACCATCTACTTCGGCCACGGCGCCTACGGCATCCAGACGGCGGCGAAGGTGTACTTCGGCAAGGACGTGGGCCAGCTGACCCTCCCGGAGGCAGCGGTGCTGGCCGGGGTCATCAAGTCGCCGAAGCGATACTCCCCGTACTACGACCTGGACGCGGCCACGAAGCGCCGGGACACGGTCCTGAGCCAGATGGAGAAGCAGGGCTACATCGACTCCGCTGCCGCCACGGCCGCCGCGGCCGAGCCCATCAAGCCCGTCGGCCTGAAGCACGGCTCGAAGGTCGCGCCCTACTTCGTGGAGTACCTGAAGGAGCTGCTGGTCGACGAATACGGCGAGCAGATGGTGTACCGCAGCGGCCTCAAGGTGAAGACGACGCTCGACTTGCGGATGCAGACCGCGGCCGAGTCGGCTGTCGCGAAGGCGCTCAACAAGGCGAGCGACCCGTCGGCCGCGCTCGTGTCGCTGGATCCCAAGACCGGGCAGATCCTGGCCATGGTGGGCGGGCGGGACTTCGCCACGCAGCAGTTCAACGTGGCCGCCCAGGGGCATCGGCAGTCGGGTTCCGCGTTCAAGCCCTTCGTGCTCGTGACGGCGCTGCAGGAGGGTGTCTCGCCGGAGCAGACGTTCGAGAGCGGCCCGGTGAAGCTGCCGCTGCCCGACGGCCAGGTGTGGAGCGTCACGGGCGCGAGCGGCGGAGCCAAGGGCCCCATGCGCCTGCGACCCGCGACCGCGGCGTCGGTCAACTCGGTCTTCGCCCAGCTCATCATGCAAGTCGGCGCGAACAAGGTCGTCGAGACAGCCACCAAGATGGGCATCGAGACGAAGATCACGCCCGTGCCCGCGGTCGCTCTCGGCGGCATGCGTGAGGGTGTCACCCCGCTCGAGATGGCCGCCGCGTACGGGACGCTCGCGAACAGCGGCACCCGGATGAAGCCCTACGCGATCCTCGAGGTGAAGGATGCCGCGGGCAACCTCCTGTTCTCGGGGGCCCCGGTGAGCACGAAAGCCGTCGACCCGGCCGTCGCCTACCTGACGACGGACCTCCTCAAGGGCGTCATCGCCGGCGGCACCGGCAAGAAGGCCGCGATCGGCCGCCCGGCCGCCGGCAAGACGGGCACGACCCAGGAGAACAGCGACGCGTGGTTCGTCGGCTACACGCCGAACCTGGTCGCGGCGGTGTGGGTCGGCTACCCGGCCGAGATGAAGCCGATGAACAACGTCCATGGCATCAAGGTCACCGGCGGCACGTTCCCCGCCCAGATCTGGGCGGCGTTCATGAAGGCCGCCGTGGCGCCGCTGCCCAAGGACGACTTCAAGAAGCCCGCGGGTCTCACGACCGCCCAGATATGTCTCGAAACGGGCGGGCTCGGGACGCCGTTCTGCCCGAGGAAGGGCAGCGGCCTGTTCCTCGAGAAGTCCCTGCCGCCCGAGTGCCCCAAGCACGCGGTCCCGGTCACCATCGCCATCCCGAACGTCACCGGGATGCTGAAGCAGGACGCCATCGCGATGCTGGAGAAGCTGCTGCTCAAATACGCGATCCAGGAGAAGGACGTCCCCGGGGTCCTGCCGGGCGTCGTGGCCGACCAGGACCCGAAGGCCGGCAGCCAGGGCACCACGCAGACCGTCGTGACCCTCGTCGTCTCCAGCGGCAAGGCGGGCGATACGCCGCCCGTCGCCGCCTTCGACTACCTGCCCAAGCCGGCCACGACGGCGGGGCCGGTGACCTTCGACGCGAGCGCGTCGACGGACGACGGCACCATCACCAAGTGGCTGTGGGAGTTCTTCCGCGACGGGACGAAGACCTCGGCATCGGGCAAGGTGGTGTCGCAGAAGTTCGCCGTGGCGGGCACCGTCGACGTGACGCTGTGGGTGACGGACGACGCGGGCCACACCGTCTCGATCACCAAGAAGGTCGCGGTCAAGTAGGGCGGCGCGTCCGGGTCCGCTACGAGACCCCGCGGAAGAAGTGCCCCGACGTCGACGGCGTCACGAGCGGCTGCTCGGCCGGCCGGCGTCCCGCGACGGCGTCCTGCACGAGCTTCCGGTACGCCCGCACGAGCACCGCGGCGTCGGCGGCCGACTCGGTGTGCAGGTCCAGCCGGATCGCGGAGACCCCCGACGCGACGACCTCCCCCATCGCGCGCGACAGGTCCATGACGACCGAGTTGAAGATGTGCGCCCGGCCCGTGGCGTCGGTCGTCACCGGGCCGGCGTAGCCCTTGCGGTCCCGCAGGGCGAAGGGCTCCCGGCGGCGCCTGCAGCGCGCGCAGTCGTGCGAGCAGGGCCCTGTTGCCTGGAGAACGCAGTGCTCCGCGACCATCAGCTCGAGCCGCCCGTGCACGACCACTCCCACGGGGACACGCGAGTGCTCGACGAGCTTCGCCAACTGGCGCCCCGACAGCTCGGGGGATGCCCACACCATCGACGCGCCCAGGCCCGCGAGGGCGTCGACGGTCCACGGATTGAGCGCGTTGAGGCCCCAGTCGGCCGACACGGCCGCACCCGACGCGCCCAGCGCGGCGAGCGTTCCGAGGTTGCCGGCCGTGACGGGACCGGCCCCGGCGCGATCGAGCAGTCCGGGCATCTCGGCGGGATGCGCCACGCGCGGCAGCAGGAGCTCGACCCCGGCGGGCAGGGGCGCCTCAGCAGCCGCCCACGCCGACAGCAGGACGCGGTCCGCGCCGGCGGCGAGGACCGTCTTCAGCGCCGTGGCGTCCGACAGGGCCACGACCACCTCGGGGGCGACCGGCGCACTCGTGCGACGCGCGAGCGGCAGCTCGACGTGCGGCGCCGGCCCACCGGAGCGTCCTGCCCACGCTGCCAGGCGCATGGCATCGAGGCGCTCCAGGGCTTCCCGCCGAAGGGCGTGCAGGGTGGAGAAGCCCACGCCCACGCCCGGGTCCAGCTCGATCCGCCAGGCGCCGGCGGTGTAGCCGGACCCGCCCAGGCGCCCGACGTGCTCGGCGACGTCCTCCGCCGTGACGGCACGGGTGCGCGCGGCCTCCGCGACGGGTCCTTCGGCGGTCGCCGAGTAGCCGGCCGCGTCCGCGGTCACGGCGACCGGCTCCCCTATCCGGAGCTTGACGGCGAAGGTCACCGGCGTCAGCGCGCGATCGTCGCCGGTGAAGGTGCGCCGCGCCGCATCGACGAGCGACGCGTTCACCACGCGGAACACGCGGTCGCCGACACGCGCCTGTCCTTCGAGCACGAGCTCCACCCGCGCACCCGCCGGCGCGGCGGTGACCGCCGTACCGTTCACGGTCATGCGGCCGGCCGGCTGCGTGAACCTGCCTGCGCCGGTCCAGAACTCCAGGACGTCCCCCGCCTCGACGGGGCGTTCGAGCGTGACGACGCCGCGTCCCGCGGCCACGGCGGCCACGCGGCCGACGGCGACTCCGCGGTTGTTCGGGCGCTGGTAGCTCATCATCTCGTCGCCGCGGAGGTCGGCGAGGTACGCCTCCGAGAACCCTCTGCTGAACGCCTCGGAGAGCAGGTCCCACTCGGCGTCGGTCACCTGGTAGTCCTCGGGCGCCGCGGCGGCCCGGTCGAGGGCCGCGCGGTAGACGCGGACGACCGTCGCCACGTATTCGGGGCTCTTCATCCGGCCCTCGATCTTCAGCGCCGCGACGCCCGCGCGCACGAGGCCGGGCAGCAGCGTCACGCCGGCGGGGTCCTTCGGCGACAGGAGGTGGCGGCCCGGCGTCTCTGTCTCGCGGCCGGCCGTGTCCACCAGGTCGTACGGCAGCCGGCAGGGCTGGGCGCACATCCCCCTGTTCGCGGACCTGCCCCCGATCATCGATGACATGAGGCACTGCCCCGAGTGACAGAAGCACAGCGACCCGTGGACGAAGCACTCCAGCTCGACCGGGCTTGCGGCGACCAGCCCCGCGATCTCGTCCACCGACACCTCGCGTGCCAGCGTCACGCGGGTCACGCCGAGCTCCGCGAGCGTCGCGACAGACTCGGCGTTGTGCGCGTCGATCTGCGTGGACGCGTGCAGCCGCACCTCGGGCAGGACACGGCGCAGCACGGTCAGCAGGCCGAGGTCCTGCACGATCACCGCGTCGACGCCGGCCTCCCACGCACGAGCGATCATCGCGACAGCCGCGTCCATCTCGTCGGCCAGCACCACGACGTTGGCCGTAAGGTAGACGCGCACGCCGCGAAGGTGGGCGAAGCGGGTCGCCTCCGCGAGGGTCTCCATGGTGAAGTTCTCGGCACCCCTGCGGGCGTTGAGCTCCGACAGGCCCAGGTACACGGCGTCCGCGCCGTTGGCCACGGCGGCCCGAAGCGCGTCGGCCCCGCCCGCCGGTGCGAGCAGCTCGGGCACGCGGTTCGCTTTCGGCGGGGTCATCGAGTACGTCCTCCTGTGCTGGTGGCCCGATCGGCCTCGGCGGGGCGGCCGGGTGGCCGTTCCGGGCGCCGCTGGGTAACATGACATGTCGGCAACGCACGCACGCACAAGCACTCGGCGTGCCGCACAATCAACCAGCCTGTTGGTGAAGGGACATGCATGTCAAGCCGGCTCCGCAAAGCGAGGCGCGAACGCACCGCGAAGAAGCAGTTGCTTCTTCGCGTCCTTGCCGTGCTCGCGGCCGGTATGCTGCTCACGCTCGTGGCGGTCGCCGTGGTCGGACTCGTGTTCGTCCAGCAGTCGCTCACCGGGCTTCCCGACCCGGACGCGCCGGGCGCCTTCCGCGTCGCGCAGCCGACGAAGATCTACTCCGCGGACGGCAAGCTGCTCGCGAACTTCTTCCTCGAGAACCGCGAGGTCGTCAAGCTCTCGCAGATCTCGAGCGACCTCGCGAACGCCATGGTCGCCGTCGAGGACGAGCGCTTCTACGAGCACCAGGGCGTCGACTTCGTGGGCATCGCACGCGCCGTGGTCATCGACATCTCGAAGGGCAACACCAAGGAAGGCGCGTCGACCATCACGCAGCAGTACATCCGCAACACGATCCTCGCGGACGAGCGCTACCAGATATCCTTCAAGCGCAAGCTGCGCGAGGCGTTCCTCGCGCAGGAGCTCGAGAAGCGGCACACCAAGCCCGAGATCCTGGAGCTCTACCTGAACGCCGTGTACTTCGGCGACGGGGCGTACGGCGCCCAGGCGGCGGCGCTGAACTACTTCGGCAAGCCGGCAAGCGAGCTCACCCTCGCCGAGGCGGCGCTCATGGCCGGGCTCCCCCAGTCCCCCAACGGGCTGAACCCGTACTACAACCTCCCCGGTGCGAAGGCCCGCCAGGAGATCGTGCTCGAACGCATGGTCGCGAACAAGTACATAAGCCAGGCGCAGGCGGATGAGGCCGCGGCCCAGCCGATCACGCTGACCAAGACCATCGACCCCGACGAGGGCATCTACGACTGCCCGTACTTCGTGAGCTACGTGCGCAAGCAGCTGCTCACGCAGTATCCGGACTCTCTCGTGTTCAAGGGCGGCCTGCAGGTCTACACGACCATCGACACCAGGCTGCAGCGATACGCGGAGGCGGCGGTCCGCAGCGTGCTCAACAAGCCGAGGGACCCCGACGCCGGCCTGGCATCGATCGACCCGCGCAACGGCCACATCGTCGCGATGTACGGCGGCAAGGACTACAAGGCCAACCACTACAACACGGCCACGCAGGGCAAGCGTCAGCCCGGCTCGGCGTTCAAGGTGTTCGTCCTGGTGACGGCGCTGGAGAAGGGCATGCCGCCCCGGCGCACCGTCGACTCGTCCTCGCCGGCCAACATCCCGTCGAAGCCCGTGTGGCACGTATCGAACAGCGAGGGCTCCGGCAAGGGCTACATCACCATGTCCGCGGCGACCCGGTCGTCGGTCAACACGGTCTTCGCGCGGCTGATCTGGGAACTCGGCGCGCGTGAGGTCGCCCGCACCGCGAAGCGCATGGGCATCACCTCCGAGGTCCCGGCGTATCCCGCCATCGCGCTGGGCGGCCTGCCCCGCGGCGTGTCGCCGCTCGAGATGGCGTCCGCGTACGGCGTCCTGGCCGCCGGCGGCATCCGCTACGAGCCGACTGCGATCACCAAGATCGTCGACGCCGACGCCAACGTCATCTTCGAGCACAAGCCGGTGGGCGTACGCGTCCTCACGAAGGAGATCGCGTGGGCCGCGACACAGCAGCTCATGGGCGTCGTCTCCGGCGGCACCGCGACGCGCGCGCAGATCTCGGGCCGCGAGGTGGCCGGCAAGACCGGGACCGCGCAGAACTACCAGGACGCCTGGTTCTGCGGCTACACGCCCCAGCTCTCCACCGCGGTGTGGATGGGCTACCTCAGCGGCTCGATACCGATGCGCAACGTGCACGGGCAGCGGGCGTTCGGCGGGACGTTCTGCGCTCCGATGTGGAGGGCCTTCATGGTGCCCGCGCTCAAGGGTCAGCCCGTCATCAGGTTCGCACGCGCCGCGGAGCCGCACTACATCTGGAAGGCCGAATGGTCGAAGACCGGCTCCGGCACCGTGCCTCCGAAGCCCGTGAAGCCGGTCACCCCCACCCCGGGTGGCGGCGGCACGCCACCCCCCCCGCCGACGCCCGATCCTTCAGGAACGGTGCCTCCGGCCCCCTAGCATGCGATGCGAACGAAGGCCCGGCCCCTCAGATGGGCGCCGGGCCTTTCGCTGTGGGCGAACGGGCTGTGTGCGAACGCGCAGGCTAGTAGCGGCGGACGCGGATCATGCCGGAGAGGCACCGGACGTGGACGCCCTGCGGCTCGATCCGGTCGAGGACCAGGTTCATGCCGAGCGTGTCGGACGACACATGCCCGGCCACGACGAGGTTCATGTGCAGCTCGTCGGCCTTCTTGCGGAAGTCCTCGGAGAAGTGCATGTCAACGAGCGTGTCGACGCCCGCGTCGCGCAGGCGTTCGAGCGACTCGACCGGCCCCTCGGTCCCGCCGGTCATCTGGACGAGCATGCGTCCCGCCCTGCGCTCGTCGCTGCCGAGGATCACCTCGGGACCGTAGCCCTTCTTCGCCGCGTCCTCGTACTCGGGGATGCAGCGAAGGGCCCGCACGACCGCGCCGAGCGTCATCGGCTTCTCCTCGTCGAGGAACCGCTGCACGAAGCGCCCGACGTTGTTGTCGGCCGGCGTGTGGCACGAGAGCGCCGCGAAGCCGAGGGCCTCGGCGGCCTGGATCGACCGGTAGTGGTTGTACGGCAGGAAGCGGCGGCGCACCTCGGCCGCGCGTCCGGCCATCATCGAATCGGCGACGCCGAGTCCCACGCCGACCGCGTGCCACATGTCGGCCTGCATGCCCATGACCTCGTCCAGCCGGGCGAAGCCCGGTCCCTCGGGGTGGTGCGCGAAGACCAGGTCGATCGGCTCGCCCTTCTCGCGCAGGCGGTCCGCGAGCAGGACCTCCGGTGTCTCCATGTCGACGCCGACCACGAGGCCGCGGATCTCCATCTCCGGATCCCCTGCGGCGATGCGCGTGTCCGCGTAGGGATTCGTCAGCCGCTCCGTGTCGAAGAACGGTTTGTCCTGCTCATCGAGCTTCTGGTAGGCCTTCGCCGCATCGTCCATGAGGCGGCGAAGCTCGGCGGGATCGCGCGGGTCCGCTTCCATCCCCGCCTCGACGCATGCCCGGTAGATCTCCTGGAGTCTCATCGTGTGCCCTTCTCCTGCCGGTCCCGCGGCGCCTTCGCGCCCGTTCGACCCTTCGATACGTGTGCGTTCCCCTCGAGGTAGAACCTCAACTCCAACTCGTGGCCTGCCGACAGGCCGACCCGGCCTGAGGAGGCGACGCGCTCGCGCGGCGGCGGCGCATCGTACACCGCGAGCGCGCCGCTCCCGAGAGCGATGCCGTTGTCGGACAGCCCGACGGCGAGCGCCGCGGCGAGCTTCCCCGGCCCGTTGGCCACGTCCGCCTGCCGTAGGGGCCGACCGTCGCGGCCCGCGCGCCGCGCCAGCATCACGTCAATGCCGAGGCTCGGCTCCAACGCGCGGATCAGCACGGCCCCCGCCGTCCCTTCGACCTCGGTCACGATGTTGAGCATGTGGTGGTTCCCGTACGTGAAGTACACGTACGCCCGCCCAGGCGGGCCGTACATGACCGCGTTGCGCTTGGTGACCCCCTTCGTCGCGGCGTGCGATCCCGGATCGTGCGATCCGAGATACGCCTCGGTCTCGACGATCCGGCCGCCGCAGACAGCATCGCCCGAACGGCTTGCCAGGACCTTGCCCAGCAGTTCGCGAGCGACCGTGACGGTGTCGCGGGCGTAGAAGCCCTCGGGAAGCATATGCAGGCCGGGCGCGTCATCATGCATACCGGTCATGGTAGCGCACGCCTCGGACGTCCGGTCAGCGCGGACCGGCGGCCTCAGCCCAGGCCATGTCGCCTGCCAGCGCGTCGCCGGCGCGGACCATCTGCGCCCTGACCGCCTCGTGGCCCGTCCCGCCCTCGCTGACGCGCCTGGCGACCACCTTGTCGATATCGACGACGTCCAGCGCATCGTCTCCGAACGCGGGAGAGGCCGCGCGGAGGTCATCGGCGGTCAGGTCCTGCAGCGACCGCCCGGAGCGCTCGCAGTCGAGCACCAGCTTCCCTACTACCTCGTGCGCATCGCGGAAGGGAACACCGTGCGCGGCGAGGTGGTCCGCCAGATCGGTCGCCGCCATGAATCCCCCGCCCG
>CAZHMA010000062.1:0-9203 GCA_964533555.1 uncultured Eubacteriales bacterium
AGCGCGCTCCATCAGTGCCTTTGAGAACGACTTGCTCCCCTCGAGGAGCGCGCCCGCTGCGCCCGGGCCGAAGGTCGAGATGCCGGCGGCGCGCAGGACGTCCGCCAGACCAGCGACCAGCGGGACCTCGGGGCCGATCACCACGAGCGTGATGGCGTTCTCGCGCGCGAACGCGATGACGGCGGCAGGGTCGCCTGAGTCGAGTGCGACGTTGGTGGTGGCGCGCTCGCCTGCGGTGCCGCCGTTACCCGGCGCGGCGAAGATCGCCTCGACCTGAGGGGAGGCGGCCAGCGAGTGTACGATCGCGTGCTCACGACCGCCGGAGCCGATGACGAGGATGCGCATGAGAATCACCTATCGATCGAAACGAAATGTACACACGGCCCTCGCCCTGGAAGGCGGCGGCCCGCTAGATCCTGGAGGTCTGCGCCGCCGGCACGAGCTTTTTGGGCGTCACCTTGTAGCCGAGCGGGATGCCAAAGAGCAGTCGCGTCTGAGCCTCAAGCGCCGGCAGCGTACCCAAATAGAAGCCGAGGAACATCATCGTGAACCACATCGCGCCGATCTCGATGGCGGTCTTCGCGCGCGACACGCTGTCGGGTGGCGGACAGCGCCACAGCTCGAACACGATGGTAGACGCGATTGTCACACCACCCACGCTGAGTAGTATGCGGAGCACCTCGAGGTTCTGCGCGATTCCCGAGTGCCAGCCGGGACTGTACCAGTGCATGGTGGCGTAGCGAGAGCTGATCGCGTAGATGCTGGCGAGGATGAACCAGGTCGCGACGCGCAGCACGTGATCGTGCAGCACCTGGCCGAGGCGGAACGTCGTCGAACCGCGCATGGCCCCTGGCTTGAGCGCGAGCTGCCCGGTGATGTAGCCGACGTCCTCGGCACCCCACGCGTGGCGCTTGACCTGGTGGAAGCGGTTCGACATCGCGTCTGCCCAGCCGTCGCCGTCGGTCGCGTCGCCCTGGGTCGGCAGGAACACCGACACCGTCGAGATCTCCTCGCCGGACTCGAACAGGCAGTTCAGGAACGAGTGCCAGTCCTCGGAGATCACAGAAGGGTCCCACCAGCCGCACCTCTCGGCGAGCTTGAGGGAGAGCGTGTAGGTGGAGATGGGGAGCGGTTGGTAGAACGGCATCGCGAGCTCGGCCATCTGCATGGTGTGTGACAGCCACGTGATGAAGCGGATGGGTGCCGGCACGTGCCAGATGTTGTTGTAGTAGAAGAGCGGCGCCTGCCAGAAGGTCAGGTAGCGCTGCTCGTCGGCCGCGAACATACTCGCCACCGCCGAGAAGTACTTGGGGTGCAGCACCGAATCCGCGTCGCAGGAGGTGATGGTCGTGAGCTCGAGGTCGACGCCGGTCGCAACGAGGACCTTGTGCGCCTCCTTGGCGGCCCATGCCTCATTGGAGCTCTTGCCGGGCTCGTCGCCGGGGATGCCGGCGGGGTGTACGGTGACGATGACGTTGAGGAACCTGCCAGCGTACTCGGCGGCGAGCGCTTCGCCCTTGGCGCGCGCGTCGAGCTCGCGCTCCTCCATGCCGAGAACCGGGATGATCCGCTCAGCCGCGCGATGCTGGGAGGCGAGGCCGTCGAGCGTACGACGCAGGATGTCGATCGGCTCTTTGTAGTTCGGGATGATGATGACGTGGCGAGTGTCGGAGGGCGCGAAGCCGAAGGGTCCGGCCTCGTCCTCGGCTAGTGTCCAGTCTCGGCTCAGGGCCTGCTGGCGCTGGCGCTCGCCGTAGAGCGCGAACCCGAAGGTGATGACGCCGCGAACGACCATGTAGCCCATGAACAGTGTCGCGAAGACGAGCCACGCGCGCGGGAACAAGAACGTACCGAGCACCGCGAAAACGATGAGCGTCCACGACACGATGCCCGGCAGCATGTGTCCAAAATTGCGCTGTGTGCCGTGCTGGATGGTGCCGTTCGCCACAAGATCTCCCTGCATGTTCCCGCGGCCCGACTGACCGCAGCACGTCCCGTGATTGTACCCCGCATGCCTCCGAGCAAGCGCTCGACGGATGCCGTTTCGTTACGGGCGCGACTCCCAGCGACGCATGATGGTCTGCTCACGGCTCGGCCCCACGGCGATGATCGAGACAGGCACGTCGGCCAGGTCCTCGATGAACGTGATGTAGTCGCGCGCGTTCTTGGGAAGTTCCTCGAAGGTGCGGCAGTGCGTGATGTCCTCGCCCAGCCAGCCGGGGAGCTCCTCGTAGATCGGCTTGGCGTGATGGAAGATCGTCTGGTGCGACGGGATCGTGTTGTAGCGCTTGCCCTCGTACTCGTAGGCGACGCAGACCTTGATCGTCTCGACCGCAGAGAGGACGTCGAGCTTGGTTATGACCAGATCGGTCAGGCCGTTGACCTGGACCGCGTAGCGCGCGATGACGCCGTCGTACCAGCCGCAGCGGCGCTGGCGACCGGTGGTGGTTCCCCACTCGCCGCCCACCTTCTGCAGCAGCTCGCCCGTCTCGTCGTGCAGCTCGGTCGGGAACGGGCCCGAACCGACGCGGGTGATGTAGGCCTTGGCGATGCCGAGAACCCGGTCGATCGAGCGGGGCCCGACGCCGGCACCGGTGCATGCGCCGCCGGCTGTGCACGGCGAGCTCGTCACGAACGGGTACGTCCCGTGGTCGATGTCGAGCAGCGTGCCCTGCGCGCCCTCGAAGAAGACGTACTGATCGGCCTCGAGCGCCTTGTTGATGATGGTGGAGGTGTCGGCGATCATCGGGCGGATGCGCTCGGCGTACGTGAGGTACTCCTCGGCGATCTCCTCGACGGTATAGGTGGGGAGGTCGTAGATCTTGAAGAGGATGTCGTTCTTCTCGTGCAGTGCGGCCTCGAGCTTCTTGCGGAAGATGTGCTCGTCGGTGAGGTCCTGGACGCGCAGGCCCATGCGGCTCGCCTTGTCCTGGTACGCGGGACCGATGCCACGGCGCGTGGTGCCGATCTCGTTGCCACCGAGGCGACGCTCGCTCGCGCCGTCAAGATCGCGATGGTACGGCATGATCAGGTGCGCGTTGGCGCTGATCAGGAGGCGGTGCGTGGAGAGGCCGTCGGCCTCGAGCTGGTCCATCTCGGCGAGGAGGACCTTGGGGTCGATGACGACGCCGTTGCCGATGACCGGGGTGATGTGTGGATACATGATCCCGGACGTGATGAGGTGCAGCTTCAGCGTGCGGCCACCGTGGATGATGGTGTGCCCCGCGTTGTTGCCCCCCTGGAAGCGGACGACGAAATCCATGTCGTCCGCGAGGAGGTCGGTGATCTTGCCCTTGCCTTCGTCGCCCCACTGGGCGCCGACGAGCACGATGCCGGCCATGTAGAAAGCCCCCCAAAGGTGATCGGTCCCGCGGACACGCTAGCCGCTCCCGGACCGGGCGCCCACCTCCGCGGAGGAGGAACACCAGCGCCCGCGGGGTAGCTGGCGGGCGCACGCGTAGTATGCCTGACGTCGACTGGTTTCGCCACCGCACCGCCGCGTGTCAGGCGCGTGGCGCCCTCGCGGCGTAGCCGGTGGCCTCGATGTAGCGGCGCACGGTGGTCCGCGTGGCGCGCTCGATGCCGGCCCGGACCTTCGGCGGCATGGTGTTCCAGTCGTCGGGGTTGCGCCGGGTGAGACCGAGCGTGAGCTTCAGGTGCGCGAGTCCGAGGATCCCGTGGCCGACGCCATCCTGCCGGCAGTGCAGGCAGCGGCCCAGCGCCACGAGCGAGGCCGACGACGTCCCCGAGTCCGCGGCTGCCCGCACGGCCCGCCGGAAGTACAACGGGGCGAAGATCAGCCGCGCCATCGGGTTGAAGTGACGCCCCCACATCTCCGACCCGGGCCAGAGCATGTCGACGAGGATGTCGGCCTCGGCGACCACCTCGGCGTCCGCGCCGGTCAGGCCTTCCTCGACGGCCCACTCGGCCGTGAACTTGCGGTGCACCAGCGGTCCGGGCATGCGGCGGGCTCCCCTTCGCGTGTAGCGTGCGGCACGCTCAAGAATGTGTGCCGCCGCGAGGCGGACGTCAAACCGGTTCGCGCCGGCTCCGGGATGCTGCGCTGCCTCCGGGGTAGTCATACTTCCGTCATACCGCTGGTGTGACTTCCCGCCATCTTGACACAGCGCGTGTTAGTGAGCGATAACTAACCCTTGGACCGCCTGCTCACGCCTCCGAACGGGAACCAACAAGCCGTGAAGCGTCCCTGGATCATACCGATCGCCCTCGCGGTCCTTCTCGGAGGGCTCGCTTGGATCGCCTCCGCGCGGCTGGCCTCGAACGATCCCGTGCGGTCGGGCGTGCTCTACGCTGCCGGCGCAGTCCGTTCGGACCCCGCGGCGGTGCTCGCGCCGTCGCTCGCGACGACCCGCACCGCCACGAGCGCAGCCCAGCCCGCGATCGCGGGGGTCCTCGCCGCGGTCGAGGTCTCCGCGGGCGATCACGTCTCGGCCGGTCAGGTCCTGGCGCGCCTCGACGACCGGGAGCTGGCGCTGCGGGTCGACGCCGCAAAGGCGGCGGCGCGCGGCGCGAAGGCGCGGGTGGGCGTGATCGACGCGAACCTCGACACGGTCGCCTCGAACACGACCAAGCTCGCCGACGCGCGCAGGGCGCTCGATGACGCGCTCGCGAAGCTCCGCGCCTCGCGGGCCGATGTGATCAAGAACCTCGCCGCCGCCGAGGCGGCCGCAGCGACCGCCCCGCCGGTGCTCCCGCCCGGCATGCCGGACCCACGCGCGGTCGTGGCGAAGCTCAAGGGGGCGCTGGCACAGATCGACGCGGGGCTTGCGAAGGCCGCCGCGGGTCGCGCGAAGCTCGACACCGGTGCCGCCAAGCTCAGCGACGCACGTTCGCAGCTGCACGGGGCGCGCGGGGTGCTCGTCCTGGCGGCGGACGCAGCCGAGGCGGGGGTACAGGTGGCGGAGGCGCGCCGCGCGCTGACCGTTGTGCGCGCGCCGTACGCCGGCGTGGTCACCTGGGCGGCCGAGACCGGGGCCGTCGCCTTCGCGGGAGGGCCGGTGGCGCGGATCCTGCCGGACGGGCCCGTCCTGCTCGACACGTATCTGGACGCTGAGCAGGTGAAGCTGCTGCGGGTCGGCTCCACGGCGACCGCCAGCTCGGACAGCCATCCCGACGGCGCCTACGCGGGGCGCGTGAGCGCCATCCGGCCCGTCTACGGCTACCCGCCGACGGCACTTCCCACGTCGCTCATCCACATGACGCGGGCGTTCCGCGTGACCGTGACGCTCGACGACACCGCCGCGCCGCTGCCTCCGGGCACACCGGCCGACCTGACCATCTCGACAAGGAGCGGATCGTGAACAAGAAGAGGATCGCTTTCCTGGTGCTCGCCCTGGTGCTGGTCGCAGGCGGGATCGGCGCCTGGGTCGCCTTCTCCGGCAACGGACAGCAGGCGTCACAGCTCGCCGGCTCGGGGACCATCGAGGCGCCCGAGGTCGCGGTCGCCCCGCTCGTCAGCGGCACCATCGTTGAGGCCCCCGTCGCCGAGGGCGCTCCGGTGAAGAAGGGCGACGTGCTCTTCCGCATCGACGACTCGGTCATCAAGCTGCAGGTCGCGCAGGCGCAGGCCGGCGTCAGTGCGGCGAAGGCGGCACGAGACCAGGCGCGAGGTGACAAGAAGTCCACGGCCGAGATCGCGGCCGCCCAGGCCCAACTCGACCAGGCGACCGCCGCGCTGCAGTTGGCCCAGCTTCAGCGGTCGTACTGCACGGTGACCGCACCCGTCGACGGCGTGCTTCTGACCAAGGCACTCGACGCGGGAGAGAACGCGTCGCCGGGCAAGACGCTTGCGACCATCGGGCGTCTGGACGAGCTGTCGGTCACCGTCTACGTGGCCGAGAGCGACATCGGCAAGGTGAAGGTCGGCCAGAAGGCGGCTCTGAAGACGGACTCGTCGGCCTCGTCGTTCGCGTGCGCCGTGACATCGGTCGCTAGCGAGGCCGAGTTCACGCCCGCCCAGGTCGAGACCAAGGACCAGCGGGTGAAGCTCGTGTACGCGGTGAAGCTTTCCGTGACCGACGCGACCGGGACGCTCAAGCCCGGGATGCCCGCCGACGTGACGTTCGAGTAGGCGGACACGTGGCCTCGCTGCTCAACAGCCTCCGCGAGCGCGCGGGCGCGAGCGGACAGGCGCCCGGCGCGGACGACTCCGACGGGTCCGGAGCCGCCATCGCCGCGCGCGACCTGGTGCGCGTCTTCGGCCGTCACGGCGACGCCGTGACGGCGGTCGCCGGCGTGACGCTGGACGTCGCCCGCGGTGAGGTCTTCGGACTGCTCGGGCCCGACGGCGCCGGGAAGTCCACGCTCATCCGCATGCT
This sequence comes from uncultured Eubacteriales bacterium, assembly GCA_964533555.1. GTDB lineage: Bacteria > Actinomycetota > Coriobacteriia > Anaerosomatales > PALSA-660 > JANYAK01. Next base: position 6,339 of record CAZHMA010000062.1, read on the forward strand.
CGCGACCGTGCTGCAGCCGACGTCCGGGGACGCGAGGGTGTTCGGCGCGTCGGTCACCACGGCGGCCGACCAGGTCAAGCCGCGCATCGGCTACATGAGCCAGAACTTCTCGCTCTACCCCGACCTGACCGTGTCCGAGAACCTCGACTTCTTCGCGGAGCTTCGGGGGGTGCCCAGGGCCGAGAAGGCGGCGCGCGCGGAGCGGCTGCTGGCCTTCGCCGGGCTTGAGGCGTTCACCGCCCGCCAGGCCCACAACCTGTCGGGGGGCATGAAGCAGAAGCTCGCGCTGGCGGCGACGCTGATCCACGAGCCGGACCTCATCTTCCTGGACGAGCCGACCACCGGGGTCGACCCCGTGTCGCGCCGTGAGTTCTGGCGCATCATCGCGGACCTGCACCGGCGCGGTGTGACCGTGTTCGTGGCGACCCCGTACATGGATGAAGCCGAACGCTGCACGCATGTGGCGTTCATGCGCGAGGGCCGCCTGGAGGTCGTCGACACGCCGGCCGCCGTGAAGGAGCGCCTGCCCGGCACGCTCTACGAGATCGTCGCGGGCGAGCAGCGCGCCGCGATGGCGGTCCTGCGCGCCACGCCCGGGGTGCGCTCCGTCTCGGTCTTCGGCGAGACCCTGCGCGCGCTCGTGACCCCCGGCGGTCCCGACGCCGCCGGTCTGCGCGCGGCAGTGGAGTCCGCGGGCCTCACGGTCGCGAGGGTGAGCGTCGCGCGTGTGGACATGGAGGCGGCGTTCGCGTTCCTGGCCGAACAGACCGGCGGCGGTGAGGTCTGGTGAGCGGCCTTCGGCGCATGGTCGCGGTGGCGCGCAAGGAGCTGATCCACATCTCCCGCGACCCGCGCATCCTCGCATCGGTCCTGCTGATGCCCGTGATCCAGCTCCTGCTGTTCAGCTACGCCATCAGCTTCGACGTGAAGAACGTGCCGACGATCGTGCTGGACTTGGACCGCAGCGCCGCGAGCCGCGAGTTCCTGGCGCACTTCCAGCAGTCGGACTTCTTCCGCGTGATCGCACACGTGGCGAGCGACTCGGAGGTCGACGGCTACATCGCGCGGTCCGAGGCGCGGGTGGCCATCGTGGTGCCGCCGGGCTTCGGCCGCGACCTCGCCAAGGACGGCAAGCCGGCGGTCCAGATACTCGTCGACGGGAGCGAGCCGAACTCGGCGCAGCTCGGTCAGACCTACGCGGCGGCGCTCACCCAGACCCTGTCGCAACGGGTCACGGTGGCCTGGGCGACGCGCCGCGGGTTCGACACGTCCGCGGCGGGACAGCTCTCGCCGCGCATCCGGACCTGGTACAACCCCGAACGCCGCAGCGCCGACTTCCTCATACCGGGGCTCATGGTGGTCATCATCATGATCGTCACGATCCAGCAGACGGCGGTCTCGCTCGTGCGGGAGAAGGACCAAGGCACCTTCGAACAGCTGGCTGTCTCGCCGATCCGACGCGGCGAGCTCATGCTCGGCAAGGTCGCGCCGTGGGTCGCGCTGGGGATGATCGACGTCGTGGTGATCACGATCGTCGGAGTGCTCGTCTTCGGCGTGCCGCTGCGCGGGTCGCTGCTCGCGCTCGGGGTAGCGAGCTTCCTGTTCGTGCTGTGCTGCCTGTCGCTCGGGCTCATCATCTCGTCGCGGGCGCCGTCGCTCGAGACCGCGAACTTCCTGGGGCTGATGGTCGCCTTCCTGCCGGGATTCATGCTGTCGGGTTTCGCGTTCCCGCTCAACAGCATCCCGGTGGTGCTCCAGTGGGCGAGCTACCTCTTCCCGGCCCGCTACATGACCGTGGTCGCGCGCGCGGTGTTCCTCAAAGGGGCCGGCCTCTCGGTGTTGTGGCCCGAGGTCACCGCCCTGGCCGTCTACGCGCTCGTCGGACTGACCCTGGCGACCCTCCTGTGGTCGAGGAGGGCCGACTAGATGAGCCTCAAGCGAATCGGCCTTCTCATGTGGAAGGAGTTCACGCAGTTCAGGCGTGACCCGCTCCTGCTGCGCCTCGTCATCGTCATGCCGATCCTGCAGCTGTTCATGTTCGGCTACGTCGTGGGTGCGGACGTGCGCAACATCCCGACTGCCATCGTCGATGCGGACAAGACGCCGATGTCTCGGCAGGTGGCCGCCGCGTTCACATCCAGCGGCTACTTCGTCGTGACGGCCAACCTCGCCGACGAGCGCGACATCCAACCGCTGCTCGACCGGAACCAGATCCAGGTGGCCGTGCTGCTTCCCGCCGGCCTCGAGGCGGACCTCACGCGCGGCCGCCAGGTCCCGGTCGAGATCGTGGTGGACGGCTCGGACAGCAAGACGGCGTCGGTCGCGTCCGGCTACGCGGCGCAGATCATCGGTTCCTTCAACCGCGAGCGGGTGACCGCACTGGGCATCGCGGGGGCCCCGGGCATCGATCCCCGGACGCGGGTCCTCTTCAACCCGTCCCTGCGCGCGGTGAACGCGATGATCCCGGGGCTGGTGGCGCTCATCATGATGCTGTCGATGTCGGCGATCATGAGCCAGGCGGTGGTGAAGGAGCGGGAGCGCGGGACGCTCGAGCAGATGTTCGTCACGCCCATCACCCGGGGCGAGTACCTCATCGGCAAGGTCACGCCGTACATCCTCATCTCGTTCCTGCAGGTGGCGATCATCATGCTGGTCGGGCACTACTGGTTCCAGGTGCCCTTCAACGGCAGCGTAGCGGTCATCGGACTCGGGCTGCTGCTGTTCATGTTCACCGCCTTGGGCCAGGGGCTCTTCATCTCGACGATCTCGCGCACCCGGCAGCAGGCCCAGCAGGGCACGATGTTCATCCTGATCCCGACGATGGTGCTGTCCGGCTTCATCTTCCCGATCGAGTCGATGCCGGCA
>CAZHMA010000063.1:0-9187 GCA_964533555.1 uncultured Eubacteriales bacterium
CGTCCCGCCGTCGACCTCGTCGAGGCATGCCGCGACCTCGATGCCGCGCGCCCGCAGCGACTCGACGGCCTGCGGGTTGTGGATGAGCGGACCGAGTGTGCGCACCGTGGTGCCCGCCCGCGCCGCCTCAGCGGCCATCTTCAGCGCGCGTTCGACGCCGTAGCAGACGCCCGCGTACTTCGCGACCTGCACCTTCATCGTGCGCCCTCCTTGGTGCGCCGGAGGAGATCGCTGATCCGATCCATGATCTCCGTGGTCAGTGCCTCGACGCGCTCCTTGCGCCCCGCATCGGGCGCCACGGAGGCCAGGTCGATGGGAGTCCCGTAGGCGATGGTCACCTTGGCCAAACGCGGCAGGCGCTGCCCCCGCGGCCACACCTTGTCCGTACCCACGAATGCGACGGGCACGACCGGCGCACCCGCGCGAAGCGCGATGAACGAGACACCGCCGTGCGCTTCGCCTACGGCCCCGTCGGCGCCGGCGCGCGTGCCTTCCGGGAAGATGCCCACCAGCTCCCCGTTCTCGAGGAAGCGCGTCGCGGTCGTGATCGCGGTCCTGTCCGCGGCACCCCGCTCGACGGGGAACGACCACACGCGCGGAAGCAGCCAGGCCACCGGACCGCGCTGCCACAGCTCGCTCTTGCTCATGAAGCGGCACCGCCGCGGCGACGCGCACCACAGCAGGATCGGGTCGGCATACGAGACGTGGTTGCCCGCCAGCACGGCGCCGCCGGTCGCGGGCACGTTCTCTTCGCCGATGATCCGCACGCGGAAGGCCAGCAGGAGCAGCTTGCCGAAGGTGGCGCGCAGGAACACGGCGATCGGGAAACGCTCGCCCTCGATGATCGAGCGCACGTCCTTGCTCACGACCGGGCCACCGCCGCGAGCCGGGCGATGAGCGAGACCACCTCGTCGGCCGAGAGCCCGGTCGTGTCGAGGCGCACGGCGTCCTCCGCGGCCAGCAGCGGGCTCGCCTCGCGCGTGGTGTCGCACTCATCGCGCGCCTCGAGCCGCTTCTGCACGTCCTCGGTGCCCAGGCGAAGACCCAGGTTGCGCATGTCGATCTCGCGGCGGCGGGCGCGCTCCTCCGCGGAGGCCGTAAGGAAGACCTTCACGGCCGCGCTCGGGAAGACGACCGTGCCGATGTCGCGACCTTCGACCACCCAGTCGCCCTCGGCTCCGAGCTCGCGCTGGACGCGGACCATGGCCTTGCGCACACCGGGGACCGCGGAGACGGGACTCACGGCGCTGTCCACGGCCGGCTGGCGGATCTCGCGGGTCACGTCACGCCCGTCGATGAAGACGCGGGTCGGAAGTGCGGATCCCTCATCGCGCTCGAACCGGATGGTCACGCCCTCGGCCAGCGCGATGCGCGCGGCGTCGTCATCGAGCGCGATCCCGCGCTCGAGCGCCTCGGCGGCGACGGCGCGGTACATGGCGCCGGTATCGAGATACCCGGCGCCCAGCCGCGCTGCGAGCGCTCGGGCTACGGTGGACTTGCCGGAGGCGGCGGGGCCATCGATCGCGATGATCACCGTGAAAGACCTTGTCTGTCGAGGCTGGCGCGCACGCGCGCGGCTACGCGCGCACGCGGGCGCGGGAAGTCCTTGCCGCATGCAGGATAGCATGCGCTCCGCCCGCGTCAGACGGGCCGGACGCCGCCCAGTGACGCGAGGTCCCCGGCGAAGCCCGGGTACGAGACGGCGACCGCCTCCCAGCGCTCGATGTGCACCGGGCCGCTCGCCACAAGCCCGGCGACCGCCCACGACATCGCGAGCCGGTGGTCTCCCAGGCTGTCGAGCGAACATCCCCGCAAGGTGACCGGCCCCTCGACCTCGAGCCAGTCCTCGCCGCAGCGCGCCGTCGCTCCCAGCGCGGCCAGCCCCGCACAGACCGCCTCGAGGCGGTCCGACTCCTTGACCTTCAGCTCCCCCACGCCCGCGAAACGCGTGACACCCGTGCACTGGGTGGCGACGACCGCCAGGACCGGCACCTCGTCGACCAGCGACGGCACCTCCGCCGGAGTGACGGTGGTCCCGCGGAGGCCCCCGACATACCGGACCCGGACGGTGCCGATGGGCTCGGCGGCGCTCGCACGGCTCGCGGGACTCTCGACGGCCGCCCCCATCCGCTCCAGAACGCGCAGGAAGCCCGTGCGCGTGGGGTTGAGCGCGACATCGCGCACCGACACGTCACTGCCCGCCACGATCGACGCGGCGGCGACCAGGAACGCCGCGGACGAGGGATCGCCCGGGACCGCGACGTCCGTGCACGACAGGGAGGCGGGACCGTCGACCCAGCACTCGTGGTCGGCGACACGGCGACCCACCCCGACGCCGAAGCCCGGGAGCATCCGCTCCGTGTGGTCGCGGCTCGGGGCCGGCTCGATGACGACGGTGCGCCCTTCGGCCCTGAGTCCGGCGAGCAGGACGGCCGACTTCACCTGGGCGCTCGCCACCGGCATCTCGTAGCGCAGGGCGCGCAGGTTCCTGCCGCGCATCCGGATCGGGAGCGTACCGCCCTCGGCGGTGCTGAAGTCCGCTCCCATCGCCGACAGCGGCTCCGTCACCCGGCGCATGGGTCGCCGTGACAGCGAGGGGTCCCCTGTGAGCGTCACCGGGACGTCCCATCCGGCCAGCACGCCCATGAGCAGGCGCGCGGTGGTGCCGCTGTTGCCGCAGTCGACCGGCCCGGCCGGCTCGCAAGGTCCCGCGCTCCCCCAGCCCGTCACGCGAAGGCGCAGCTGCGCATCACGCCCGACCGACTCCACCACCTCGGCCCCGAGCGCCCTCACGGCGCCGATGGTCGAGCGCACGTCCTCGGAGTCCAGCACGCCCGTGAGCGAGCACTCTCCGTCACTCATCGCGGAGAACAGGACCGCGCGGTGCGAGATGGACTTGTCTCCCGGCACGCGGATGGTGCCGGTGAGCCCCGAACCCGCGGCTGTGGCCATGAAGATCACGCGGGCGTCACCGCCGCGTCCCCGCCCTCGGCCTCGAGCGGCCGGAGGTCGGACGAGAAGCCCTGACCGGACAGGTCGGCGACGAGCCCGGCCGCGTCACCCTCGTCGGTGAGCACCAGCCGAAGCACCGCCGTGTCCTCCGTCGTGTGGTCGATCTCGATGTCCTCGATGTTGCAGCCATGCCGGGCAGCCGCCTGTGTGACCGCCGAGACCATACCGGGACGGTCCACGATGGGCACGGACAGCACGCTCAAGCGCTCGGACGCCGGCACCCAGCGCGCCGGCAGGGCCTTGCGGACGTCCGCCGCGCGGGCCAGCCACTCGCGCACGCCTTCGGTGTCCCCGCAGTCGACCAGGGTGGCGAACCCCTCGAGGATCGCGGTGTACTCGCGCACGCCGCGCACCACCGCGTCGCGGTTGTCGAACACGATGCCGGTCCACAGCTCGGGCGAACCGGCCGCGATCCGGGTCATGTCCTTGAAGCCGCCGGCGGCCAGCCTCAGCACGTCCTCGCCGGAATCGGCGCGCTCGGCGGCCAGGTTCGTGAGTGCGGACGCCGCGACGTGCGGCACGTGGCTGATGGCTGCCACGGCCTCGTCGTGCTGCTCCGGCCGGATGGCGATCACCCGCGCGCCGATGGAGTTGATGAGCGAGTGCAGTCGGCGGTACACGTCGGGATCGGTGCGCGGGGACGGGGTGAGGACGTAGTAGGCCCCGCGGAACATCTCGGCGGACGCCGCCTCCACCCCGCTGCGTTCGGAGCCCGCCATGGGGTGGCCGCCGATGAACGTGGCGTCCTCGGACAGTGACATGTCCGCGATCTGGAACACCGCCGACTTGGTCGAGGCCACGTCGGTCACCACGCCGCGGAAGCCCAGCGTGCCGAGGCGGATGAGCCATCCGACCGCGGCCTGGACGGGCGTCGCGATCACGACCAGGTCCACGCCGCCGGGCCCGAGCATCGCGTCCACGCGCGGGCTGTCCGGCGCGAACGCCTCGGTGACCACGCCGTTCGCGACCGCCCACTCGCGGGTCGCGGGGTCCGGTTCGATGCCGAACACGTGCGGAGGCTCGTCCACGGCCCGAAACGCCCTGCCCAGCGACCCGCCGATAAGCCCGACGCCGATGATCGCGATGGTGTTGAACGGGCGGGTCACAGCGGCCTGCCCGCCAGCGCCGCGTACGGCTTCAGCGACTCCATGAGCGCGCCGAACGCGGGAACGTCGACCGACTGCGGCCCGTCACATCGCGCGTGCTCGGGGTCGGGATGCACTTCGACCATGAGCCCGTCGGCGCCGGCCGCGACCGCAGCACGGCACATCGGAGCTATGAGCTCGCGGCGGCCGGTGGCGTGCGACGGGTCGACGATGACCGGCAGGTGCGTGAGGGTCTTGAGCGCGGCCACGCCGGCGAGGTCGAGGGTGTTGCGCGTGTAGGTCTCGAAGGTCCGGATGCCGCGCTCGCACAGGATGACGTCGCGGTTGCCGCCCTTGAGCACGTACTCGGCCGCCGACAGGACCTCCTCGAGCTTCGCCGAAAGGCCCCGCTTGAGCAGGACCGGGCGCTTCATCCGCCCCAGCTCCTCGAGCATCATGAAGTTCTGCATGTTGCGCGCGCCGACCTGGAGCACGTCGGCGTATTCGGCGACCTTCTCGGCATCGCGCACGTCGAGCACCTCGGTGACCACCGGAAGCCCGACCTCGTCGCCGGCCTCACGCAGCAGCTTCAGGCCCTCGACGCCCATGCCCTGGAACTCGTACGGGCTGGTGCGCGGCTTGTAGGCGCCGCCGCGGAGGAACGTGCCGCCGGCGTCGCGAACGGCGCGGGCGACGGTGTGCATCTGGTCCGCCGACTCGATGGAGCACGGGCCGGCCATCACGGCCAGCGTGCCGCCCCCGACCTGCGACCCCCCGACGCGGACGACGGTGTCCTCGGACTGGAACTCGCGGCTGACGAGCTTGTAGGGCTTGAGGACCCGAATGACCTCGGAAACGCCGGCGAAGCCCTCCATCTCCAGCGAGTAGATGAGCTCGCGCTCCCCTATCACGCCGATGACGGTCTTGACCTCGCCTTGGCTCAGGTGGGTCTCGGCGCCGGCCTCGTGCAGCCGGTCGACGACGTGTGAGATCTCTTCAGCGGTAGCGTGGTCCCGCATCACGACGAGCATGCTCAACAACTCCTTCGCGTCTGACGTCCATTGTAAGCGCGCCCCGTCCGGTCCGTCGCCCGACTGGCGCGACGCCCGGCTCCCGGCGCACGACGCGTCAGATGGAGCCGAGCTGCCCGGCGATGGCCTCGAACGCCGCGATCGTGATCGCGGTGTCCGCCGGCGTTCCGACACCCAGGCGCAGCGCCGGAGCGTTCCCGAAGTCCCGGGCGATCACCCCGTGCGTCAACAGCGCCTCGAACACTTCGACCGGCCGCTCCGTCATGAAGTAGACGAAGTTCGCCTGGGAGGGCGCGTAGCGGATCCCCAGCCGGTCGAAGGCCGAATAGAGGTAGGTCTTCTGCTCCTGGTTCTCCTCGCGCCGGCGCACGACCTCCGCCTGGTCATCGAGCGAGTACGCGGCCGCGATCTGGGCCACGGAGTTGACGTTGAACGGCTCGCGCACCTTGTCCACGGCCGCGGCCAGCGGCTCGGGCAGGAACCCGTAGCCCACCCGAAGCGCGGCCAGCGAGTACATCTTCGAGAAGGTGCGCGCCACCACGATGGGACGCTCGCCGTCGAAGTACGCGAGGCCGTCAGGGTAGTCGGCGTCGGTGACGAACTCGAAGTACGCCTCGTCGAGGACGAGCAGGACGTGATCCGGCAGCTCGGCCAGGAACGCGTCGAACTCGGCACGCGAGTAGACGGTGCCGGTCGGGTTGTTGGGGTTGCACAGGAACACGAGACGCGTGCGGTCGGTGATCGCCGCGAGCATCGCGGGCAGGTCGTGGCGAAGGTCCTCCGTCAGCGGCACGGCGACGGGCTTCGCGTTGAAGAGCGCGCACACCATGGGATACACGACGAAGCTCGGCCATGCGTACACGACCTCGTCGCCCGGACGCAGGACGACCTGCGCGATCAGGCGCAGCAGCTCGTTGCTGCCGTTGGTGACCGAGAGGAACCGCGCGTCCACGCCCCAGTGCGCGGCGAGACGCTTCTTGAGCGCGCGGCACGAGCCGTCGGGGTAGCGGTTGAGGTGCGGTGCGATCGCGGCGATGGCCTCGATGGCCGCGGGGAACGGTCCGGCGGGGTGTTCGTTGCTGGAGAGCTTGAGCACCTCGTCCAGACCCGAGCGCTCACGAACCTCGCTGGCGCGCAGGCCGGGAGCGTACGGCCGCATGGGCTCGAGCTCCGGACGTATGAGCGTCTGCCAGTCCATGCAAGCTCCCGTATCCCTCACGCGACGCGTCCGCGTGGTTTAGGGATTGTCGCCGCTCGGGCGTGCGCGTGCAAGCGGCTACCGGTCCCCGACCATCCGAGACAGCCACCACGACGTGTCAGGCTCCGGCTCCGCGGTGCGGGGGCCGGCCAGCAGACGCCCGACAGCATAGCCGAGAAGGACCCCGGGCAGGTACCAGTCCTTGGGCGGAAGGATGGCCAGCGGCCGGAACGACTCGATGTCCACCAGCCCGAACGACGCCCCGTACAGCGCCGCGGCGAGATAGCCCTGCCATCCCGTCGGAGCTGCGAGCACCCGCGTGACCGCGACGGCCAGGCCGACCGCGACGATCACCGCGTACATGGCCAGCGCCACGGCTCCCAGCCCCCGTGAGGGGCGCTCGCGCACGAGTGCGGCGACCGCCACGGCCACGCACGCAGCGCTCCACGCGCCACACACGAGCACGTAGCCGGCCCCCTCGTTCGCCCCGCCGAGGAACCTCCACAGGACGAGCACGAAGATGAGGCCGAGGAAGGACGCGATCCACGCCACGGCGCACCAGAAGACCGCCTCCGGGTCCAGCCGCAGGCGCTTCACGGGGTCGGCTCCCAGGCGCACGCGCCGGCCGGCACGCCGAAGGTCCTCAGCGTGCCGAGCCCCTCGTGGACCGTCAGGGTCGCGACGGTGGCGTTGGCCACCGCGAAGCGCCATGCGGCGTCGTGCGGCATGCTCAGCCAGTGGGTGAGCAGCGCCCGAACGACTCCGCCGTGCGACACCACGGCGATCCGGGGCCCGCACGCCTCGATCCGGGCGGCGCCCCGTCCCACACGCTCGGCGAACGCCCGCCAGGTCTCTCCGTCCTTGAACGGCGCGGTCTCGGGCGGACCGCCCAGCAAGTCGATGTCGACACCCCGCAGCATCGCCTCGTCGTACGTCAGTCCCTCGGCCGCGCCGAAGTCGATCTCGGCCAGGTCCGGGTCCACGTGCAGGGCCACTCCCGCGATCCGCGCGGCCTCTTCGCCCACCGCGCGCGCCCGCTCGCGAGGGCTCGCGTGCACGGAGGTCGGACCCCAGGCGGCTATGCAGGCGGCCAGGGACACCGCCTGCTCGCGGCCGAGGGCCGTGAACGGGGACTCCCCGACGCCCACGAACTCGCCCCGGAGGTTCGCCTCCACCTGCGGGTGCCGCGCCAGAAGCACCTCGACCGCGGGTCCGGCCGCCTCCGCGCCGGTCAACAGCGGCGCCCAGACCTTGTCCCGACCGTTGCTCACGCCAGTGCCGCCCCTACCACGAGGACCACCGTCTCCACGATCAGGACGGTAGCGCCGAAGAGATCGCCCGTCATCCCGCCCACGCTCTTGGCCAGTGCGCGGGGAACCGTCAGCGCCGCGAACACCCCGCCGGCCGTCGCTATGAGCAGTGAACGTGGCGCGACACCCACGAGCGTGAAGCCGAGAACCGCCAGCAGCGCCAGTGCGCCGACGAGCCTCTCGTAGGCGCCCGACACCCCGACGACCGTCAGGCCGAGCCCTTCACGACGTGCGGCGGGAAGATCCCACGCCGCGACCGCCGCGGCCATGCGTCCGATGACCGGCGCGATCGCGATGGGCCACAGGACCCCGGCCGCGACCATCACCGCTACCGCGGCCACCTGCGTCAGAGCCACGAACAGCATCGCGGCGGCACCGAACGACCCGATCCGGCTGTCTCGCATGATCTCCAGCCGGCGCTCAGGGGTGCCGCCGCCCCATAGCCCGTCTGCCGAGTCGGCCAGCCCGTCCCAGTGGAGGAAGCGCGTGAGCACCGCCCAGCCCCCGACGATGAGTGCCGCGACGAGCAGCGCCCCGGTCGAGGACGTCCGGCCGCCGATGCGCGTGCCCAGTAGGACCGCCAGAGCAGCCCCGCCGCCGAGCAGCCACCCGACCCACGGGTACCACCCGGTGGAGCGCGGCGTCTCGCCGTCGGGCCACCTGCGGCCGACCGGCAGCAGCGTCAGGAACCCGACAGCCGCCGCCAGGTCGTGCAGCGGCCGCGGTCGGGCCGGAGCGCGCGGCACCAGCTCGCCGTCCGGGGTGTCGCCCACGTCAGTCCTCCCGATCGTCCACGCCGGCCTCGGCGAACGTCGCCATCCCCGACATCATCGCGCATGCCGCGTCCATGATCTCCATCGCGAGCGCGGCACCTGTACCTTCGCCCAAGCGCATGTCCAGGTCCAGCACGGGCGTCAGACCCAGGGCCTCCAGGACGACGGTGTGACCGGGCTCGGCGCTGCGGTGCGAGGCGAAGACCCACGCGCCCGCCGCGGGCGCCATCCGCAGGGCCGCGAGCGTGGCCGCGCCCGAGATGTAGCCGTCGCTCACGACGGGCACGCCGGCCGACGCCGCACCGATCACCACGCCCGCAAGCCCGGCGAGTTCGAAGCCCCCGACCTTCGCGAGCACGTCCAGCGCGTCCCCGGCGTCCGGGCCGTTCAATTCGATCGACTTCTCGACGACTTCCGTCTTGCGGCGCATGCCCGCGTCGTCGAGGCCCGTTCCCGGGCCCACCACGGTCCGCGGGTCCGCACCGCACAGCACGCTGGTGACGGCGGCGGCAGCGGTGGAGTTGCCGATCCCCGTCTCGCCGGCGGCGCCCGTTGTCAGCGCCGTCACTCTGCCGTCATCGCTGGCGGGCAACCAGACCGTTAGCTGGACGGCAACCGATGCGGACGGTGGCACGCTCACTTCCTGGGTCCAGTACTCGAAGGACGGCGGCGCGACGTGGAGCACGCTCGCAGCCGACGTTCACGAGTCTTAGCTAAGCGTCAACTTCGACGAGATCGCTTGCCCCGCTAACTCACTGATCCGCGTCCGCGTCCCCGC
>CAZHMA010000064.1:0-9072 GCA_964533555.1 uncultured Eubacteriales bacterium
GGGTGTCATTGGGGGATGTGTAGGGAGGGTCGGAAGGCTGCGAGGCGTCGGCTGGGGGATGGCCGTGCCGTTCGGGCCGGTCGACGGGCCGTTAACCGCGGGGGGCTTGCGCGCGAACACGTTCGGGCCACGCGGCCGGCTCGCCCAGTCGATGGCGTTCTTGAGCGCACCGGGGATCGAGCGGTTGTACTCGGGGGTCACGAAGAGCACCGCGTCCACGTCCGCGATCGACTGCTTGAAGTCCAGCGCCACCTGCGGGAAGGCCTCGTCGTAGTCGTAGCTGTAGAGCGGCAGGTCCCGAAACGATATCTCGGTGAACGTCAGGTAGGGGGGCGCCAGCTTCACGAGCGCCTTCGCCAGCTTGCGGTTGATGGAGGGGCCCGCGAGGCTCCCCACGATGTAGCCCACCTTGAAGCTCGTCACTTCGGCTCCCTTCGCCCGACCGGCACGTCGATTGTACGCCGGTGTCCAGGCGGTGTTCGCCATTCGCCATACATAGCGCTGTGATGTATAGTGCCTCTATGTAATGGCGTTCGCTTCTGACGAGCGGGTGAGCACATGGACATCAACAAGGACCTGATCGCGGCCTCCTCGACGCCCATCGTCCTGGCCATCCTGGCGGAGGAGGACAGCTACGGCTACGCCATCCTCCAACGCGTCCGGGAGCTGTCTGGGGGGCACCTGGAGTGGACCGACGGCATGCTCTACCCGGTCCTGCACCGGCTGGGTCGCCTCGGTCACGTCGAGGCGCGCTGGGAGACCGCCGACAGCGGCCGGCGCCGCAAGTACTACAGCATCACCCCGATGGGCCGCGCGCAGCTCGAGGAGCAGCGCCGGCAGTGGCAGGCGGTGGACGCCACCCTGAGGGGTATCTGGCGTATGAGCTCGCCAGCCCTCGCCGCGGGTTGCTCGCCTTCATTCGCCCCGATCCTCCAAGGAGCCTGATGACCATGCCGGGTCCGGACACGAACGCCTCGCTGGAGCAGCAGATCGACCTGTGGCGCGGCTACCTCAGCCGCCGTCAGGCCATCCACTCCGTGGACATCGCGGAGCTGGAAGACCACCTGCGCGAGCAGGTCGCCGCCCTGGTCGCGGCGGGGCTGGACACCGACGAGGCGTTCCTGGTGGCGGTCAAGCGCATCGGCGCCATGGACGTGCTGTCGCGCGAGTTCGCGCGCGAGCATTCCGATCGCCTTTGGAAGCAGCTCGTGGCGGACGGCGCGGACGCCGACAAGGGGAGTCCCTGGGTGAACAAGGAGGCCATCGTCGCCTTCGGCCTGGCCGTGGCGGCGGCGGTGCTCATCAAGGTGCCGGAGCTGTTCGGCATCCATTGGGACCGCGACATGGCCTTCTACACGCGCAACCTGAGCTTCTTCGTCCTGCCGCTGCTGGCCGGCTACTTCGTGTGGAAGCGCCGCGTAAGCTCGAAGACGTGGCGCTGGATCGCCGTGGCGTTCGTGGCCGCGGCCGCGTTCGCCAACGCGTATCCCTTCGCCGCCGGCGGAAGCACGTTCGGACTGGCATCCCTGCATATGCCCATCGCGCTGTGGCTCGCCGTGGGCATCGCCTACGCCGGCGAGCGATGGAGGCAGGTCAGCGGACGCATGGACTTCATCCGGTTCTCGGGTGAGCTGGCCATCTACTACGTGCTCATCGCGCTGGGCGGCGGCGTGCTGACCGCCTTCATGTCGATGATCTTCCAGGCCATCGGCGTGGACGTAGGTCCTCTCTTCCAGTCTTGGGTCCTGCCGTGCGGCGCTGCCGGCGCGGTCCTGGTCGCCTCGTGGCTCGTGGAGGCGAAGCAGAGCGTCATCGAGAACATGGCGCCGGTGCTGACGCGGCTCTTCACGCCGCTGTTCGCCGCCGTGCTGATCGCGTTCCTGGGCACAGCGCTCTTCACCGGACGCGGCGTCGCCTTCGACCGCGACGTCCTCATCGCCTTCGACCTGCTGCTCGTGGTGGTGCTGGGGCTCTTGCTCTACTCGGTGTCCGCTCGTGACCCCGAGGCCAAGCCCGGCCTGTTCGACGTGCTGCAGGTCGTGCTGGTGGTCAGCGCGCTACTGGCAGACGCGGTGGCGCTGTGGGCCATCGGCGCGCGCATCACCGAGTTCGGGTTCACGCCGAACCGCATCGCCGCTCTGGGCGAGAACGTCATCCTGCTGGTCAACCTGGCCTGGTCGGTCGTGCTCTACCTCCGTTTCATGCGCCGGCGCGGGACCTTCGCCGCCGTGGAGAAGTGGCAGACCGACTACGTGCCCGTGTATGCGCTGTGGGCCGCGGTCGTCGTGATCGCGTTCCCGCCGCTCTTCGCGTTCATCTGATCGGGGTACTGCCGTGAGCTCGCGATCCCTCATCCTCTACATCACCGCCAGCCTGGACGGCTACATCGCCGACGAGGACGGGGGAGTGGGCTGGCTCAGCGGCGATCCGTCCACGGACTATGGCTACGCCGAGCTGCTCGGCAGCGTCGACACGCTCATCATGGGCAGCTCGACGTACCTGACGAGCCTGGCCCTGCCCGGCGGGACGGACGCGTTCGAGGGCCGGCGGGTCTTCGTCTACACGTCGGGCGACGACCTGCCGCCGCACGAGGGCGTCTCGTTCGTCCGCCAGCCGGCTCCACCGCACGTGGCCTCGCTGAAGGCAGAGCCGGGGGAGTCGATCTGGCTGCTGGGCGGCGGGCGGTTCGCCACGAACATGCTGGCGGCGGGCGTCGTCGACGAGATACGGCTCTTCGTCCAACCGATCGTCCTTGGCGGCGGCGTGCCGCTGTGGCGCCGCCTCGCCACCCCGGTCCCCCTGGAGTTGCTCGAGGCCCGGGCCTGGCCGGGAGGACTCGCCGAGCTGCGATACCGGCCTCGCGAGGCGTGACTTCGGCTGACCTCCGACTGTTTGCCCTTGTCAGAGCCGGGTAGTACATTGAGGTAGTACCTTTCTGTGCTACCTCGGAGGCCCGCCATGGCGAAGGTCAATGTGTACATCCCGGACGACCTGCTCGAACAGGTCGACGCCGATGCGGCGCGGGGCGACAGAAGCCGAAGCTCCGTCGTGCAGGAGGCGCTCGCGGAGTACCTGACCGAGTCTCGCAAGGAGAAGCGGGAGAGGGAGCGCCAGGCCGACGAGCGCCGCGCTCTGGCCATCCTTGATCGGATCCGCGCCATGCCGCCGGGGCCCACAGACATCCCCGACATCACGGGGGCGGAGTTCATCCGCGGGCTGCGTGACGCCGATGACGATGCGACCGATGACGAGATCATCGAAC
This sequence comes from uncultured Eubacteriales bacterium, assembly GCA_964533555.1. Classification (GTDB taxonomy): domain Bacteria; phylum Actinomycetota; class Coriobacteriia; order Anaerosomatales; family PALSA-660; genus JANYAK01. The sequence goes on from CAZHMA010000064.1 coordinate 3,263, forward strand.
TCATCCGGACGCGGCGCCCCAAGGGCGGTCACTACGTTGGCTGACCGACCGGTTGTCATGGACGCCTCAGCAGGGGTCAAGATGTTCATCCTCGAGCCGGGGAGCGACGTGATGCGCGACCTGTTCGAGGCCCACATGAGGGGTGACGTTCGAATCGCGGTGCCCGACATCTTCGTGTACGAGGTCCTGCGAACGGTCTGGCGCCGCGATCGCAACAACCTGGATGAGGCCCGCGCCTTCTTCGCCGAGACCCGTATGAGGCGGATAGCGCCCGACGACCGCCTCATCCGCGCGGCCATGGAACAGCGCGCTCTTCTGGGATGCGACCTCTACGGCGCGTTTCCCGCCGGGCTTGCGGCCCTGCTCGACGCGCCGCTCTACTCGGCCGACGTCAAGGCGCACGGGGGCTTCCCCGGCGTGGTGCTGGTCGGCCAGGAGCCCGCAACGGTGCGGTGACGCTTGGCGGTTGGATGTCGGCGCTGTGTGGCACAATGAGCACACGTACATGAAGCACTCACTCGCCACGGCCGCGCCTGCACAGGGCAGCGGCCCGCACTCGGGGGCACCGAAGATGACTGAGCCACGTTTCGGCCGACTCATAACCGCCATGGTCACACCGTTCACGCCGGACGGCGAGCTGGACCTGCCTCGCGCGCAGGAGCTGGCGCTGCGCCTGCTGGACAGCGGAAGCCAGGCACTCGTCGTGTGCGGCACGACGGGGGAGAGCCCCACCGTCTTCTACGACCAGAAGATGGAGCTGTTCCGCGCCGTGCTCGACGCCGTGGACGGACGGGCTCCGATCATCGCCAACGCCGGCGACAACTGCACGGCCGACTCGGTGGAGTTCGCGCAGAAGGTCACGGCGCTCGGCGTGGACGGCATCATGGCCGTGGTGCCGTACTACAACAAGCCGCCGCAGGAGGGCCTGTACCGCCACTTCCGCGCCATCGCGGAGTCCGTGGACGTGCCCGTCATCCTCTACAACATCCCGGGCCGCTGCGTCATCAACATGGAGGCCGCCACCACCCTGAGGCTGGCGACCGACTGCGACAACATCGTCGCCGTCAAGGAGGCGTCCGGGAAGCTGGACCAGATCGCGGACATCATCAACGGGTCCCCCGCAGGCTTCGAGGTCCTTTCGGGCGACGACGAGATGACCCTGCCGATGATGGGCCTGGGCGGCACGGGCGTGATCTCCGTGGCCAGCCACGTCGCCGGGCCGCAGATGCGCGAGATGGTGGACGCCCAGGCGAACCACGACCACACCCGGGCGCTGTCTCTGCACCTGCAGATGCTCCCGCTTTTCAAGGCGCTGTTCATGACCGCGAACCCCATCATGGTCAAGGACGCGCTTTCGCAGACCGGATTCCCGGTAGGGGAATGCCGCCTGCCGTTGGTACCGCCGACGCCCGAACAGTCGGCCGAACTGGGCCGGGTGCTCACGCACCTCGGCCTGAAGTAGACCCTTCGGCGTGGACGGCGTTGAGCCGCCGCGCCCCGAACGATAGAGAACACATGACTCAGAAGAAGTCGCCGCGTCTCCGCGTGATCCCGCTCGGCGGGCTGGACGAGATCGGCAAGAACATGACCGTCTTCGAATACGGAGACGACATGGTCATCGTCGATGCCGGCATCATGTTCCCCGACGTCGAGCTGCCGGGCGTGGACCTCGTCCTGCCCGACTACTCGTACGTGCTGGAGCGCAAGCACAAGCTGCGCGGCATCGTCATCACCCACGGTCACGAGGACCACACCGGCGCCCTGCCGTACCTCCTGCGCGACCTCGGCCAGCCGGTCCCCGTGCTCGGCACGAAGCTCACCCTCGGTCTCATCGCCGTGAAGCTCGAGGAGTCCAAGCTGCCCAAGGCCAAGTTGCGCGAGGTCAAGGCCGGCATGCACGTCTCGCTGGGTGTCTTCGGGTTCGACTTCATCCCCGTCAACCACTCCATCCCGGACGGAGTGGCGCTGCTCATCCGCACGCCGGTCGGCAACGTCCTGCACACCGGCGACTTCAAGTTCGACCAGACGCCCATCGACGGGCGCGCCACGGACTTCGCGGCGCTCTCGAAGGCGGGCAGCGACGGCGTGCTGCTGCTCATGGCGGACTCGACCGGCGCGGAGAAGGCCGGCTACACCAAGCCGGAGGCCGGCGTGGGAGCCACGCTTCGCCGCATCGTCTCCGAGGCGCCCCAGCGCGTGATCGTGGCCTCGTTCTCGAGCCACGTGCACCGCGTGCAGCAGGTGTGCGACGCGGCCGTCGGCTGCGGACGCAAGGTGGTCGTGACCGGCCGCTCCATGATCAACAACACGCGCATCGCGCGCGAGCTGGGCTACCTGCATATCGACGAAGCGGACATCCTGGACGCCTACGACATGGGCAAGATGCCCGGCGAGCAGATCGTGATCCTCTCGACCGGCAGCCAGGGCGAGCCGCTTTCCGCGCTCGCCCGCATGGCCAACGGCGACCACCGCAGCGTGCAGATCGAGCGCGGCGACACGGTGATCCTCAGCTCCTCGCCCGTGCCGGGCAACGAGAAGGCTGTCAGCCGCGTCATCAACCGGCTCTTCAAGGCCGGCGCCAACGTCTACTACCGCGGCATCGCGGACGTGCACGTGTCGGGCCACGCGGCCGCCGAGGAGCTCAAGCTCATGCTCCAGATGGTCAAGCCGCGCTACTTCGTGCCGATCCACGGCGAGACCCGCCACCTGTATACGCACGCGCGGCTGGCGGCCGACGTGGGCGTGGACCCGGCCAACATCTTCGTGCTGGAGAACGGCCAGTGCCTCCAGATCGACGAGCGTGGCGCCAAGATCGGCGAGCACGTCGAGTCCGGCGTGGTCTACGTCGACGGCATTTCCGTCGGGGACGTGGGCGACGCGGTCCTTCGCCACCGCCAGCAGCTCTCCAGCGACGGCGTCGCCACCGTGGTCATCGCCATCGACACCCAGACCGGCAAGGTCGCCGGCGACGTGGAGCTGGTGACGCGCGGCCTGGTGCTGGGCCCGGACGAGGCGCAGGTGCTCGACGAGGCACGCAGCCGGATCGCCAAGGTCCTGGCGCGCACCCAGCGCGAGGGCGCGACTGACCCGGGCGTCATACAGCACGCGGTGCGCGAGGCCGTTTCGCAGGTCATGTGGGAGCGCGCTCGTCGCCGCCCGATGATCATCCCGATCGTGATGGAGGTATAGCGTGGCCCACATCTGGGCGGTCGTCCTGGGCCTCGTCCAAGGGCTCGCTGAGTTCCTTCCGGTCTCCTCATCGGCACACCTCACGCTCATACCGTGGATCTTCGGGCTGCAGAACGACGCGGCGCTCGCGTTCACGAGCACCGTCCAGTTCGATATCGCGTTGCACGCCGGCAGCGCCCTCGCCATCCTCGTCGCCCTCTGGCCGGACTGGGTCTCGCTTGCCAAGGGTGTCGCACGGCGCGAGAAGCGCGATGTCCGCTTCCTCGGCTTCCTCCTGGTCACGTCCGTGCCCGGCGCCATCTTCGGCGTGCTCCTGGAGGAGAAGGTGCAGACGGTGTTCCGCGCGCCGTGGCTCGTCGGCGGCACGCTCATCGCGTTCGGCGTCCTGCTGTGGGCGGTCGATCGCTTCACCCCCAAGAACGACGCGCTCGAGACGATGACCTGGGCGCGGGCGGCGTGGGTCGGGCTGGCCCAGGCGCTCGCGATCGTGCCCGGCGTCTCCCGCTCGGGCGCGACCATCACCGCGGGACGCGCCCTCGGTCTCTCGCGTGAGGCGATCGCGAGGTACTCGTTCATGGCGGCCCTGCCCATCATCGCGGGCGGCGCGGTGTTCGGCCTTCGCCATGTGCCGCTCGGACAGCTGTTGTCGCTCGACTGGGCCCTCGGGTTCGTCGCCGCAGCGCTCTCGTCGTTCCTCTTGATGCGCTGGATGCTCGCCTACGTCCACAAGCACTCCTTCTCCCTGTTCATGTGGTATCGGGTCGCCTTGGGCATCGGCGTGATCGCGCTCTACCTCCTGCGCGGCTGACGGAGCCCCTCCCTCGCGTCAAACCCGCATCCGTCGGGCTATACTGGCGGTGCGGATTCGGGCGCACACCCGTTCGAGCTGGGGGAGCGGCCGCACGCCGTGCACATGAAGGTCGCAGCAGCACAACACGAAAGCAGCACGTGGCCACTTCCAAACGCACGAACGGCGCGAAGAACACCGGAGCGCGCGGCACGTCGCCGCAGCGCCGCGCCGCTGCATCTCCGCCTCCCGGCAACGGCATCCGCTCCGACATCTACGGCATCGGCCTTATGGTGCTGGCTATCGCGTTGGTCATCGCGGTGCTGGCTCCCGGCGACGCACCGCTTCCCGGAGCCGTCGCCGACATGCTCGGCCTGCTGCTGGGTGTCGGCCGCTACGTGGTCGCGGTCTTCGTCCTGCTCTGGGCCGTCTCGTTCTTCTTCGAGCGCTTCGAGTACGACGAACTGCGCATCGGCGGAGGGCTGGCGCTGGCGTTCCTCGCGATCATCTCGATGGTGGCGCTGGCGGCGCCGCGCGACGCCGCGTTCTGGACGCGCGAGGTCCTCGTCTCCCACGGCGGCTACATCGGCGGCGGCCTCGCCTACGGGCTCGGCGCCATCCTCGGCCAGATCATCGGCTACGTGGTCCTTGTGGGGGCGCTCGCAATCGGGCTCGTGCTGGCCACCGGCACCAAGATCATCGACGCGTACCAGCGCGTCGCAGACATGGTCGCCCCGCAGGATGAGGACGAGGTGGCGCCCCGTCGCGCGGCCCGACCCGCTGCGAAGACCCTGCCGCTGAAGGACCTGGACGAGGACAGCCGCTTCCAGCCCGACCCGGAGCCCAAGGCGCGCGGCGCACGCGACCCCGAGGCCGAGCGCCGCACCATCCCGACGCCGCGCTCCGTGCCGCCGCGCAAGCTCGACGGCTTCGTGCTGCCGCCGCTGTCCATGCTCAACCTGACGCCGGCCGCGGCCTCCACCTCGCGTGCCACGGACAAGGAGCTCCGCGGCACCGCGCAGCTGATCGAGTCGACGCTGGCCACGTTCGACATCCCCGCGCGGGTCGAGGCGTGGATCGCCGGTCCCACCGTGACGCTCTTCGAAGTGAAGATCGCCAAGGGCGTGAAGGTGAACCGCGTCACCGCCCTGTCGGACGACCTGGCGCTGGCGCTGGCCGCACCGACCGTGCGCGTTCTCGCGCCGATCCCCGGCAAGTCCCTCATCGGCATCGAGGTCCCCAACGAGCTGCGGACCACCGTCACGCTGGGCGACGTCCTCGTGGGCGCGCAGATACCCGAGACGAGCCCGCTCATGCTCGGCATCGGCAAGGACGTGGGCGGCGACCGCATCGTCCTCGACCTTGCGGGCATGCCCCACATGCTCATCGCAGGCTCCACCGGCACGGGCAAGTCCGTGTGCATCAACGCACTGCTGATGTCGATGATCATGCGCGCGACCCCCGCCGAGGTCCGCCTCATCCTCATCGACCCCAAGCGCATCGAGCTGTCGCTCTACAACGAGGTGCCGCACCTCTACGTCCCGGTCGTCACCGAGGCGAAGGAGGCCGCGAGCGCGCTCGCGTGGGCGGTGTCGGAGATGGAGTCGCGCCTGCGCAGGCTGCAGAAGGCGAGCGCGCGCAACATCGCCATGTACAACTCGATGGTCCACGACGGCAAGGCGCCCGAGGGCGCCGAGGCGATGCCCTACATCGTCATCGTCATCGACGAGCTCGCGGACCTCATGATGGTCGCGGCGCGCGAGGTCGAGGACTCGATCTGCCGGCTCGCCCAGCTGGCGCGCGCGGCGGGCATCCACCTCGTGGTCGCCACCCA
>CAZHMA010000065.1:0-9061 GCA_964533555.1 uncultured Eubacteriales bacterium
GCGTGGTCCGACGCGATGACAGCGCCGAGGCGGCGCCGGATCCCGTGGGCGCGGACGCCGGATCCGCACCACCCGCCGGCGAGGGTGACCTCGAACGCATGCTCATCGACGGGCTCGGCGCGGAAGTCGTGACCGAGCATCCGAACGACTAGAAGGGACTCCGAGACACCGTGAAGCCCAACATGCAGCAGGCGATGAAGCAGGTCCAGAAGGCCCAGGCCGAGATGGCCCGGGTCACGGCGGAGCTGGCGAACGAGACCGTCGACGCGTCGGCGGGAGGCGGAATGGTCAAGGTCGTCATCACCGGGGACCTGCAGGTCCGCTCGGTCACGATCGATCCCGCGGCCGTGGACCCCGACGACGTCGCGATGCTCGAGGACATGGTGGCGGCGGCCGTGAACGAAGCGGTCCGTGCGGCCCAAGACCTCGCCAACCGACGGATGTCGCAGGTCATGGGCGGCATGAACCTGCCCGGGATGCCCGGGCTGTTCTAGCCGGATACCGCGATGACCTACTACGCAGAGCCGATCGCCCGCCTGCTCGAGGAACTCGAGCGCCTTCCCGGCGTCGGTCCGAAATCCGCACAGCGTCTGGCGTTCCACATCCTCAAGGGCGACGACGAGACCGCGCAGCGGCTCGCGGACGCCATCGTCGAGGTGAAGAGGCAGATCCACTTCTGCACCCGGTGCTTCAACTTCTCCGCAGACGAACTGTGCGAGTACTGCGCGGACTCGTCGCGCGACCGCACCGCTATCTGCGTGGTCGAAGAGCCACGCGACGTGGTCGCGATCGAGCGGACGGGGGAGTTCAAGGGCGTCTACCACGTGCTGCAGGGAGCCATCTCGCCGATCGACGGCGTGGGGCCCGAGCAACTGCGCGTGCGCGAGCTCGTGCTGCGCCTTGAGGACGGGGTCGTGACCGAAGTCGTCGTCGCCACGAATCCCAACGTCGAGGGCGAGACGACGGCCCTGTACCTGGCCCGGCTCATCAAGCCCCTCGGCGTGAAGGTGACGCGGATCGCGTCCGGCCTGCCCGTGGGCGGCGATCTGGAGTACGCGGACGAGGTCACCCTCGGACGCGCCCTGGAGGCCCGGCGCGAGATGTAGCCCTGCCCGCGGGTGCGAGCAGCGGGCACAGGCACGACCACCGGCAACGCGGCCGGATGTCGCGGGGAACCGTGCCATATTGCCATATTCTGGCTACCGTTCACCGACGATTCACGCACGTTGGCCGCCGCCATCACTCCGCACACCGGTCTGCCCGCTGGTATTGTCGTACGACCCTTCGGCGTGAGCCGGAGGGCGCGACGGGGGTCGCCGGGTACGGCGGGCCACCGGAGCGAGCCGATGCGGTTCCACGCACGGCCGGATGCCGAACCGGCCAAGAACATGCGTCCGCAGGAGATTTCCGCGACAAGGGAGAGAGGGGACGGCATGCAGCAGCTGACGGAGATCCGTTGGCACGCGCGCGCCGGACAAGGCGCGGTCACCGCAGCGAAGGTGGTGGCCGAGACAGCGCTGTCAGCCGACCAGTACATGCAGGCGATGCCCGAGTACGGTCCGGAGCGAATGGGCGCGCCGATCAAGGCGTTCACCCGCATCAGCGACAAGCCCATCGAGATCCACAACAACATCGAGAACCCCGACGTGGTCGTCGTCCTCGACGAGACGCTGCTGCCCATCGTGGACGTCGCGGAGGGCCTGAAGCCCGACGGCGTCATCATCGTGAACACGTGCACGCCCGCCGCGGACGTGAAGCGGGCGCTCAAGGTGGCGGACACGGTAAGGGTCGCGACCGTGGACGCTTCAGGCATCGCGGTCGATACGATCAAGCGCGACATCCCGAACACCCCGATCGTCGGCGCCCTCATGAAGGTCACGGGCGTCATCGACGTCGAGGTCTTCAAGGGTCTGCTCGCGAAGAATCTGTCGAAGAAGTTCGGCCAGGAGATGATCGACGCGAACTTCGCCGCGGTCGACCGGGCCTACAAGGAGGTGCAGGTCTCGTGAGCACGTGGGACATCTCCAAGATCAACGAATGGAAGGCCGAGGACTTCCCGCGCGGGGCGGTCATCCCCGAGGCCGGCAACTCGAAGGACTACATCACCGGCGGCTGGCGAAGCGAGCGGCCGTACCGCAGCGACGAGAAGTGCACCCAGTGCCTGCTCTGCTGGATCTACTGCCCGGACTCCGCGATCAACGTTGCGGACGGCAAGGTCACGACCTTCAACTACGACCACTGCAAGGGCTGCGGCGTCTGCAAGAACGAGTGCCCGTCCGACGCCATCCAGATGGTGCCTGAAGGCTGCGAACTGCCGGAGGTGAAGTAGCCCATGCCTACGCAGAAGACCCTCGCTGTCACGGGCAATACCATGGTCGCCGAGGCGATGCGGCAGTGCGCGCCGGACGTCATGGCCGCCTACCCGATCACGCCACAGACCACGATCGTCGAGGAGTTCGCCAAGTTCGTGGCAAACGGCCGCGTGCACACCGAGTACGTCACGGTGGAGTCCGAGCACTCGGCGATGAGCGCGTGCGTCGGGGCTTCGGCCGCCGGTGCCCGCGTCATGACCGCCACCTCCAGCCAGGGCCTCGCGCTCATGTGGGAGGAGCTTCACATCGCCTCCGGAATGCGGCTGCCGATCGTCATGGCCAACGCCAACCGCGCGCTTTCCGCGCCGATCAACATCCACTGCGACCACAGCGACATCATGGGTGCGCGCGACGCGGGATGGGTCATCCTCTTCGCGGAGACCGCTCAGGAGGCATATGACAACACGATCATGGCCGTGCGCATCGCGGAGCATCCCGACGTGATGCTTCCGGTCATGACCACGCTTGACGGCTTCATCACCACGCACTCCATCGATCGCGCACAGATCATGGACGACGAGACCGTCAAGGCCTTCGTCGGCGAGTACAAGCCCGAGAACGCGCTGCTCGACACGGACAACCCGGTCAGCCACGGCAACTTCGCCGGCCTCGGCGGCCCGTACTTCGAGTTCAAGAAGGCCCAGCGCAACGCCATCGACCGGTCCGCGGCCGTCATCACGGCCGTCGCTGACGAGTGGAGCAAGATCTGCGAAAGGCCCTTCGGCCATGTGGAGGGCTGGGGCATGGAGGACGCCGAGCTGGCGATCGTGGCCATCGGCTCCACCGCCGGCAACGCCCGCCATGTCGCGCGGGAGCTCCGTGCGCAGGGCGTGCGCGTGGGCGTGCTCAAGGTCCGCGTGTTCCGTCCGTTCCCGTTCGCGGACATCGCGGAAGCGCTCGCGGGCTGCAAGGCGGTCGCCGTCCTGGACCGCGCCGAGAGCTTCGGCGCCGAGGGCGGCCCGCTCTTCCTCGAGGTTCGCAGCGCGCTCTACGACCGCGACACGCGTCCCGCGATGACGAACTACATCTACGGCCTGGGCGGCAGCGACGTGAAGCTCGAGCTCATGCGCCAGGTGTACTCCGACCTGTCCGATATCGCCGACGGGGTGCAGCAGTCCGGCCGGCTCGTCTACCTGGGCACGCGGTAGAGAGGAGGCACGATATGGCGACCATCAAGGAACTCTCCGCCCGTGAAGACCGCCTGAGCGGCGGCCATCGCCTGTGCGCCGGCTGCGGCGCCTCCATCGCCGTGCGCCAAGTGCTGCTCGGCGCGGGCATGACGCCCGTCGTGGCGGGCTGCGCGACCGGGTGCCTCGAGGTCTCGACGACGATCTATCCGTACTCGTCGTGGAAGACCCCGTTCATCCACAACGCGTTCGAGAACTCGGCCGCGACCGTCTCCGGTGTGGAGTCCGCGTTCAAGGGACTGCAGCGCGCCGGCAAGATCCCGGCCGACAAGAAGATGAAGTTCGTGGCCTTCGGCGGTGACGGCGGCACGTACGACATCGGCCTGCAGTCGCTGTCCGGCGCCATGGAGCGCGGCCACGACATGGTCTACGTGTGCTACGACAACGGCGCGTACATGAACACCGGCATCCAGCGTTCGTCGGCCACTCCGCTCGGCGCGTGGGCCACCACCGCCGAGGTCGGCAAGGTCGGGCAGGGCAAGCCGATGCGCCGCAAGGACCTCACCTCGATCATCGCGGCCCACAACGTGCCGTACGTGGCGCAGGGCTCGATCAGCGAGTGGAAGGACCTCACGCAGAAGGCCGAGAAGGCGTTCGCCGTGGAGGGCCCCGCGTTCCTGAACGTGTTCGCTCCCTGCCCGCGAGGCTGGCGCATCCCGTACAACAAGACGGTCGAGATCGCCTCGCTCGCCACGAAGACGGCCTTCTGGCCGCTGTTCGAGGTCGAGGACGGCGAGTGGAAGATGACCACGAAGCGCGTGACCCGCGAGAACCGCCTGCCCATCGAGGAGTTCCTGAAGCCTCAGGGCCGGTTCGCGCACCTGTTCAAGCCGGGCAACGAGGAGCTGCTCGCCTCGGTCCAGGCCGAGGTCGACCGCAACTTCGACTACGTGCTCAAGCGCTGCGGCTTGTAGCCGACGGCAACAACCGCGGCCTCGTGCCGACGAAGAGGGCCCCGGAGCGTGACCGCCGGGGCCCTCTTCTGTGCGCGGGCATGCGTGCTCGGGCGCACGCGGTGATAAGATTGTCGCGTTCACGGGCGGCGGGACCACGACAGCAGGCGGGGTGTCATGAGCAGACGGTTCGTTTCGTACGCGCTGGCGATGTGTCTCGTGTCTTCGTCGCTCGTCTTGTCCGCGTGTTCGACGGTGGTCCCTAACGAGCCGGCCGCGGGCAAGGACGAGACCCGGCTTCGTGTTTCCGGCTCCGGCACGTGCCTCCCTCTCCTGCGGATCCTGGCGGCCGACGAGCCCGACAAGAGCGTGCGCATGGTGTTCCTGCCGGGACTCCACACCAAGGGCGGGGTCAGGGGAGTGATCCAGGGCAGCCTCGACATCGGGGCGCTCTCCCGCGACCTGAACGCCGACGAGCAGTCCTCCGATCTGCGGGTGACCTGGCTGGCGTCCGACGGTCTGGTGGTTGCCGTGAACCCGACCGTCTCCAATCTGGGCGTCAAGGCGATCACGAAGCAGCAGGTCCGCGACATCTACGCGGGCAAGATCACCGACTGGAAGCAGCTGGGTGCCAGCAAGAGCCTCCCGATCGTGGTACTGGACCGCCACGAGGACGAGTCGGCGAAGATCATCATCCGGGAGTACATCCTCGGGCCTCAGAGTGCCTTCAAGGTCACTCCGGACTCCGTGAACCTCTACTACGAGTCGGACATGGTCGACGCACTGCAGACCACGGCGGGAGCCGTCGGCTACTTCTCGCTCGGCTACGCGCTCTCGCAGAACGTGAACGTGACGCTCCTGCCCCTCGACGGCGTCGAGCCCACGGTGGCGAACATAGAGTCCGGCAAGTACACGGTGGTCCGTCCGCTCGGTATCGTGACGCGCAGCGCGGCGCCCACACCCGTCCGCCGATTCATCGAGTGGATCACGAGCGACGAGGCACGCGCCTTGATGGTCTCAAAGGGATACGCCCCGTATCACGAGTGATCGGCGACAAGCATGCGGTTCCAGCTCTTCGGCAGGCACCTCCACAACCAGATCGTGATACCGCTGCTCGTGGTCACGTCCCTCGTCGCCATCATCGCGACCGTCGTCGGCGTCTTCTTCCTCCAGACCCTGATCGAGGACTGGGTCGGCGGCAACGCCGAGCAGGCGATCCAGAACGCCCGGTCCCAGTTCACCGAGACCGCCAGACGCCTGCAAGTCGATGCGAAGCTCACCGCCGAAGAGCGGGGCATGGAAGAGGGCGTCCCCGCCGGTGACTGGACCTTGGTGGAGCGCAGCCTGGCCAAGACCCGGGCGAACACCCTCGTCGACGACCTGATGCTGCTCGACGAGAGCGGGGCGGTCGTCGCACGCGTGGGTTCGACGCTCGTCGAGATCGGCGCCCGCCCGCTCGGCGATCAGTTCGAGCGCTACGCCGCGATGGACATGCGCTACAGCACGATCCTCAGGGTGGACGACCATGACATGGTCGCCGCGATCTACCGGAACACCTATGTGACGCAGGGTGCGCCCAGAACCTACACGATCATCGCGACGCGATGGATCACGGAGGACTTCCTGAGGACCGGCTTCCGCGGAATGGCCGCGGCCGTCGGCTACGCGGATGCGTCGGGCACCGTCATCGCGAGCTACGCGGACCGGAGCGCGCCTTCCCGCCCGGACCAGCCCATGACCGACGAAGCGTTCACGTCGTTCAGGCAGGCGACGGGCGGCACGAGCCGGGACGTCGTCGCGGCGCTGCGCTCGCCGGGGAGACCGGTCATCTTCCCCGTCGCGGACCAGCAGTACGCGGCGCTCGCGTCCGAGCTCGGGTTCTCGGAGGAGGAGACGGAGGGCATCGCCGCCGTCACGCTCGATCCCACCGGCGCCAAGGGGTTCGTCTTCGTGGTCGTCAGCAACGCGGTGGCGTCGGACGCCGGTCGCACGACGGTCGGACTCATCGCGTTCTGGTCGGTGGTCGCGGTCCTCGTTCTGACAGGTCTCGGCACGGTCATCGCGCGGCAGGTGTCGGCGCCGCTGGCAGCCCTGTCCGAGAGCGCGCGGCGGGTCGCGGACGGTGACTTCAGCGCCCGCGTGGAGTTCGAGGGCGTCAACGAGGTCGCCGAGCTGGCCGACAGCTTCAACTCCATGACCGAGTCGCTCCGCGAGCGAACGGAGACGCTCACAAAGAAGGTCCTCGAACTCGCCACACTGTACGAGATGAGCCGCGCGCTCGGTTCCACGCTCGACCTGGACGTGCTGCTGGACTCGGTCCTCGACTCGGCCCTGCGGATCTTCAACGTGGACTCCGGCTACGCGATGCTGCGCGACAAGGCCTCGGGCACGCTCGACCTGCGCGCCTGGCGCGGGCTGGCGGGCGTCAAGCCGGACGACCGCGCCATCCGCAGTTCGATGTCGGACTGGGTCGTGCGCCAAGGTCGCCCGCTCATCTTCAACCCGCCGCAGGACGCGCAGTCCGAGGAGCACGTGGACTCGGTCACGGGTGCGCTCGCGGCGCTGTGCGTGCCGCTCGTGTCGAGCGAAGGCGTCATCGGGGCGATCTGCGTCGGCAGCCGCGACCGCGAGTACCGGTTCAGCAGCGACGACGTCCGGCTTCTGTCCACCATCGCGAACCACGTCACCATCGCGATCGGCAACATCGAGCTGTTCTCGAGCCTCCAGGAGGCCTATCTGGCGACGGTCCGCTCGCTTGCCGCCGCCGTGGATGCGAAGGACCCCTTCACCCGCGGCCACTCGGACCGCGTCGCGATGTACGCGAAGGCCATAGCCGAGAAGCTCGACCTTTCCGGCGAGCAGTGCATCGCGCTCGAGATGGCCGCGTACCTGCACGACGTTGGCAAGATCGGCATCCGCGACGCCATCCTGCTCAAGCCCGGCAAGCTGGACCCGGAGGAGATGGGCCAGATGCGCCACCATCCCCTCATCGGCGCCAACATCCTTCGCCCCGTCGCCTTCCCGTGGCCGATCGCCCCGGTCGTGCGCCACCATCACGAGCACTTCGACGGCGAGGGCTATCCGGCCGGCCTCAAGGGCGAGGAGATCCCGCTGCTCGCCCGCATACTCACCGTGGCCGACGCGTTCGAGGCCATGACCGCCGACCGACCGTACCGCCGCGGCCGCATGCAGGACGACGCGATCGCCGAACTGCACCGGTGCGTGGGCAGCCACTTCGACCCTCGCGTCGTCGACGCCTTCATCGACGCGCTCGGCGAGATGGACGACCAGGCCGCCGCGCGAAGGGCGAAGGTGGTCGAGGAGATCCAGCCCGAGGAGGCCCGCGCGATCTTCGTGGCGGTGTGTGACGGGATGTTCGCCAGCTTCCGGCGACTCGGCGGTCCCCGGCTCGCGTCGAACCTGGAGACGTCGATCGGGACGTTCTTCCGCGACCAGGGGATGCCGTACGTGCTGCACAACGGACATCTGGCCGTGGACTGGGAGAAGGCCGGCACGCCCGAGGACCAGCTCCAGGACATGCGCGACGTCGTCAAGCGTATCGCGGCCGGCATGGAGGCCACCGCGGGCAGCAGCCTGGTCGACCACTTCTACGACGAGGCCGTGACCGGGCTCTCCGACCGGATGCGCTACCTGGCCCAGGTGCTGGACCTCTACGAACGGGCCTAGCGCGCGACTCCGCGCGTGCCCGCGTACGTGCGGTGACTGATACACTATGGCGCAACCTCCGGGGCTCCCCGGGGGTTGCTGAAGTTTCGTGCTGCGTGAGGGGCGGGCCCGTGGCGCTGGTGGTCATGAAGTTCGGCGGCAGTTCGGTCGGTTCCACCGACCGGATCATGAACGTCGCCCGCCGCCTGATCGCCGCCACGGAGTCCGGTGACCGGGTCGTCGCGGTGGTCTCGGCCATGGGCGATGTCACCGACGAGCTGCTCGAGCTCGCCGCGGGCATCAGCGATGCGCCGCCCGAGCGGGAGATGGACATGCTCCTCGCCACCGGCGAGCAGGTCACGATCGCGCTTCTGGCCATGGCCATCCATTCACTCGGCCACGAGGCGATGTCGTTCACCGGCGCACAGGCGGGCATCGTCTCGGACTCGACGCACACCAAGGCGCGCATCGAGGAGGTGCGGGCCGACCGCGTGCTGGAAGCGGTGGACGGCGGCGCCATCGCGATAGTCGCGGGCTTCCAGGGGCTGACTCCCGAAGGCGAGATAACCACCCTGGGCCGCGGCGGTTCGGATACGACGGCCGTGGCCATAGCGTCGGGACTCCATGCGGACGTGTGCGAGATCTACACCGACGTTGACGGTGTGTTCACGGCCGACCCGCGGATCGTTCCCGGCGCGGCGAAACTCGTTACCGTCTCCTACGAGGAGATGCTCGAGATGGCGGCGACCGGCGCGCGGGTGCTCCAGCTCCGCTCGGTCGAGTTCGCCCGCAACCACGGCGTCGTGCTGCACGTGCGCTCATCGTTCAACGGCAAGCCCGGCACCACCGTCAAGGAGGCCGACGAGCCCATGGAACTGGCCATCCTCCCCTGGGTTACCCCGCACCCCCCCAACGCCAAGGTGCCGCTCACCGCGCGCCCCGC
>CAZHMA010000066.1:0-9051 GCA_964533555.1 uncultured Eubacteriales bacterium
AATCGGCATGGACCTCATGGACGTGAAGCGCCTGCCGGTCGGCAACCTCATGCCGGCGGTGTTCGTGGCGGGTCTCCTCGGGGCGTTCTTCGGGTAAGACCCGGGCATGGAACGCTTCCCCGTGATAGAGGCCCGCGACCTTGAAGGTCGCCGCTACACGCTGCCCGACGACCTGCCGGCCGGGAGGCGTCTGGTCGTCGTCCCGTTCCAGCAGTGGCAGCAGGTGCTCGTCGAGGGCTGGAAGCTCGCCGCCGAAGACCTCCTGCCGGCGCACCCCGACCTCAGCGTCTGGGAGGTTCCGTCCCTGTCCAGGGGCTACGCGCCCTTCCGCGGCTACATCGACGGCGGCATGCGCGCGGGCATCCCGGACGTGTTCGTCCGGCAGCACACACTCACCGCCTACACCGACCTGGGAGCCCTGACGAAGGCGCTTGAAGTCACGTCGCGCGACACCGTCTGGGTGTACCTGATCGACGGCGAGGGCCGGGTGCTGTGGCGGGAGTCCGGGCAGGTGGACGACGCGAAGGCCGCGGCGTTGGCCGCGGCGCTCGAGGATGACGCCGCCTAGGTCCCGACGCACGGGCCGGCTCAGGCGCTCTCCCGCCAGCCCTTCACCGTGAACGCGCTCGGGCAGATGTCGGCAAGAGTGCACGCGCCGCAGATGGGGCGCTTCGCCACGCAGATCGCGCGGCCGTGGTCGATGAAGCGGTAGTTCACGGCGTACCATTCCTCGCGCGGCAGCAGCGCGCACAGGTCGCGCTCGACCTTGTTCGGGTCGGCCTCGTCCGTCAGGCCGAAGCGGTGCGCCAGGCGAAAGACGTGCGTGTCCACCGCGATGCCCTCTACCTTGCCGAACGCGTTGGCGATCACGATGTTGGCGGTCTTGCGCGCCACGCCGGGCAGGCGCATGAGGTCCTCCATCGTGTCGGGGACCTCGCCGCCGAACTCGGAGACGACCATGCGCGCGGCGCCCATGATGAGCTTCGTCTTGTTGTGGTAGAAGCCGGTGGGCTTGACGATGGACTCGACCTCGAGCAGGTCCGCGGCGGCCAACTCCCCTGGTCCCGGGTAGCGCTCGAACAGCACCGACGTCACCTTGTTCACGCCCACGTCGGTGGTCTGAGCGGAGAGGATCACCGCCACGAGCAGGCGCCACGGCGTGTCGTAGTCGAGCGCGATGTGCGCCTCGGGATACAGCC
Source organism: uncultured Eubacteriales bacterium (assembly GCA_964533555.1). GTDB lineage: Bacteria > Actinomycetota > Coriobacteriia > Anaerosomatales > PALSA-660 > JANYAK01. Next base: position 1,200 of record CAZHMA010000066.1, read on the forward strand.
CGGCGAGCCGCCGCATGATCTCGCACGCCCGGGCCTGCCTGGTCATCTGGTCGGGCATCGGTCGGGCTCCGTTCCGTCGCGGGTAAGCATCACTTGCGAGCATACCCGTGACGCGCCGACTGGCGCGCGCGAGACGAAGGAGAGGCGCCATGCAGCCCCCTGCGAAGATCGATCCGAAGTCCCTTGCCGACTACCTCGAGGTCATGACGCGCTCGGTGTTCGAGCCGGGGCTCAACTGGAGCGTCGTCGAGGCGAAGTGGCCGGGCATCCGCGCGGCGTTCGAGGGCTTCGACCCGGTGGTGGTGGCCGGGTTCACGCCGGCCGACGTGGAGCGGCTCATGGCGGACGCTGCGATCATACGCAACCGCAAGAAGATCGAGGCGACCATCCACAACGCGGGCGAGATGCTGAACGTGGAGCGCCAGCACGGGAGCTTCAAACGCTACCTGGCGTCGCTCGGCCCGTTCGAGTCGGTCGTTGCCGACATGCGCAAACGGTTCAAGTTCCTGGGCGAGATGGGCTGCTACCACTTCCTGTACGTGGTGGGGGAGCCGGTCCCCGCGCACGAGGACTGGCTCGCGGCGCATCCCGACAGCCGATCACGGAGCTAGTCCTGCGCCGGAGGCGGGCCCGTCTCGTCCGGATCCGCGCTCGGCGGCAGCGGAGCGTCGTCGAACCGGTGGAGGTCGCCGCGGCTGAACCAGCTCGCCGGATCGGTCCGGAGCTCGGGGTCCTCGGGCGGCTCGGCGCCGTCCCTGAGCGTGCGGACGATGCCGTGCTCCAGCTCGGTGTAGAGTTCGTCCTCGTCGCCGACGTAGTGGCGCCGGACGGTCAGCGTGAGCAGGTCGGCGACGATCGCCAGGAACAGCAGGACGCCGTTGCGGGTGAGCGCGTACACGCAGACCCAGACGATCAGCCAGACCGCCGAGAAGACGATCCACCTGCGCCAGCCGCCGGGTCGGCCGAGAAGCCGGCGCATCAGCGCGCGGCCTCCGGCCAATGGAGAGGGATGCGGGGGAGTGTCCATCGCCTGAGTGTAGCGGTTTGACCACGGCCCCCGCCGGGCGTACCCTCACGCAGCACGCACACCCCGCCCCGGTCGCCGGCGCGGGGCTGTCGTGCTGTAGTCCATGCGCCCGCGCGCTCGCGCGCGGGCCCGCGAAAGGCTTGACTCCATGTCGCTCCTCGCAGACCTGTCGTCGCTTCTCGAGACGGCCCCCGGCTACGCTCACTGCGCCGAGATCCTGGCCGACGGCCGGGACTTCAGCCTCGCCGCCCCGGCCGGAATGCGCCCGCTGGTGGTGGCCGCCCTCTTCCGTGCAAAGCCGCGCGCGACGCTCGTGGTGCTTCCCGGCGCCGAAGCGGCGGACCGGTTCGCGCGCCAGCTCGCCGCGTTCCTGCCGCTGGACCGGGTGCTCTCGCTGCCGATGCCGGCCGCGATGCCGTGGTCCCGCGATCCGGCGCGCCCCGAAGTCGCCGGACGCCGCGCCAGGGCCCTGCACGCGCTCGAGGCCGGGCGTCCCCTGGTGGTTGTCACCTCCGCCCGCGCGCTCATGCGCTTCGTCGCGCCCCGCAGCGCGCCCGAGACCTACGAGCCCGTCGTGCTTCGGGCAGGCGGCGCGCTCGATCTGGTCGCGACGGTCGAGCGCCTCGCGCTGATGGGCTATGAGCGCGTGGACTCCGCCGAAGACCCCGGGCAGTTCGCCGTCCGCGGCGGCACGCTCGACATCTACCCCTCCGACGGCCGCTATCCGGTCCGCGCCGAGCTCTTCGGCGACGAGATCGAGACCCTGCGCCGCTACGTTCCCGGCACCGGACAGACCGTGGGCGATTCGCCGGAGACCGAGGTCTACCCCTGCCGCGAGATGCGGCTGTCGCGCTCGGTCAGCAAGGACATCGTCCACGCATACCGTTCCGCGTTCCGCGACATCAAGGAGAAGGCCCTGGCCGACCCGTGGCTCGCGCACGACCTCGAGCTGCTGGAGGAGGGCGTCTACTTCAACGGCGTCGAGGCCTACATGCCCCGCATCTACAAGGAGCTGGGCATGGCCACGGACTACGTGGCGAAGGACACGCTCGTCGTGGTCGCCGAGCCCCGCGCGCTGTTCGACGACACCGTGCGTCACTTCGACGAGGTGGAGGCCGCGGCGCACGTCGCGGGTTTCGAGGCGGAGCGCTACTACGCGAAACCCGCGCAGGTCGATCTCGGAGGCCGTCAGCGCCTCACCCTGCTGTCCCTGCTGCGCGCCGGCGGCGCGGTCGACGGCGAACTTGCCAGCCGTCGGCCCGAGGTCGCCGGCGGCGAGTCCAAGACGCTCGCGGGACTGCGCGGGCTTCTGGAGACCGGCTACCGGGTGGTGTTCGCATCGCACGACCGGCGCCAGCGCGAGACGCTGGCCGCGTCCTTCGCCGAAGCCGGCCTGCCCGTGGTCACCTACGCCGGCGCCCAGCACGCTGAGCCCGGGTCTCCCGCCGACGTGCCGGCGGCCCTGGCGGGCCGCGCCGTGCACATGGCCGTCGCCGACATCCCGGCCGGCTACGTGATCGGGGACGCGAAGCTCGCCGTCGTGAGCGTGGACGACGCGTTCCCGCGCAACACCCGCAGAAGCCCCGTGACCGACATGTCGCTGCTGACCTTCGACTTCAAGCCGGGCGACTACGTCGTGCACGCCACGCACGGCGTCGCGCTGTTCCGCGAGGTCGTGAACCGGGAGATCCTCGGGTCCGCCCGCGACTACCTCCACCTCGAGTACGCCAAGGGCGACAAGCTCTTCGTCCCGGTCGAGCAGCTCGATCGCGTCACGAAGTATGTCGGCCCCGACGCGTCGGCGCCCAGGGTCACGCGGCTCAACACCGCCGACTGGAGCCGCGCCACCAAGAAGGCGCGGGCGGCGGCGCGCAAGCTGGCGTTCGACCTCGTCGACCTCTACGCGCGCCGCGCCACCACGACCGGCTACGCGTTCGGCGCGGACACCCCTTGGCAGGCCGAGATGGAGAACGCCTTCCCGTTCGTCGAGACGCCCGACCAGCTGGCCGCCATCGCCGACGTCAAGGGCGACATGGAGATGGACAAGCCGATGGACCGCCTGGTCTGCGGGGACGTGGGCTACGGTAAGACCGAGGTCGCGATCCGCGCGGCGTTCAAGGCCACGCAGGACGGCAAGCAGGTGATGGTGCTGTGCCCCACGACGATCCTCGCGCAGCAGCACTTCACCACCTTCTCGGACCGGTTCGAGCCCTTCCCGGTCAAGGTCGAGGTGCTGTCCCGCTTCCGCACCAAGGCACAGCAGGAGGAGGCCCTGCGGGGCTTCAACGAGGGCAGCGTCGACATCCTCGTGGGGACGCACCGCCTGTTGTCGCACGACGTCGCGCCGCACGACTTGGGCCTCGTCATCGTCGACGAGGAGCAGCGGTTCGGCGTCCAGCACAAGGAGCACCTGAAGAACCTTCGCGAGCAGGTCGATGTGCTCGCGATGTCGGCCACGCCGATCCCCCGCACGCTCCAGATGGCGCTCTCGGGCGTCCGCGAGATGTCGGTCATCGACACCCCGCCGCCCAACCGCTTCCCGGTGAAGGTCCACGTGGGCGAGTTCGACCACGACCTCGTGCAGTCCGCCATCAGGCTGGAGCTCGAGCGCGGTGGCCAGGTCTACTACGTCTTCAACCGCGTGATGACCATCGACGAGGCGTCGCGGCGCGTGAGCGACATGGTGCCCGAGGCGCGCATCCGCGTGGCGCACGGGCAGATGTCGGAGCACCAGCTCGAGCGGGTCATGGAGAGCTTCGCCGCCGGACAGGTGGACGTGCTCGTTGCCACCACCATCATCGAGAGCGGCATCGACAACCCCCACACGAACACGCTCATCATCGAGGACTCAGAGCGGCTCGGACTCGCCCAGCTCTACCAGCTCAAGGGCCGGGTCGGCCGCAGCCACGTGAAGGCGTATGCGTACTTCCTGTTCTCCCGCGGCAAGGCGCTCACCGAGCAGGCCGTGGAGCGGCTGACCGCACTCGCGGAGCTCACCGACCTCGGCAGCGGCATCAAGATCGCGCTCAAGGACCTGGAGATCCGTGGTGCGGGCTCGCTGTTGGGCGCGGAGCAGTCCGGCAGCCTGTCGGCGGTGGGCTTCGACCTGTACGCCGAGATGCTCAGGGAGGCGGTGGCCGAGGCGCGGGGCGAGGCCCTTCCACTCAGCGTCGACGTCCGCGTGGACGTGCCGGCCCCCGCTTTCCTGCCCGAGGAGTACGTGCCGGACGTGGACACACGGGTGCGGTTCTACCGCCGCCTCGCAGCCGTCACCGCGCCCGAGACCGCCGCGGCCATCGCCGCCGAACTCGTCACCGCCTTCGGTGCTATGCCCGAGGCCGCGTCCAACCTCGTCGGGATCGCGCACGCGCGCGCGCTGGCGGCCGAGCTCGGGATCACGAACGTCTCGGTGACGCGCAACCGGGTCACCGTCCAGCCGCTGACGCTCTCCGTCGAGGAGCGCGGCGCGTTCGCTGTCCGGGGCGCCGTCTACATGGAGCGCGACCGGAGACTGCAGGTCCCGCTCGCGTATGGAGAATCCGTGGTGAGCGGGGTGCTCGGCACCCTGGATGCTATACTCACCATCGCCTCGCCGACACCGTTGTGACACGGAGGAACCACCTATGATGCTCCGCTCCCGTACCCTCGCACTGCCGCTTGCGGCCGCGCTGCTCCTCACCGCGATCGCCGCCTCCGGATGCACCAGCAACGAGGGTGTGATCGCCAAGGTCAACGGTCAGCCGATTCTGACGGCCGACGTGCAGACCCAGCTCGACCAGATGAAGAAGTCCTCGCCCCAGACCTTCCAGGGCACCGAGGGCCCCAAGCGTGAGCAGGAGTTCAAGGCGAAGATCCTCGAGAGCCTCATCCAGCTCGAGCTGATCAAGCAGGCCGGCAAGGAGCTGGGCGTCGAGGTCACGACCAAGCAGGTCGACGACTACATCAAGCAGCTCGAGACCCAGTACGGCGGCGCCACCGGTCTTGCCGACGCGATGAAGCAGTCGGGCGTGACCATGGACCAGCTCAAGGCCAGCGTCCAGAACCGCCTGCTCGTCGACGCCGTCGGCAAGAAGGTCACGAAGGCCGGCGACGTCTCCGAGGCCGACCTGAAGGCCTACTACGACAAGAACGTCGGCATGTTCAAGACGGCCGCGCAGGTCAACGCCGAGCACATCCTGTTCGCCACCGCCGATCAGAAGACGGCCGAGTCGGTCTTCGACCAGGTCAAGAAGGGCGGCGACTTCGCGGCGCTCGCCAAGAAGTACTCCACCGACCCGGGCACGAAGGACAAGGGCGGCGACCTGGGCTGGGCGCCCGCCACGCAGTATGTCGCTGAGTTCGCCAAGGCGGTCCAGGAGATGAAGGTGGGCGAGGTCCGCCTCGTCTCGACCCAGTTCGGATGGCACGTCATCAAGCTGCTCGGGACCAAGCCGGCCAGCCAGCAGACCTTCGAGCAGGTCAAGGACCAGATCACGCAGATCCTGCAGCAGCAGGGCCAGTCCGACGCCTTCACCAAGTACGTGGACGGGCTGAAGAAGAAGGCGAAGATCGAGATCCTCGACGAAGCCATCAAGAAGCTGGTCGACGCCGCTTCGACTCCGGCGACCTCAACCGCGCCCGCGAAGTAGGCGCTCAAGTCCTCGCGGGGGGCGCGGTGGGCCGCATCACCATAGTCGATCTCGGTCGAGCACCCGAAGCGCCAGCGCGTCGGGTGCTCGAGCGTCTGTCAGAGGCTGCCTGCGTCATCGCTCCCTCGCAGGAGACGTGTGCTTCGCCGGTGCTCGCCGCGGCAGGCGTGCGGGCGACGTGCTACGCGGACCACGGCATGGCCCTCGACGCCGCAGCGGACCACATCGTCGCGACGCTCAAGGACCTGGCGGCCGCGGGCGACGTGGTGCTCGCGACTTCGGGCTACCCCTTCCTGCGCGAAGGTGTGGTGACGGGCCTTCTCCAGCGGTTCGGCCCCATAGAGGTGCTGCCCGCGGCGTCGCCCCTCGAGGTCCTGCTGCTGGCGTTCGACGTCGACGTGACCGCCGATCTGGACCTCGTGGACGCCTCGGCGCTCAAGACCGCCCTGCCTGAGCGGGGCAGCCATCTCGTCGTGACGGGCGTCGCGAACGCCATCACCGCGAAGTCGGTCGCGAAGCGGCTCGCGGACCTGTACCCGGGGGACCACCTCGTCGTGGTCGCCGAGGCCCAGGAAGGCGGCGGCTACCGGATCAGCATGTCGACGGTGGGCAGCCTGCCCGCCGCGACGGTGTCCTGGCCGGACACGACCCTCTACGTGGCGCCCTTCCGCGTCGAGCCGCCCGGGGGCTTCGACGAACTCGTGCGCATCATGGCCGTCCTTCGCGGTCCCGACGGCTGTCCGTGGGACCACGAGCAGACCCACATGACCCTGCGCCGCCACATGATCGAGGAGGCCTACGAGGCGGTCGCGGCCATCGAGAACGACGACATGCCGGGGCTGGCCGATGAGCTTGGGGACCTGTTGCTGCAGGTCGTCTTCCACGCGCAGATCGCGGCCGAGAACGGCGACTTCACCATCGACGACAGCGTCGCGCACATCGTGGCGAAGCTGCGCCGCCGCCACCCGCACATCTTCGGCAACGTGGTGGCCGAGACGCCTGCCGAGGTCATGGAGAACTGGGACCGCATCAAGCGCGACGAACGCGGAGGCTCCGTGCTCGACGGCATCGCCCATACGCTTCCCGCGCTGACCTACGCGGACAAGATGTCGCGGCGCGCCGTCGCTGTGGGCTTCGACTGGGAGACCGTCGACGACGTGTGGGACAAGGTGCATGAGGAGATCGACGAGCTGAAGGCCGAGGCTCCGGGCACCGAGCGCGCGGCCGACGAGGTGGGCGACTTGCTGTTCACGGTCGTGAACGTGGCCCGCAAGCTCAAGGTCGACCCCGAGCAGGCGCTGCGCGCGGCGTGCGACAAGTTCCAGAGCCGGTTCGGCGAGATGGAGCGCGAGGCCGAAGCGCGCGGCGAGGACCTCGGCGAGATGAGCATCGAGGAGATGGAGGCGCTCTGGCGCCTGGCGAAGGAGATCGAGCGCGGCAGGGCCGCGGATGACGAGGGCGGCCCGGCGAAAGCGCCGAGGCCCGACGAGGGGAGCACCACACGATGAGCTTCATCACCGATATCTGGGCGCGCGAGATCCTGGACTCCCGCGGCAACCCGACCGTCGAGGTCGAGGTCACGTTGGACGACGGTTCGCAGGCCCGGGCGGCGGTTCCGTCGGGCGCGTCGACAGGCGCTTTCGAGGCCGTGGAGCTTCGCGACGGCGACTCGGCCCGTTATGGCGGCAAGGGTGTGCTGACGGCCGTGGCGAACGTGAACGACGTCATCGGACCGGAGCTCATGGGCATCGACGCCAGCGACCAGCGCCTGGTGGACATGACGATGCTCGCGCTGGACGGCACGCCGAACAAGGCGAAACTCGGCGCGAACGCCATCCTGGGTGTGTCGCTGGCCTGCGCCAAGGCCGCGGCGGAGTCGACCGAGCTCACGCTCTACTCCTACATCGGCGGCGCCAACGCTCACCAGCTTCCCGTGCCAATGATGAACATCATGAACGGCGGGGCGCACGCGGATAACAACGTGGACCTCCAGGAGTTCATGGTCATGCCCGTGGGGGCGACGTCCTTCGCCGAGGGGCTTCGCATGTGCGCCGAGATCTATCACACGCTCAAGGGCGTGCTGAAGAAGCGCGGGCTTGCCACCGGCGTGGGCGACGAGGGCGGCTTCGCGCCCAACCTCGACAGCAACGAGGAAGCGCTGAAGGTGATCATGGAGGCCATCGCCGAGGCGGGGTAC
>CAZHMA010000067.1:0-9015 GCA_964533555.1 uncultured Eubacteriales bacterium
CGGATCCCTCTCTCCCGCGGTGTCGAGTGACGGCCGCTACGTGGTCTTCGGGTCGGAGGCGACGAACCTGGTCCCGGGCGACACGAACGGTGAGGCGGACGTGTTCGTGCGCGACCGCATGCTTGGCGTGACCACGCGCGTGAGCGTGAGTTCGGCTGGCGTGCAGGGGACGGGCGGCAGCTGGGACCCGGCCATCTCACCAGACGGCCGCTACGTGGCGTTCCAGTCCGGTGCGAGCGAGCTTGTGGCGAGCGACACGAACGGCCTTGCCGACGTATTCGTGCGTGACCGCCTGCTGGGCACCACCGAGCGCGTCAGCGTGGGTGTCTACGGGCAGGCCACGGGCGGCGCAAGCGGCGTCCCGTGCATCTCGTCGGACGGCCGCTACGTCGCGTTCATGTCCGACGCGACGAACCTCACCGTCGCCGACACCAATGCGTTCCGTGACATCTTCCTGCGCGACCGCACCCTCGGTGTCACGACGCGGGTGAGCGTGGACAGCTTCGGCGTGGAGGGCAATGCACTGAGCGATATGCCGTCGATCTCGGCCGACGGCCGGTTCGTGGCGTACCACTCGTACGCGACGAACCTAGTCCTCGGCGATTCCAACGGAGTGGGGGACGCCTTCGTACGGGACACACTGCTCGGCACGACCGAGCGCGTCAGCGTGGGCGACGGTGGTCAGGGCAACGGGCAGGCCTACGTGGCCCGCGTCTCCGGGGACGGTCGCTACGTCGCGTTCGCATCCGAGGCCACCAACCTGGTCGCTGGCGACTTGAACGGGCACGCGGACGTGTTCGTCCGGGACCGCAACGCGGCCACGACGACTCGCGTGAGCGTGAGCTCCGCGGGCGGCGAGGGAAACGGGTACAGTTGGACGCCATCCATCTCGGGAGACGGCCGCTTCGTTGCCTTCGCCTCCATGGCATCGAGCCTCGTGCCCAACGACACGAACAGCCAGATGGACATCTTCGTCAACGACTGGCCCGTCGTGGCCACGTCGGCCACGATCAGGACGACAGCGACGTCGGCACGGATCGGCAGCGCGCCGATCCTCTCGGGGCGGCTCACGCCCGCCGGGCTCGTCGGCTGGAACATGGTGGCCTACGTGAAGAAGCCCGGGAGGGCCTACTGGACCTACTCGTCGAACCGCACGGTCTACACGCTGAGCGGCGGCGCTGCCTGGTACTACAAGTACACGTTCAAGAGGGGCATGACCAAGGGCGTGTACTACTTCAGGGCGACGGTGCCGGCACTGCCGGGGTACGCGACGTCCAACTCGTCGATCATCGCCATTCGGCTGAGGTAGCCACGGGCGCACACGGCGACGCGGGCGATCCGAAGGAGGACGGCGATGGGCGACAACGGCACCGGCGCGGCCGCCGCGGACTGGTACGCGGACCCGTGCGGCAGGCACGAGCTGCGGTACTGGGACGGCGCGGCCTGGACGGAGAACGTGGCCGACGCCGGGCAGGCGGGCGTCGATCCGGTTGACGGCGCGCAGGCTGGCGCGACCGGCGGCGAGACCCTTTTGATGACGCTGCCGAAGAGCACCGATGTCGCGTGGGGCGGATTCTGCGACCTGCACCTGACAAATGGACGCCTGATCGTCGAGACCGTGCTGGGCACCGGAGCCGCGATGGCGTCGGTGGCCGCGGGCGGGGTCATCGGAGCCACGATCGCGGGAAACGCCGCGCAGAACAGGCACCAGACGGAGACCGGCGGCGCGGCCCGGACCGTGGACCAGATCCTCCAGGGCGGGCACGTCGCCTATGCCATCGAGTACGCCGACATCACCGAGATGGTGCTGACGAAGAAGGCCCTGCCCATCGGCTACAGCCGCTGCAAGATCCGCTCCGCGCAGAAGAACGTGACCCTCGCGTTCAAGCGCGAGTTCTTCGACGAGGCGTCCGCGTTGCTCGTCGAAAGGCTGCCCGGGAAGGTCACCGTCAAGTGACGGCCGTCGGTCCTGCCGCGACACCCGCGGACTGGTATCCGGACCCTTCCGGCCGTCACCAGCACCGCTACTGGGACGGCTACGCCTGGACGGACCACGTCGCGGATGCGGGCAACGCCGGAGTGGACCCGATGCCCGCGGGGGGCGCCGTTGCCCGTGCCGTGGCGCGCATGCAGAACCCCGACGTATCGGCCCGGTGTGACGCGGTGCGCGCGCTGGAGGCCCTTCCCGGACCCGAGGCCACCGCCGCGCTGGTCGAGGCGCTGTCGGACGAAAGCGACACTGTGCAGAAGGCCGCCGCACACGCGCTGGCCACGCACCCGGGCGCGGCTGCGGTCGGCCCTCTGCTCGCGAGCCTAGACTCGGACAACTCCGTCCTGCGGCTGGAGGTCATGCGCGCGCTCGTCATGAACGAGGCGGCCGAGGCCGAGCTGGTGGCCCTGCTGAGCGGGCCTGACGTGCCGTCGCGTGACGTGAGGTTCGAGACCCTGGCCGAGGCGGTGCACATCGGCGTGCTCGACACGCCTCGCTGCGCCCGGGTCCTGAAGCTGGGATTCCGGCACAGCTGGCCTTCGCCCCGCGCCATGCAGTTCCTCGGCCTTCTTGTGGACATCAAGGACCCGGCGGGCGCGTCGCTGTGCCGGCTCATCGACGCGAACGACGCCGCCGGCGTCGTCGCTTTCGCGAGCACCTTCGGAGCCTGAGGGGCTTCGGCCGGGTCCCGCATCTGCCCGCCGCCTGCGGCGCGAGAGGAGCGTCTTGGTGCCTCTGTTCAAGCCGAACGTCGAGAAGATGGACCGCCAGCGCGACGTTGTCGGGCTCATGCGCGCGCTCGTGTACCCGGGCGAGGGTGACGCGGCGCATCGGGTCCGGGCGGACGCCGCGGAGTGTCTTGCCCGCTATCCCTACCCTCGAGTGGTCGAGGTGCTGCTGGGGGTCGCACAGGGCGGATCGGACGTGGGCTGGGTAGCAGAGGCTTCCGTGCGCAGGATCCTCTATCCGCACTACCAGGGGCCGTCCGAGGCGGTCGAGTGGTGGACTTCGGGCGGGGACACCAGCGGCGAGCTGCGGACGATCCTGAAGGCGGGCCGGGCTTCGAAGCGTGACGACGAATGGAACGAGACCCGCAAGAGGCTTGAGGCGCGGCCCGCGTTCACGCCGCCCGCCCGCATCCAGGGTCTCGTGCACGCCGCCCTCTACGGCGACGCCACCGAGGAGGAGCGCACGGAGGCGCGGAACTGGATCGCCGACCGGGATGCACGGTTGGCCCCCGAGCTGGCCGCGGCCCGGGCCGATCTGGAGAAGAAGTGGCTGGCCGACGAGTCCGCGTGGGAGAAGGCGGACGCGCAGCTGGCCGCATGGAGGCCGTAGACACCAGGCGCTGGAGAGGCGTGACCGCATGACCAAGGCCCCGGCGCACCCGCGTCGGGGCCTTTCGGGTACAAAGTCTCCACGGCGCGTCGGGGAGGCGCGACCGTGGTCGGTCACGGGGACGAGGCGGTCGTCATGGACGCCAAGCAGCGCAACATCGTGCGCACGGCTCTCGGCGGGAGACTGCGCTTCGCCGAGTTCGCGCTGACCAATGTCTGCATAGCGAAGTGCTCCTTCTGCGACATCTGGAAGCAGCGCCCCAAGTCCTTCGCCGACCGCGACAAGGCACTGCGGGTGATCGACAACCTCGCGGACATGGGTGTCTGCCACATCACGCTCACCGGCGGCGAGCCGCTCCTGCACCCCGACATCGTGGACTTCGTGGCGAAGTGCACGTCGCGCGACGTGCACAACTCCGTGCTGGACGCCGCGCCGGCGCTGGTCACCGACGACAAGATCGCAGCACTTGCCGAGGCCGGCTGCGACATGATCTCGATCTCGTTCGACTCCGATGATCCCAAGGTTCTGGAGGAGTCCAGGCAGATCCCCGGGATCATGCGCGACATGGAGGCGGCCGTCGACAGGCTCAAGCGGTCCCCGATCAAGTCGATGGCGTCCATCCTCATCTGGAACAACAACCACGACCGGATGGACAAGCTCTTCGACCGGGCGACCGACATGGGCTTCGACCTCATCTCGGTGAACTACCCGACCTTCTCCAGGTCCGTGGTCTATCCGCTGGGCGGGGAGGGGATCAGCCTGTCGCGCGGCTCGGTGATCAGGTCGCTGGAGAGCGTGATCGAGCTGAAGCGGTCGCGGAAGTACGACATCATCAACTCGACGGCGTCCATGGCAAACATCGTCCGGTACCTCAAGGACCCGTCGACGGTCCGCTACCGGTGCCTGGGCGGGTACCGAGTCATGTTCGTGGACCGGGAGTTCGATGTCAGGCCGTGCATGCAGCTCCCGAACGTGCTGGGCAACATGCTCACCATGACGGAGAAGGACCTGGAGAAGGTCCCGTGCAACTGCTGCAACATGAGCTGGTACCGCGACTTCAGCGATCTGACCTCCGGCATCCGGTCGCTTTCGCTGTACCTGGAGGCGCTGCAGACGGGCAGGTCCCTGCTATAGGCGCCGCGAGGGTCATGGGAGCGGCGGAGGCGGCGTCGTCGGCGCGGATCGACCTGTTCGGCAGCGAGGTCCGCTACTGGACGTGCGGTCCGCAGGACGCCCGGACCGTCGTCATGGTCCACGGCTTTCGCGGCAACCACATCGCTCTGCTGGACATCGCCCGGGGGCTCGAGGGCCTGCACGTCATCGTGCCCGACCTGCCGGGTTACGGCCTTTCCACGCCGATGCGCGACCGCACGCACGACGTGGACGGCTACCGGGCCTTCGTCATCGCATTCATCAGCGGGTTGGGCTTGGAGCGGCCCGTCCTGCTGGGGGAGTCGTTCGCCAGCGTCGTCGCGGTCCGCGTCGCCGCCACGCGGCCCGAACTCGTGAGCGAGCTCATCCTGCTGAACCCCATCGCGGTGCCGACCCGCGAGGTCAACCGGCCCGTCTGCCGGCTGGAGGAGGGCTACTACTGGCTGGGCGCCAACCTGCCGGGGCCGCTGGCGGACCGGGTGCTGGCCAGCCGGACCGTCAACCGGATCGAGAGCCTGGCGCTACTGACGGCGCGCGACCGGCAGATGCGGCGCTCGGTCTACCGGCGCAGGCTCTACAACCTGGGCTTCCCGCAGGACCGTCGCGTCGTCGCGGAGGGCTTTCCGGACTCCATCACAGCCACGGCAGCGAACGAGGCGGAGCGGGTGCCGCACCGCACGCTGCTGATCGCGGGCGAGCTGGACGCGCTCGCACCGGTCGCTTACGAGCGGGCGCTGAACGACAAGCTGGCCAGGGGGAGCCTGGTGCTGGTGTCCGGTACCGGGCACTTCCTGCCGCTGGAGCGCCCCGGCGAGGTCACCCGTGCGATCGCGGAGTTCCTGGCATGACACGCGCGTGCCGGGTAGGGATCTGCGTGCCCCACCTTCGGACGTTGGCGTTCGGATTGCTGAAGTCGAAGGCATCGATCGCGAGCACCGCGGGGACGGGACGGACATGACCGCGTACAAGACGGCGATGGCGGGAGCCGCACTGCTGATCGCGGCGCTCATCGCGGCCGGGACCTGGGCGTCGACAGAGTATCGCGCCAGCGGCGACACGCACGCGAGTCTGGAGTCGCGGCTTGCCGCGGCCGAGGCAGCCACTCGCTTCAACCCCCTGAACGCCGCATATCGCGTGCGCGTCATCACCCTGCGCGGACTGAAGCTCTTCGAGGCCGGCGACATCCTTGGTGCCTACGAGGTGCTGCACGCGGAGTACGTCCGCGAGGCCATCGCGAGAAGCGCCGACCCGCGGCTGACGTACGACCCGGAGCTCGCGGCGGCCCACGAGCTCGTGTGGCAGTCGTACTGGGCTTGGAGCTCGCGCGCCGCGCACGTGATGCACGGCAAGGAGCAGCCCGACGGCACGATCAAGCCCGAGGACGTGCAGAAGTTCCCGCGGCCTCCGGGCAAGTAGCAGCTCGAGTCGCTCCTCCCACTCCATGCGGGGATCGCCGCCATCAAGTCGGGGCCCCCGTATGCCGACCTTCTGTCCATAGGTATGTGACGCGATGTGCCGTGGGTCACAGGCGGTCTTCGCGGCACGGGGCGAGGTCCCAGACAAAGAGTGGGAGCGAAGTTGGTGTCCGTCCGCCCGCATGCGCGACGATCCGGCGATCGTCGTGCGCCCGCACGCAGCCGCGCGCTGAGGTGGCTCGCGGCGCTGACGTGCGTGTTCCTGCTGCAGCTGCCGCTCGAGCCGGCGTTCGCAGCCGGTGCCGGCGTGACCATCACGGTGAGCGTCAAGTCGGGGAAGAACGTGGTGCGGCTGGGCGGCGCCGACAGGTACGAGGTCTCCTACGCAGCGGCGAAGGAGGCCTTCCCGAAGTGGACGGGCATCCGCCACATCGTCGTTGCGTCCGGGGTTGAGCGGGCGATGGCCGACCCGCTGGCCGCCAGCGGGCTGTGCGGACTCTACGATGCGCCGCTGCTGCTGGTGCGCAACGACTGGCCCGGGCGGCTGCCCGCCGCTACCTACCGGGCGATGGCCGAGATCGCCGCGGCGAACCCGGGGGTGCGGATCAAGATCCACGTCGCGGGCGGCCCCGCCACGGTGCCCGCCTCCATCCTCAAGATCCTTGGGGCCCAGAGGGGCTACGACTCCGCGGTCGACCGTATCGGCGGCATCGACCGCTACGCGGTGGCGGCCGGCATCGCGTCCCGCATGAGGTCGGTCCTGGGTCCGAGCTACCCGCGGACCGCGCTGGTCGCGTGCGGCTCGTCGCAGGCGTACTTCTATGACGCGCTGGTCGCATCGACGATCGCGCAGCGCAACCACATGCCGCTCCTGTTGGTGAAGCCCGGCTCCGTGCCGCCGGCGACCCTGACCGCGGCACGGTTCTATTCCAGCAAGGTCGTGATCGGCTCGACGTCGGCGGTGGGGACCTCGGTGGCGTGGACGCTGCGCGCGTCACGCATAGGCGGGGCCGATCGCTTCGAGGTCGCCGTGAACGTGGCCGACTGGGCCGTGTCGCGCGGGATGCTGAAAGTCGAGCGTGTGGGCATCACGAACCGGTTGGCCGACGCCCTCACCGGCGGCGCGGCCGTGGGCGGGCTCGACGGGCCGCTGCCGCTCACGGACGCCGGCAGCCTGTCACCCGCGACGGCCGCGTGGCTGGCGCGGAACAAGGGCACCATCAAGACCGTCTACGTGATCGGCGGCGAGGCTTCGGTGTCTCCCGCCACCCTGGAGGCCATCAAGGCCATCCTCGGGATCCGCTAGAACCGGTTCCGCCACCTCGCTTCGTCCCGGCCCGCCCTCCTTTGGCGCGCCCACTCCGCCTCCCCGCGTGCGCCCGCGCCCGGTGCTGCTCCGCCGTGGTCGCCTAACGGTCGCATCGGGACGATGAACTGCCGTGCGTTGTACGACCGTCCGTCACAAGCGACCGTTGGGAGTGTCAAGGCAACCGCTGAGCGGCCGATATGAGTCCTTAGACGGGAGAACGAGATCCCCGGGTCCACACGGGGAGATCGCCGACGGGAGGGGACTCGAGATGAGGCGGAGAGCACCGTCGTCATCCAAGGCGCTGAGCGGTGTCATGCTGATCGCCGTGCTTGCCCTGTCCCTCGCGCTGCCGATCGCCGCTCACGCCGCGACGTACCGGTCGAACGCGCTTCCCGTCCTGGAGCTCAGGTCGTTCACCTACGGGGGCGTCACGTATCAGATGACGCCGACCGGGGTCGCCTACGACGCCGCAGGCAACATCTACGTCGGCGACTCCGCCAACGGCTGCGTCGTGAAGTTCTCGCCGGCGGGGCGGTTCCTTGCCGTGTGGGGATCGAACTTCGTCCAGGACGGCCCGATGATGGACTCGCCGCACGGCATGGTCTTCGATGCCGCGGGCTATCTGTACGTGGCGAACTACTCGAACGACGTGATCAAGGTCGACCGGACCGGACACGAGGTCGACTTCTACACGGATCCGGAGTGCGCGGGCATCCGCCCGAGCGTGTGCTGCGTGACCGACATCGCGCTCGGCCCGGACGGCAGGCTCTACGCCGCGTCGGACGACTTCGACGTCTACGTCTTCGATCCGAACGACTACTACGCGAACACCGTCTTCGCGACGACCGGTGCGCAGGGCTTCGGGATCGCGGTCGACCCGGGGGGCCGGGTCTACTGGTCGGACTACGACAACGCCTCCGTCGCGCGCTACCTGCCCTCGGGTGGCCTGGACCCCGCGTGGGGTGCCGCGGGTCACGCCCGAGGTACCGGCGCGGACGGCACGGGCCCCGGTCTCGTCAGGCCCGCCCAGCTGCGCCTCGACAGCGCCGGCAACGTGCTCGTGGCCGATGAGGGTTCCGGCGCCGTCGTGGTGCTAGACCCGAGCGGCGCCTCGGTCGCGCGCTGGCCGCAAGACCCGGCGTCCGCGGCGATCAGCCCGGCACTCACGGCACCGCTGGGCCTGGCGCTCAAGGGCGACCTCGTGCTCGTGGCCGACCCCGGCGGCGACCGGGCGGTCGGGTACCGGTTCACGGAAGCCGACGCGGTCCCGGCAACGGCCGGCGCGGCGGGGTCGGGCCCGATGACCATAGCCTCGAACGTGTCAGTCGTGCGCATGCCGAAGGCCTTCGTGCTTTCCGGCGCGCTCGCGGGGGGCGAGGACGGCGATCCGTGCGTGGTCTGGGTCCGCAAGCCCGGCAGTTCGCGCTGGAGCTACTCGTCCGCGCGTCTGGCCTACGGCGCTTCGGGCGGCTCGGCCAAGTGGTGGTACCGCTACGCGCCGAAGCTTCGCGGAACGTACTCGTTCAACGTGAGGTCCGTCGGCGACGCTGGTGCCCCTGCCGGCATGTCCAGGACGATCACGGTGACCGTGCGCTAGCCATGCGCGATCGTTGCGACCCTCTTCAGGAGACCCCGGGAGAAAGGCGCCGGGGTCTTCTGGCGTGCCGGTGGTCGCGCTGCCGACCGTTGAGGACGCGAACGGTACCTCACGCGCGCCGTCCGTCCGATTCTGGCGCCGAAAGGGTGTTGTGCGAGTGCGAACGGCCGATGAGGGAATTATCATCAAGTCGAGCCGCCGAGCCCGCAGGGGG
>CAZHMA010000068.1:0-8997 GCA_964533555.1 uncultured Eubacteriales bacterium
CTCGCGTTCCGCGACAGCGAGAACTGGAGCCCGGAGCTTCGCAAGTCCGTGTGGCGCCAGGCCGACTCCGGCGGCGTGCTGCTCACGTCGATGGGCAACGACAAGCCCTACACGCGGATCTTCGACCACCTGGTCCTGGACGCTTGCCAGGTCACGAACCCGTCCATCGACCCGCTGCGCGAGCCGATGGAGACCCGCACGTTCCTGGGCAGCAAGCCCGACGCGGTCGAGGTGGAGTCCGACGGTGAAGGCGGCTATCGCCTGAAGCCCGGCGCCGGCATGCACAACAACGTGAAGATCGAGACGCCGCTGATCTTCGGCGGCATGTCCTACGGCTCGGTGTCGCTCAACGTGCACAAGTCGCTGGCCATGGCGGCCGAGCGCTGCGGGATCCTCATGAACACCGGCGAGGGCGGGCTGCACGCTGACCTCTATCCGTATGCCGGCAACGTCATCGTGCAGTGCGCGTCCGGGCGGTTCGGCGTGAACCCCGACTACCTGAACCGCGGTGCGGCGATCGAGATCAAGGTCGGCCAGGGCGCCAAGCCCGGAATCGGCGGCCACTTGCCCGGCGAGAAGATCAACAAGGAAGTCTCCACCACGCGCATGATCCCGCAGGGTACCGACGCGATCTCGCCGGCGCCGCACCACGACATCTACTCCATAGAGGACCTCCGCCAGCTGATCTACGCGCTCAAGGAGGCGTCCGGCTACAAGCCGGTCGGCGTGAAGATCGCGTGCGTGCATAACGTGGCGGCCATCGCATCGGGCGTCGTGCGCGCGGGCGCCGACTACGTCTATCTGGACGGCTTCAAGGGCGGGACCGGCGCGGCACCGCAGATCATCCGCGACCACATCGGCATCCCCATCGAGCTCGCCATCGCGGCGGTCGACCAGCGACTGCGCGACGAGGGCATCCGCAACCAGGCCTCGATCGTGGCGGCCGGCTCCATCCGCTCGTCGGCCGACATGGCGAAGGCCATAGCACTCGGCGCGGACGTCGTGGCGATCGGCTCGGCGGCGCTCATCGCGCTGGGCTGCCACGTGTGCCAGAGCTGCCACACGGGTTGCTGCAGCTGGGGCATCACGACGCAGAAGCCGGAGCTCACGCGGCGGCTCGACCCGGAGTGGGGTGCGGAGAGGCTGACCAACCTGGTACACGCGTGGAGCCACGAGCTCCAGGAGATCCTCGGCGCGCTCGGCGTGAATGCCGTGGAGTCCCTGCGCGGTAGCCGCGAGCGCCTGCGCGCGATCGGGCTCGATGAGCAGACCTGCAAGATCCTCGGCGTCAAACCGGCCGGGATGTAGGGGGAGACGGCGATGATGATCAAGGACGCGGGCCCGCTCGAGGGCTACATGAAGATAGCGCCGGCCGTGACGGTCGACGGCGACGTGGCGACCATCGACTCGAACGGCGTGTACTACCGCCAGCTGAACGAAGCCATCCGCGGGTCGTTCGCGGCGGGCGCTCAGACGGTGCGCATCACGAACGTGAACGGCCAGCGCTACATCGGCACGGGGATCTCGGGGGCCGGCCGGCGCATCGAGATCGAGGGCACGCCGGGCAACGACCTCGCGATGTTCATGGACGGTCCGACCGTGGTCGTGCGCGGCAACGCGCAGGACGGCGTCGGCAACACGATGAACGCGGGCACTGTCTTCGTGCACGGGGACGCCGGGGACGTGCTCGGCTACGGCATGCGCGGCGGGCGGGTCTTCATCAAGGGAGACGTGGGCTACCGGGTCGGCATCCACATGAAGGCCTACGAGAGCCTCGTGCCCGTCATGGTGTGCGGCGGCAAGGCGCGCGACTTCTTCGGCGAGTACATGGCCGGCGGCCTCCTCGTCCTGCTCGGCATGGAGACCCAGTTCGCGGAGCAGCCGCTCGTGGGCTCGTTCTGCGGGACCGGCATGCACGGGGGCACGATCTTCCTCCGCGGCGAGGTCGAGCCGTGGCAGGTCGGCAAGGAGTGCGGCATCTTCACGGCGGACGAGGACGACCTCGCCGTGCTGCGCCCCGTGCTCCAGCAGTGGTGCGACGAGTTCGGTCACACGCTGGAGGAGGTGCTGGCGGTGCCGTTCACGAAGCTCGTGCCGGTGTCGCACCGGCCCTACGGGAAGCTCTACGCGCCGATGTAGGGCGCGGCCATACGACGCGTGACGCGGGCCCGTCGGAGGACACTCCAGCGGGCCCGTGGTATCGCCGGCTCGAGCCGCCGCTCCGACCGGATCGTCGCCGGGTTCGGACCTCCGTATGGTGGGCGCGGGACTGTTCCTGCACAATGGTGACCGGCGTCACCACCAGGGAGTGGGGTGACCGCCGATACTACGCGCGTGGACGGCCCGAGCAGCCGCGCCATCGAGCGTCTCGCAAAGAGGAGTGTCATATGGAGGGGTCGGGGTATCGCTGTACGCTGCTGTCCTTCGCGCTGCGGCTTGCGCTCTTTGCGTGTCTGGTCCTGTCCCTCCCGCTCTCAGCCCACGCTGTCGTTCGCCGCACTCCCGCGCCCGCGCCGGCGACCGGCCCCGCGGCGCCTGTCGGCGTGACGGTCACCGCCGGCGACATGGCCGACACCCTTCGCTGGACTCCCGCGCGCTCCACGTCCGTGGCGGGCTATCGCATCGAGCGCTCGGCATCGGCGTTCGGCCCCTGGACGACCGTCGTCACGCGCACCTACGACGCCTCATACGTGGCACGAGTCAAGACCCCGTCGCTCACGTGGTACCGCGTCACATCGCTCGATCGTTCGGGCAAGCCCGGCACGCCCGGCTTCCCGCTCTCCAACGCCGCCCTTGCCATGACGCGCGTGGTCACGTCCACGGGAGCCACCCTTCGCGCCTCCAACGGCGCGCTAGTGCTCACGCTGGACCCCTACACGTTCATGGGCGCCACGCGCGTGACCGTGACCGATGCCAAGGTGTCCACCGCCACCTCGATGGTGCGGGTCACGGGTGCCTATGACTTCGCCGCGACCTCCGCGCTCAGGAAGTCGGCGCGCATCACGGTGCCCTACCGCATCCCGGTGAAGCACTTCCAGGTGGCCGGTACCGTCGCCCGCGGGATCGACTGGATGACGCTCGACCCCGCGACGGGCGCGTGGACCCCCGTCAGCACCAGCGTGGACACGACCCGCTCGACGCTCACCGCGGCGATGCCGCACTTCTCGTATTGGACGGGCGCCTTCATCCAGCCGCACGGCACCACGCCGACGAAGACCGACTACTGCGGCACGGTCTGCCACTCGCTTGCGGCGGCGTCGGGGTCTCCGATCGTGCTCGCGGACTCAGACTCACAGGTCTGCTACAACTGCCACGGCGCCCAGAACCCGACCGATCCGGCAGCCGGCAGCAACGGCCACAACATCCAGGCCGAGCTCTACGCGTGCTCGGGCCAGTCGCTTCCCGCAGGCGGCTCCATGCACCCGGTGCGCGCACCCGGCGCGACGACCGGTCTCAAGTGCACGAGCTGCCACGATCCGCACAAGGACCCGACCACCTCGCCCAAGCTGCTGCGCGCCTACGACGCCGTCACGGGCAAGGCCGTCGCGTCGGCGAACGGCACGACGCCGGGCAGCGCGTACTGCTGGGCGTGCCACGGCGTCAGGAAGAACAGCGCGGTGGACGCCCTGGTCGGCGGCTACTACTCACGCACAGGCAACAAGAAGACGCTCTTCGTCTCGACCCCGCACGACACGATGAACGTCCCGGGCGAGGGCAGAGGGTGCTCCGGCTGCCACTCCAGCCACATCGCGTCGGTGGACTCGCTGGTCAAGACGACCATCTCCGGCAAGGCCGTGACGAACGCCGGACGTTCGCTTTGTGCTGCTTGTCACGCCGCCGCGGTCGGGAGCTTCCCGGGTGAGAGCGTGTACGCCGGCACAGGACACGGGAAGACCGCGGGCTTCGGCGGCCAGGCGCTGTCCATGTGGCCAGGCCGCCTCTCGGGTTCCGCGGGCGATTGCGCCAACTGCCACGATCCGCACGGGACGGGCAACGCCGACTACACCCGTGCTGCCGGCAACTCGCTGTGCTCGGGCTGTCATGACGCGACTTCGATCGTGCGGCCGACGAACACGAGCTACCGGGGTGCTGCGGCGTACGCGGCGTCCGCCCACGGTGTCGCCGCGTGCGGGGATTGCCACGCGGTCCACGGCGCGACCGCGGGCGGTGCGACGCAGGCGTTCATGTTGCGCGGCGGCCAGAAGGACGTCTGCTTCCGGTGTCACTCGACATCGGGCGCCGGCAGCACGATCGCGGGCACGAAGCCGTACACGTACAACGGCCGGGACATCGCCGTCGAGTTCCAGCGCCCCAGCGCGCATCCGGTCATGAACGTCACGCCGACCATGGTCTCGTCACCGGACACCCAGACCGTCTTCTCGCAGACGACCTCGGCCGATTTCGGCCTCGGGCTGATGAACATGACGACGAACACGAACCCCGCCGGCCTTGAGCTGTACTGGGGCAACGTGCTCATGGCCGCTCAGGGCCCGCACACCATGCTGCTGTTCCAGGACGGCGCCGGGCAGAAGTTCTACGACGTGGATGCGAACTCGGGCGCGGCCAGCTGGGCCGAGCACGGCTACGATCCGCCCGACCTGCCCGCAGGCAAGGAGATACTGGCCTCGACCCGCGCGGGCGACCGCACCGTCACGCTGGTTCGGGGCGCGAGCGCGCAGGAGATCTGGGAGTTCACCCTCCCGACCTCACTGTCGCCGGGTGTGTGGACGCTAGTGTCCACGCTCCCGACCAACGGCACCGGAACGATCGAGAACTCGGTCGGCGCCGACGTGGCCTATGACCCGATCGGCAGGGCGGTCTACGTCCTGCCCGGGTCGGGGGAGACCAGTCTCTTCCGTTGGAACATCGTGTCGAGGACACGCGATGACATGGTGGTCCTCGATTCCGTCGGCACCCCGATCCAGTTCGGGCAGGGATCCTGCCTCTCCTACTCGGAGAACCCGCGAGCGCTGTGGGTCGTGCGGTCGCTCGGAGCCGGAACCCCGGGTCAGGGCTACCTGTATCGCATCGACGAGCCGGGCGCAGCTCCGACCACGGCCACCGCTGTCGACACCAGCGTACTCGTCGCCCCTTGGAACCCCGGGGGGTGGGACTGGGGATACATGGAGTACCTGGCCATCTGGAACAACAACAAGATGACCCGCTACCGCCAGGGCGGCGTGGACTATCTCTGCGTCCTCGGCCAAGACTGGAACCATTTCAAGTATCCGTCGACGTACTGGATCAGCAACCTCACAGCGGCCGTGCCCACGCGCTCCGGCGAGTCCCACAGCTATCCCTGGACCGTCTATCAGAACAACGAGTACCTGCGTCGCGGCGACATGGAGTGGGACGGCGGCGACTACATCTACTTCACGAACGCCGCGGCCCCCGGGTTCATGTACTACACCGATCACCCCGCGCAGCCCGCGTTCTTCAGGCGCTACAGCGTCACCGCCGGTACGTGGCAGGTCATCGAGCCGCCATCCGGCTACGACGGCGGCGTCGTAGCGGTCGCCACGGCGACGCCGCCGGCGAACGCGTACGGGACCGGCTACTCGCTGTCCGGGACCTTCGTCTCGCCGGACGTCGTCGCTCCGGCGGATGCCGTGACATGGGGAACGCTCGACATGGCGGTCCGCCGACCGGCTGGCACGGCGCTCAGCGTCAAGGTCCAGGGTCACAACGGTTCCGCTTGGGTCGACCTGCCGGGCCTCGACGCCGTCACTTCGGCCTCGGCGGACCTCAGCGGGGTGAGTGTCGCCTCGTACCGGAAGCTGCGACTCACCGCGACGCTCGCCACCGTGGACCAGGCCGCGGCGACGCCGCGGCTCGAGTCGTGGTCGGTGTCCGCCGGTCGACCGGGTCGGCTGTACGTGGCCGGGAGCGTCGGCGTGCCGTCGTTGTCATGGCTGGGGCTGCGCTCGCCGAATCAGGCAGACACCAGAGTCGTGCTGAGCTCCGCAGCCACGCTGGCCGCCGGACCCGTCTACGTGGCTCCCCGCCGCGAGCGTCTGATCTACGCCACCAGCAACTACTACAAGTGGGTGTACTTCCCGCTCACGGACACTTGGGACGACGCGCGCATCGGGCTGACCGTACCGATCACCAACTTCGCAAGGTATGGCTACTCGCAGGACACGTGGCGCGTGGGCGACAAGGTGTGGATGACCCGGAGCCTCATGAACGGGTATCCCGGCATCAACCGGATCGATGTGGCTCCGGGCGCGACATGGTGGGACTGGTCGGGGGGCGCATCGAGCGACACCGGCTTGGCGCAGGGCCAACGCACGATCTACGTGCCCTCGGCACGGCAGTTCTTCGTACCGAGTCCCACAAGCGCCACGAACGACACGCCGCGCTACTACGGGTTCGACACCAACGGCAACTACTGGCTCGGCAGCTGGTTCGCGGCCACCACTGCCAACGGCGTGACGCCCGTCTATGCATGGTACGGAGGCGGTGTCTTCTACTCGCCCCAGACCAGCAACCTGTACCTCATCAACAAGCGCCTTTGGTACGGGTCGGGGTCGACCTGGCAGGGTGACGGGCACCTCTACCGCATGACCAGTGCGTATTCGCGCATGACGTCGGGGGGCTACGTTCCTACCGAGGACACGACGCTCGCCGTCACCGTCCCGGGTCCGACCGCCGGGCATTCGGCATCCGAGCTCATCACGGTGGGCGGCAAGGACTACATCATCTACTACGGGCTCAACGCTGCAGGCGCACTGGGCCTGCACGTGATCAGCGATCTGGACCTTGCGACCCCGACGATCACGACCATCGCCGGAGCGGCCGGAGCGGCGGCGCCGAGTGCGGGCGCCGACATGACGTGGTATGGGGACGGCTACCTCTACTACGTCGCCGCCGCGTCCAACTCGTTCTCCGGCGATCCCTTCTACCGGATCCGCGTGCCCTCCGATCCGGTCTCGGGTTCGTGGGGGGCATGGCAGTCGTTGGCCCACATGCCCACCAACTGGGCAAACGCCATGGGGCCGTCGATGGCCGCCGTGGAGGCGACCATCACCCCCGGCACCATCCAGGGATACGTGACCACGGTGGTCGACTCGCCGTCGCTTGCGGTGGGAGACACGAAGGAGTGGGGATGGCTGTCCTGGGACGCCACCAAGCCCGAGGGCACGAACGCCGGCATGACCGTGCAGGCGTGGAGCGGCGGCAGCTGGGTGGACGTTCCCGGCTATGTCGGGCTGCGGACCAGCCCCGTTGACCTGGGCGCGCTGACCGCCGCCGCATATCCGACGATCCGCGTCCGCGCGAGCCTCGAGACCACGAATCCCTTCATGGCGCCCAGCGTCGCGAACTGGAAAGTCACGGCCGGCACGGATCGTCTCTACGCATCTTCGGCGGAGATCGTGCCCCAGGCCGGGGCGACCTCCTGGGGCGCCGCGACATGGGACGCGTACCTCCCCTCGGGCGCCATCGGCAGGGTGACCGTGCGCGGTTGGAGCACCGCCGCCGGGGCGTTCGTGGACATCCCGGGCTACGTGGAGCGCACCGGGTCGGACCTGGATCTCTCGGCGCTCAGGGTCGCCGACTGGCCGAAGCTGAAGCTCACGGGTTGGCTGGAGAAGACCGCTCCCGGCAACCCGGATCCCTCGATGCGGAGCTGGTCCGTGACTTCGGTCCGGCCGGAGTCGACGGTCGCCGGGTCGCTCACCTGCGGCAACTGCCACGACGCGCATGACGTGCGCGGCGGAACGGGCTTCTGGGACCTGGCTCGGGCGTCCAACCCGACCGACACCGGTTCTAGCGCCTCGAGCGGCGATGTGACCGCGTTCTGCGTGGGCTGCCACACCGCGACGCCGCCGCGCCGGGGCACTTTCGGCTCGGTGCCGGCCGACGTGTTCTGGTCCCGACCTGTCTCCGGCTCGAGCGCGATCGTGTGGGACAAGACGATTCCCGGCCTGGACTTCGTCACATCCGGTCACTACACGTCGGGCGCCGGTCGCACGGATTGCGCCGTGTGCCACGATCCCCACGGGTCGAACAACCCGCGGCTGCTCGCGTGGACCCGTCCATCGTGGTTCACGGGCGGCCTCGCGGCGGTGCGCGACAACACTTCGACGGCCGCGTTCGAGGAGAACTTGTGCTACCAGTGCCACGGGAACGGCACGGTCGGCTCGCACGCCCCCGGCGCCCAGGACGTTGCGACGCCCGCCTCCGGCACGTACTCGCACCCGATCTCGGGCGTCGGCCGGCACGCCGACGGCGAGCCGACCTCGAGGCTGGGCGTCGGCAACCGGCACTCCGAATGCGTGGACTGTCACGATCCGCACGCGGCGCGTGCGGGGACGCACGTCGCTGGCAGCAGCGCTCCCGGTGGCGCGCTTCGCGGCGCGTGGGGCGTCAAGCCGACGTGGGAGGACGGCGCTGGCACCGCGGCGACGTCATACTCGACCGTGCGGCTCAGCGGCGCCTCCACCGATCTTGAGGCCTACCTGTGCTTCAAGTGCCACTCGAAGAACGTGTCGCTTCCCGACTCGAATACGCCGAGCCCGGTCGGCGGCACCGATCTGACAGCCGAGTTCAACCCGTCCAACCTGAGCTACCACAACGTCCTGGGTCTGCCGGTCGGCATCCGGTCTTCGTTCTCGGTGCTGCTCCAGACCACCACGTGGGGCCGCCCCGGTTGGCAGACGTTCCAGGCCGGTTGGGGCGCTGACAGCAAGATGACCTGTACTGGGTGCCACACGTCCGAGGCGACCGGACAGGCGAAGGGCCCGCACGGGTCGAGCGCGAAGTTCGTACTGGACCCGGCCTACCCCGGTGACTGGGAGACGGCGGGGCTCGACTTCCGGAACGCCAACGGCGTCTCGGACAACATCATCTGCCTCAAGTGCCACGTGTTCCAGGACGGCGGCAGCAACACCGTGCACGGAGCGGACGGTCTCCTGACCAACGTTCCCACCAAGCAGAGTTGGGGCAGCGCGTACTCCATCGGGTGCCCCAACCGTTGCCCGCACGGCCCGAAGC
>CAZHMA010000069.1:0-8972 GCA_964533555.1 uncultured Eubacteriales bacterium
GGTAGGCATGCCGAAGGCCCGCGCGGAGGCGAGCGCCAGGGCCGCCCGCGGATCGTCCACGACCACCTGCGGCACGCCGAGCCCCGGCAGCTCCCGCTTCACGACCACGACCACGGCGCCGCGCGCCACGGCGTCGGCGGCGAAATCGTGGCCGTCGAACGAGAACCCGGGCACGCAGAAGAAGACGTCGCCGGCCCGCACGCGATCCGAGCGGTAGGCGACGCCGGAGACGGTGGCCGAAAGGCCGGGCTCCCCTGTCGCGGGAACCTCTTTCAGCAGGTCAGCTAGTGTGTTTGAGCGCATCGGTCCCTCACCGGGCGGAGGCGGTCGATTCTACCACGGGCTTGGGTGCCGCCCCGGCCGTGGCGGCCTTCGACACCGCACCGTTACCGGCTCCGGGGAGCGGTGCGACGGGCGCGGTCACGGGCGGTATCTTCAGGTGCGCGACGGAGAACTTCGCCAGCCGGGCGAAGGACGGCGCCGCGACCGTGCCGCCGTAGTAGCCCTTCGTGGGCTCGTCGATGGTCACGATGATCACGAGGCGGGGGTCCGTCGCGGGCAGGAAGCCCGCGAACGATGAGATGTAGGCGCCCGCCGCGTAGCCGAGGCCGTTCGGCAGCGCCTTCTGAGCGGTGCCCGTCTTGCCCGCCACGTCGTAGCCGACGACCTTCGCCGCGGAGCCGGTGCCGTCGGTTACCACCGCGCGCAGCATGTCGCGCGTCGTGCCCGCCGTGGCCGCCGGGACCGCGCGCCTGGTCGGCCAGGCGGTGTCGGTGGCGTCGCCGCTGCGCCTCACCAGGAAGTGCGGAGTCACGAGCGTGCCGCCGTTGCCGAGCGCTCCGAAGGCCCGGCCCAGCTGAAGGACGGTCATGGAGATGCCCTGGCCGAACGGCACGTTGCCGATCGACGAGGCCGACCACTGCGCGGGGGGCGGCAGCCACCCCTTCGCCTCGCCGGGATAGTCGACGCCGGTCTTCTCGGTGAGCCCGAACCGCTGGAAGTAGTCGTAGAGGCGGTCCTTGCCGAGCTGGATGCCGATCTTGACCGCGCCGACGTTCGACGACTTCGTCACGATCTCGGTGAGCGACCACGTCACGGCACCGCGGGCGTGCGACTCGTGGATCGTGCGGTCGCCCACCTTCAGGGTTGACGGCAGGGAGTACATCGTCGTGGGATCGGCGAGCTTCTGGTCGATCGCGGCGGCCGCGGTGAACGCCTTCACCGTGGAACCCGGCTCGTAGGCGTCGGTGATGACGCGGTTGCGCACCGCCTTCGCATCGGCCTTGCCGTAGTCGTTCGGATCGAAGTAGGGCCACGAGGCCATCGCGTAGATCTCGCCCGTCTTGGCGTCCATCACCAGGATCGAGCCCGACTTGGCGCCGAACTTCCGGACCGCCTCGGCGAGCTCCACGTGCGCCTCGTACTGGATGTCCCTGTCGATCGTGAGCGTGATCGAGCGGCCGTCGACCGGGTCGATCGACTCCATCACGCCGCCCGGGATCGGCCGGCCGTAGGGATCGCGCTCGGCCAGCACGCGGCCGGGCTGCCCCGCGAGCACCTCGTCGTAGTACTTCTCGAGGCCCGAGAGCCCGTCGTCATCGATGCCGACGAACCCGAGCACCTGACACGCCAGCTCCCCGGACGGGTACGTGCGCCGCGAGTCCTCGAGGAACCCGATCCCTTCGATCTTGAGCTTCTCCACTGCACTCGCGCGATCGAGATCGACCTTGCGTGCGATGTACGAGAAGGACGAGGAGCGCCGGAGCGCCCTCAGGTAGGTCGCCGGGTCGCCGCCGAGCACGCCTGCGAGCGCGTTGGCCGTACCGGTGGCGTCCTTTACCGCGTGCGGCACGGCGTAGATGGTCTTGGCGTCCACGGTCTTGGCGAGCGGCTCGCCCTCGCGGTCCAGGATGGAGCCGCGCCGGGGGCTGAGGACCAACTCGCGCGTGCGCTGCTTCTCCGCCTGCGCGGCGAACTGCCCCGCCTGCACCGTCTGGACCCACACGAGCCTCGCCGCGATGCCTGTGAGCATCACGGCGAGGAGGAGGAACAGCGGGATGATGCGGCCTTGCCCGACCGGCCCGCGAGAACGGACGGGCGCCGCGGCCCTCTTCCGCCGGGGGGGCTTGGCCATCGCCTACCGGGACCCGGTCAGGCCGACTTCGCCCACGAGAAGGGCCTGAGCCTCGACAGCCGACATGTCCGCCAGCGCGCCGATGACGGACGCGACCGCGCTGCCCGCGGCGTCCGCGGTCTCACTGAAGGCCGCGGTCGCTCGAGCCGCGCCGGGATCCGGTGCGGCCGAGGTGCCCGGCATGGTGATGTAGCGGACGGAGGCCGGCCGGCCCATGCCCATCGACTGGCTTGCGATCTCCTCGATCCGGGACGAGGTCGAAAGCGTGCTGCGGTCCATCTCCAGCCGGTCGGCCTCGATGCGCTGCGTCTTGATGCTAGCGGCGAGCTGGCTCTCGGACAGGGTCATCTCGGCAGCCCGGGCGACGACGGCGACCCGCAGCAGCCCGACCGCGGTGAACGCGATGGCCAGCGTGACGACGGTGGTGAAGATCGCGCGGCAGCGCGCCTCACGCGCGCCCGCACGCGCGGGCTTGCGCGCGGGCTTGCGCGCGATACGGGCGGCAGGGACCAGGGTCAGGTGTGCGCCTCGCCCGCGCGGTGCTTCGCGCTCGATGCGTCGTGCGGCTTGGGCCATCGTGGTCCCTCCCTTCGCAAGTACGGCCCGGGCCTCGAGGCCCCGGCCCGGTCGACGGCTCTACAGCTTCTCCGCCGCCCTCAGCTTGGCGCTGCGGGCGCGCGGGTTCTCCGCGATCTCCTCGGCCGAGGGCGTCACGGCCTTGGAGGTCACGATCCGGAGTACCGGCTTCACACCGCACGTGCAGATGGGGATGTCGGGCGGGCAGATGCACCCGCGGGCGGCGTCCGCGAACACGCGCTTGACGACCCGGTCCTCCAGCGAGTGGTACGAGATGACCACGATGCGCCCGCCGGGAGCCAACCACCGCACCGCCGACTGGACCGCGCGGCCCAGGACGTCGAGCTCGTGGTTCACCTCGATCCGCAGCGCCTGGAACGTGCGCTTCGCCGGATGAGGTCCCCCGCGGCGGGCCGCGGCGGGCACTGCATTCTTGATCACGTCCACCAACTCGAAGGTGGTGGACACGGGGCGGCGGGCCCGCGCGGCTACGATGAATGCTGCGATGCGCGAGGCCCACCGTTCTTCCCCGTACTCCCTGATGACGCGGGCGATGTCCGATTCCTGGTACGAATTGACTACGTCTGCGGCTGTGATGCCGCCCGCGGAAGGGTCCATCCTCATGTCGAGCGGAGCGTCCGCCTGGTAGCTGAAGCCCCGGTCGGCGAAGTCCAGCTGAGGTGAGCTGACTCCGAGATCGAACAGGAAGCCGTCGGCGTACGGGATGTTCGCCTCGACGAGCAAGCGGTCCAGTTCGCCGAAGTTCCCCTTGATGAGGATCACATGCTGGCCGAGGGAGAGTGTGACTGCTGCTGCTTCAAGAGCTGCGTCGTCTTGATCGATGCCCACCAGTGTCCCGGTGGGTGCTATCAAGTCTGCTATCCGCTTCGCGTGTCCTGCCCCGCCTAAGGTACAGTCGACGACCACGGAGCCCTCGTGCAAGGAAAGGTGCTGTAGCACCTCGGCCAGCAAAACTGGTGTGTGCCGGTATTCCATTGTCAAAGGCCTAGAGGATGCCCTGGCGTGCAAGCTCCTCGGCGGCGTCTTCGATGGTCTTCGCGTGCTCGTCCTCGTATGCGGCCCACGCTGCCGCGTCCCAGATCTCGATGTGATCGCCGACGCCGGCGACTACGACGTCCTTGTTCAGGCCGGCGAACTCGCGCAGCCCGGTCGTGAGCGATATGCGGCCGGCCGAGTCGACGTCGACCTCGGCGGCCCCGGCGGTGAAGTGCCGGCGCACGGCGCGCATGTCACGCGTCATGTCGCCGCCGCTCATCAGGCCGGCAAGGAACTCCTCGTAGACGTCGACGGGGTATACGGCCAGGGACTTCTCGAAGCCCTTGGACACGACGAGGCGACCGCCCGTCGCGTCGCGGAACTTCCGCGGCAGTGAGACGCGCCCCTTGGCGTCCAGCGTGTGCTGGTACTCCCCCAGGAACATGCTCGCCTCTGTGCCCCCGCCCTGTGCTCGCTTCCCCGGCCCCGGGACCCCACTTTTCGCCCCGGTACCCTTGTCGCGTCCCACTCTATGACACTGCATCCCACTTTGCAACACTTGACCGCCCATCGCCCCCACGGCTCCACACCCACGCCCGATCGGAGCCGGCGGGCACCCGAACCCGGGACTCGAAGCGGGCCCCCGGCCCGCGAACCGCAGGGCGTCCGCCCGCGTCCAAGTGGTGTCGCGTTACAGGAGTCGGACCTTTGACAGCGAAAGAGGGAGACGGGAGTGCTGAAGGCGGCACGCTTGCCTGCCGAACACGCCCACGGATACAATCCGGTGCAGCAACCTTTCAGTCTTCGGGAGGTGAACGGACCTCATGACTCCCAACTGGGCAGCCTCGGTCGTCAACACCCTGGTTCTGGCTTTCTTCGTCGTATGCGCCATCGGAGTCGCTCTCGGCGTGTATGCCGCGCGCGCGCTCAAGAAGGCCGAAGACAAGGACAAGTAGTCCCTCTCGCTGTCTGTGCATCATCCGAACGCCTGTCCCGCGACATGGGGCGGGCGTTCGCGCTCGTTCGGGTATCGTGATAGTCAGCAGGCTGGACGTCCGCACGAGCCGGGCGACCACAGCGAAGGAGCGCACCATGAGACGGACACGGCTGTTCGGCAGGTACGCGGCGGGAACGTTCGCATCCGCCATCGCGATCGGTCTTACGCTCGCTCTCGCAGGGTGCTATTCGGCGCCCGCCACAAGCTCCACGACGTCGAGCGACGGATACGGCGCGGCACGCACGAGCCTGAGCGTCGCGCCTCAGGCGGCCGGCACGGCGGAGATGGCCGCGGGTCTGCCCAGCGGCGTTCCCAGCAAGGACGCGGGCGGAGGCACGGGGGCCGACGCTTCGACGATCCCCGCGTCGCAGAAGCTCATCGTGCGCAACAAGACGATGCGCATCGAGGTCGCCGCCGTGAGCGGCGCGATCGAAAAGCTCCGCGCCATGGCGAGCCGGGACGGCGCAGACATCACCCAGCTGCAGGTCGCGACGACGACCGACCAGCCCATCTACCGTCCGCTCGCCGAGGGTGAGTCGATGCCGAGCGGCAATGCCGCACTGCAGGCGTTCGTGGTCATCCGCGTCCCCGCGGCGAAGTACCAGGCCTTCATCGACGAGGCGGCCAAGCTTGGCAAGGTCCTCATACAGACGGAGACCACGGACGACGTCACGCAGCAGCACATCGACCTCAAGGCGCGCCTCGACAACCTGAAGGCGGAAGAGCTCCGCCTCCGCGAGTTCTTCACCAAGGCCAAGAACGTGACCGAGATGCTGCAGATCGAGTCCGAGCTGTCCCGGGTGCGCGGCGAGATCGAGTCGATGGCTGCGCAGGTGGCCTATCTCGAGCGCCAGGCGGCCATGGCGACCGTCACGATCGAGCTCGCGGAGCCGAAGCCTCTCGTCCGTCCCGCCGGGATCGACTGGGGCGTGGGCGCGGCCTTCACGTCCTCGGTGCGAGCGTTCGTCCAGACGCTCAACGTGCTCATCGTCATGCTCGGCCCGATCCTGGCGCTCGCGGTGTTCGTGGTGCTGCCGGCCGTCCTGATCGCGCGCTTCGTGTGGCGGACCGTACGCAAGCGGCGGGCGGCCGGGGCGGCGGCTGCCGCGGACGTGGTCGACGACACACCGGTCCAGCAGTAGCGAAGGGCGCCCTCGTGCTCCGACCCAGGATGAAGATGCCGATGTGGGCTGCGGTCGCCGTGGTGGCCGCAGCCTACCTCGTCAGGTCATTCCTGCGCGGATGGGACTTCTCTCTCGACATGCCCATCGACGCGGTTTTTGGAGCCACCCTCGCCGCCCTGCTCGTGCTCCGGTGGGGCCTGGCGCGCTCGGCGGCCGCGGACGAGGCCGGCGGTCATCGTGACGCCCAGGTGCACGAGAAACACCACGCCGGCGGCGATCCAGGGGATGACCAGCAGCTCGGACGTCACGTCGACTCCTGAGAGTCCCGGGGCGCCCGCCCCGCTGACCGCGGTCAGCACCGCTCCGAGCGCGACACCGAGCCCGGTCCCCAGCCCCCATGAGGCGGACAGGATGAAGACGCGGCCCGCCCGCAGCGGGGATCCGTCACGCGCTGCGAGGCGGGCCGCTGGCACACTCACTCCTTGGTGTAGGGCTTGCCGACCGCCGCGGGTGCGACCGCCCGGCCCATGACGCCGGCCAGGACGACCACCGTGAGGATGTACGGCAGCATCAGGAAGAACTCCGACGGGATCGGTATCACGTCCCGGAAGGCCTGCAGCTTGATCTGCAGGGCGTCGGCAAGGCCGAAGAGCAGTGAGGCCAGGTAGCTCCCGATCGGCGTCCATCGACCGAAGATGTTGGCGGCCAGCGCGATGAAGCCCCTGCCGCTCGTCATGCCCTCGCTGAACACGCCGACCTGCTCGAGGGTAAGGTTCGCCCCCGCCAGGCCGCCGAGGACGCCCGACATCAGCACGGCCACGTAGCGGCCGCCCTGGACGCGGATCCCGACGGTGTCGGCCGCCCGGGGATGCTCGCCGAGCGAGCGGAGCCGAAGCCCCCAGCGGGTCCGGTACATCGCCCACTGGAGGAAGATGGCTATAAAGATCGCCCCGTACACCAGTGGCGTATGACTGAGGAACACGCCTGCGAACCAGCGCCAGACCTCGGCGAGGAAGCCGCCTCCGGGAGCGCTCACCTGGAAGAGCGGCTTCATCCTGTAGAGAACGGCGTCGGTCGTGCCGGGATGCCCGTAGATGATCTCCATGAGGAAGCCGGTGAGCCCGAGCGCCAGGATGTTGATGGCGGTGCCCGAGACGACCTGGTCGCTTCGCAGGGTGATGGACGCGAACGCGTGCAGGCCGGAGATGACAAGGCCTGCCGCCACCGCGACAAGGAGCCCCACCCACGGCGCCCAGGCGCCGATCGAGCCCTGGAGCGCCAGCGTGGCCGCGACCCCCGCAAAGGCCGACACCAGCATGATGCCCTCGAGCGCGATGTTCACGACGCCCGAGCGCTCGCAGATGGTCCCCCCGATGGCCGCCAGCGCCAGCGGGGTCGCCATGCGGATGGCCGAGGCGAACAGGTCGGGGCTGATGATGTCACTCAGCATCGGCGATCGCCTCCTTCTGCCGCTTCTTGATGAAGTACGTGATCACGGTCTCGGCCGCCACGAAGAAGATCACGAGCGCCTGGATGATCGAGATGAGCTTCAGCGGCACATCGGCCTCCAGCTGCATGGCGGGGCCGCCCGCCGACAGCGCTCCGAACAGCAGGGCGGCGGGGATGACGGCGATCGGGTGGTTCTTGGCCAGCAGCGCCACCGCTATGCCCGTGAACCCGAACCCCGAGGAGAACTGGTCGAAGAGCCGGTGGTGCACGCCGATGACCTCGACCACACCGGCGAGGCCCGCCAGCGCACCTGAGATGCACAAGGCCCTCACGGTGGTCCAGGACACCGAGATGCCCGCGTTCTCCGCGGCGAGCGGGTTGTAGCCCACCGCGCGCACCTCGTAGCCGAGCGTCGTGTACTTCAGGATGAGCCAGATCGCGACGGCCACGAGGATCGCCAGGATGAACCCGAAGTGCGCCCGGCTCGGCTCCAGGAAGGTGAAGACCTTGTCGAAGGTCGGCAGGGTCGCCGAGGGCGGGATGAGCGCGGTCTGCGGGATCGCCGTGTCCCCGCGCAGCGGCCCGTTCACGAGGTAGGAGACCAGGTATCGCGCGATGTAGGAGAACATCATGGTGGTGATGACCTCGTGCGCGCCGACCTTCGCCTTCAGCAGCGCCGGGATGAACGCCCATGCTGCTCCGGCGAGGGCGCCCAACACGATGATCGTCGGAACGCTCACGAACCACGGCAGACCGCCCAGCGCCACACCGAGGATGGCGGCCGCGAGACCGCCGATGAAGAGCTGGCCCTCGGCGCCTATGTTGAAGAGGTTCGCGCGGAAGCCGAACGCCACCGCCAGGCCCGTGAATATCAGCGGCGTCGAGCGCAGGATCGTGTCCCCTATCTGACGCCAACCGCCGAACGCCCCCTGCAGCAGGGCCGCGAACGCGACAAGCGGGTCCTTGCCGGTGGCCACGATCACGATCGACCCCACGAGCATCGCCAGCAGGACGGAGAGCAGCGGCACGCCCGCCTTGCGCAGGGCGATCATCCAGCCGCTCTCCTGCACGATCCCTTCGCGGGGCTCGGTCACAGCACTCCCCCCTCTCGCGTCATCGCAGCCGCCGGCTGCTCACCCAGTTTCGCCCCGCCGCCGCCCGTCATGTGGTAGCCGAGCGTCTCGTCGTCCGCCTCACCGGAGGCGAACTCGGCGACGATGTTGCCCTCGTAGAACACGAGGATCCGATCGGCAAGCGACTGGATCTCCTCGATCTCCATGCTCACGAGCAGGACACCCTTGCCCGAGTCGCGCTCGGCCACGATGCGCCGGTGCACGAACTCGATGGCGCCCACGTCGAGACCGCGCGTGGGCTGCGCCGCCACGAGGAGCTCGGGGTCGCGGCCCAGCTCACGTGCGAGCACCAGCTTCTGCTGGTTGCCCCCCGACAGGGCACCGGCGAGAACGTGCTCCGACGGAGTCCTGACGTCGTAGTCGGCGATGCGCTTGCGCGCCATATCGCCGATCTGGGCGGGATGCATGATCCCGCGGGTCGTATAGGGCTCGGTGTTGTGGTCCCCGAGGATCAGGTTCTCGGCGAGGTCGAACTCCAGCACGAGCCCGCGGCGGTGCCGGTCCTCGGGAACATGCGACACGCCGGCCGCGATCGTTTCGCGTGCGCTGGAGTGCGTGATGTC
>CAZHMA010000070.1:0-8834 GCA_964533555.1 uncultured Eubacteriales bacterium
TCGCCGAGCGGGTTTCCGGCGCGGGTCAAAAGCAGGTATTGCTCGTGATAAAGCGGCACCGTCTGCAGCTCGCCAAGCGGCTCATTGTCAAGATAGGTGAGGCCCGCGTCGATTTGAGAATCGTCGAGCATCGCCAGTATTTCGCGCGACGTTTTTGAAAGAACCGTGAAGCGCACGCCAGGATGCTTCGCCCGGAAAGGGGTGGTGAGCCCCGCGGCCATGGGGAACGCGGTCGGGACGGCGGCCAGGTACGGGGCGTGCTGCATCGCTTCGCAGACTGCGGAGCCGGAAACGCCGGGCATCATCGCGTCGCGGAGGATCAGGTCGGGGATGCGCTCGCGGACCGCGTCCAGGGCAGCCCGGCCGCTGTCCACGGACAGGACCTCGAAACCGGCGTCGGTGAGTGCATGCGAGACGAGCGCGCGAATGTCGGGGTCGTCGTCGACGCTCAGGATGAGCGCGCGAGATGCGGGGTCAGTCATAGCACACCTCGACGTTTCGCAGATACGACTTCAGGTCGTCGATCGCCGCGCGGGCGGCAGCCACGTCGGAGTCCGTACCGGCACTCTCGAGCCTCTGGCCTATCTCGGTGATGCCGTCGAAACCGTAGCCGCCACCCGAGCCCTTCATGCTGTGGCCCAGGATGCGCACGGAAGGGTAGTCGGACATCAGCAGGGAGTCTTCAAGGGCGATGACGTCGTTCTTGCGCCGCTCCAGGTACACGGGCACGAGGTCCGCGAGATCGGGCTCGGGATGAACGATGAGGTGCGCGTCGTACAGTCCTGTTCCGGCCATGGCAGGCTCACGCTCCCGAGTGACGGGCGACGGCATCGAGCAGCGTCGCCTTCTTGATGGGCTTGGTCAGGTAGTCGTCGCAGCCCGCTTTGAGCGCGGCGGTGGTCTCGTCAGCGAGGGCGTAGGCGGTGAGCGCCACGACGGGGACATGCGGCCAACGGAGGGCGGCCTCGACGCGCCGGATCTCGCGCGTGGCGGCATAGCCGTCCATCACCGGCATCTGCAGGTCCATCAGCACCATGTCGAACCCTCCCGCACCCGCCGATTTGTACTGCTCGACGGCCTCCATCCCGTTCACCGCGGTCACGACCCGGTGCGGCGTGCTCTTCATGTAGGCCAGAGCAAGCAGCCGGTTGTCGTCCGTGTCCTCAACGAGCAGGATGTTCATCGCCTCAACCGGAGTATCGACCAAAGGTTTTTCGGGAGTTACAAGAGGTTCATTCATAGCGACGAACGGTTCTGCGGACGGACCGGTGGGCCGGCAGGCCGTGGCCACGGCGTCGAGCAGCGCACGGCGGCGGACCGGCTTCACGAGCAGGGCGGCCGCGCCCGCGTCGCGCGCACGCCGGTCGTCGCCCGGCCGCGCGTCGGAGGAGACGACGACCACGCGCGTGGAGGAGGACCCCGGGTCGTTTGAGATGGCCTGCGCGACGTCGAATCCGGACATGCCCGGCATCCGCAGGTCGGTGAGCACGATGTCGAAGCGCGGCGAGGCGGCGCGCATCGCGTCCAGGCCCTCCTCGCCGCCGGCTGCCTCGTCGACCGTCGCGCCCGCATACTCCAGGTAGCGGCGCAGGATGAGGCGGTTCGTGTCGTTGTCGTCGACGATCAGTGCGCGGACGCCGGTGAGCTCGGCTTGAGCCTCGTCGGTCTCGACCGCCGCGTCCGGGGAGGCCTCGGCGAGCGGGATCGTGAACGAGAAGGAGCTGCCCTTGCCCTCTTCGCTGGCCACGCGCAGGCTTCCGCCCATGAGGCCGGTGAGCCTGCGGGAGATCGTCAGCCCGAGCCCGGTCCCACCATAGCGCCTCGTCGTCGACGAGTCGGCCTGGGTGAACGCCTCGAAGATCTTCTCGAGCTTCTCGGTGGGGATTCCGATG
The DNA here is from genome assembly GCA_964533555.1 of uncultured Eubacteriales bacterium. Lineage (GTDB taxonomy): Bacteria > Actinomycetota > Coriobacteriia > Anaerosomatales > PALSA-660 > JANYAK01. The sequence goes on from CAZHMA010000070.1 coordinate 1,893, forward strand.
CCCGTGTCCGTCACCATGAACCGCAGGACCGGATCGGCGGCGGACCGGTCGGGGGCCACCGAGATCACGACATGACCCTCCGACGTGAACTTCACGGCGTTGCCGACCAGGTTCACGAGCACCTGGCGAAGGCGGTCGGGGTCGCCAACGACGCGCGGCGGCGTGGCGGGGTCGATGTCGACGAGCAGGTCGAGGCCCTTCTCGCGCGCCCGGATGGCCAGGACCTCGGCCGTCTCTTCGACCATGGGCTCGACCTCGAACGGGCGGAGGTCGACCTCGAAGTGGCCGGCCTCGATCTTCGACAGGTCGAGGATGTCGTTGATCAGTGTGAGCAGCGCCTCGCCGGCGGACCGGAAGATGCGGATGTAGCGGTGCTGCTCCTCGGTGAGGTCGGTCTCCTCCAGCAGCTCACCCATGCCGATGATCGCGTTCATGGGCGTGCGGATCTCGTGGCTCATCGACGCGAGGAACTCGCTCTTGGCGCGGTTGGCGGCGTTCGCGACGTCGGCCGCCGAGCGCAGCGCCACCTCGGCGACCTTGAGCGCCGTGATGTCCTCCTGCACTCCGACGAAGTGGACGGCGCCCTTCGCGTCACGCACCGGCGAGATCGACGCGGACACGGCGTAGCTGGTGCCGTCCTTGCGGCGGTTCACGAACTCGCCGTGCCAGTCTCCGCCCGAGGTGATGACGCGCCACAGGTCGTCGTAGACCTCCGGCCCGTTGAGCCCGGACTTCAGCACGCGGGGGTTCGCGCCCATGAGCTCATCGGCCGAGTAGCCCGACAGCTCCTGGAACCGCGGGTTGACGTACTCGATGGTGCCGTTCGCGTCGGTGATGACGGTGGCGGCGGGGCTGTTGGTGACGGCCAGCGTGAGCTTGGCCACCTCGGCCTCCGCGCGGGACCTGCGCAGCGCTGCGGCAAGGACGTCGGCGAACACCGTCAGAAGCGCCACCCGCTCGCCGCTCCAGCGGCGCGCCTCGCGCACGGTGTCGATGCCGAGGTAGCCGGTCAGCACCTCGTTCTCCACTAGCGGGATGACGACACGCGACAACACGCCCTGACTCAGCATGATGGCGCGGTCCGCGGTCGCCTCCTCGGGCAGGTCGTCGATGGTCGACAGGGCGATGAACTCGTTGGCGGCAAGCTTCCCGTAGAACCAGGGGAACCCGTTGAGATCGAGGGAGCGGACCACGTTCGCCTGCCGGGGCGTTCCCGGCGAGCACCACTCGTGCGTGCGCGTGGCCGCGCCTTGCGGGGTGACGGCGCCGAGGTAGACCCGGTCGACGTCGAGTACCGCTCCGAGCGAGCCGAGAGCCTCCAGCACCACGCCGTCGACCTCGGTGATGCCGGCGGTCAGGAACCTGCTGGAGACCGCGCGCACGATGTTCTCGAGCGTGATGCGCTCCTGCAGCTCCCGCTCGGCGATCTTGCGCGTGGTGATGTCGTGGGCGAAGACCAGCAGCCGGTCCTTGTCCTCGATGACCGCGGGCATGCAGGTCATATCGACGTCGATGACGGCTCCGGACGCGGCCAGCAGCCTGCGCTCCGATGCGTCCGCAAGCCCGAACGCGCTCAAGGTACAGGCGCCCTCGTCCCCCTCGGCGAGGATCGTGTCGATCTGGGTCCCGACGAGGTCCGCAGTGGGCACGCCCAGCATCGTCGACAGTGTCGGGTTCGCGAACTCGATCCGGCGGGAGACGGGGTCCAGGATGGCGATGCCCTCAGGGGCGATCGCCAGGATCGAGCGCAGCCGCGCCTCAGAGGACGCGATGCGGTGCCGGGTATCGAACGCCACCTGGACCGTGGCCATGGCGCCGAGCACCATCATGGACGCGACAAGGATGAGTGCGATCGCGGTGGCGCGGGTTCCCGCCAGAGAGAGCGTCCATTCATCCGCGCTCACGTCCATTCCGAGCACGGCGACCAGGGCACCGGCCTCGTCACGGATGGGCGCCAGGGCGCTGACCCAGGTGCCGAACGCGTCGGTGAGCGGCCCTTCGACGAGACCAGCGCTCCCGCCGCCGAGCATCGCCTCGAGCTGGGGACTCGATTGCGCGTACACGCTGCGGGGGCGCGAAAGGCCGCTGCTGCCCGTGGCCGCGGAGTCCGCGAGCGGCACCACACGGCCGTCGATGCGCCGCACAAGGTAGATGAAGCGAATGTCCTTGTTCACCACGTGCATGTGCTCGAGTTCGGCGAGCACCTGCACATACTCCGGGAGTGCCGCGTCGGAGCGCGCGCCGGTGAGGACGTCGACATGGTCGGCGTCGACCGCCGCCGCGGTGGTGAGCGCGCGCTGCAGGAGCGTCGTGCGAGCGTCCCGGTCCGCGAGCACCGAGGCCTGCGTCACAGCGAACCCTCCGGCGAGCGCCACCACGATCATCACGGGGACGGCGTGGAAGCGCCGGAACGCCTGCTTCTGGGTGGGTATCTCGCCGCGGAGGAACTGCTGCGCCGCGGAGAACCCAAGGATCTCGACCCCCACCGCGAGCGCCGCCAGGGCGACGATCGCGTGCAGTGGCACCGGGCCGATCCAGACCGCTGCGGCCCGAGTGCCGACAGCGATTCCGCTGCCGATGGCTTCGCATGCGGTGTAGAGGGCCATGAACACGGCGGTGCCGGTGAGCATCCGTCCGGCGCGGCCGGCGATGCCGGGAGCGGACCCGTCGAAGCGGTGTCCGGCCAGGGCGATCGCCCAGGTCGCAAGCGCGCCGCCGGGGATGCCGAGCGCGAAGCGCAGCACGGTGTCCGCGCTCGGGAGACCCATCAGGCCGGACATGACCACCGCCGCCGCCAGGCCGACGGTGAGCATCGGCCCGGCGATGCGGACGGACTGCTTCCTGAGGGAACCGCGTCCGAACTCGAAGAGCGCGGCAAGCGCTACCACCCGCAGTACGAGCCGGCCCCAGCCGAAGACCGGGGTGTCGCCAAGGTCCATGACGGCCGCGGCCGACCACAGCGAGAGCCCGGAGCCGATGCCGAAGACCGCAAGCGCGAGCCAGCGCAGCGTGCGCTCTCTCTCGATGACCAGCAGCGCTGCGGCGGCGCCCAGGCACACGAGCGAGAGCCCGCTCAGGAAGTACACGTAGTCCAGGTTGACCTCGAAGAAGCTCACTGTTCGCCTCTCCCGGCTCCAGTGGTGCTGTCCGTCTGTCAACCTTGAGTATCGGTAGAACGGCGCTCAATAACTCGCAAACGGTACCAGATTAGTGACGAACGGCTACCAGCCGATGAAGGGTCATGCGACGGGTGGCGACGGGAACAGGCCGGCCGCGCACGTATTCCCTAAAGTCCGCGGCCCGGACGTACCGATACCTATGGGTATCAGGCTGTTCGATCCTGATAGGTACCGGCTCTGGACGGCGGCGCCCCTCCGCTCGCCGGAGCCGGTCCCAGACCAAGCTGGGGGCCCGGGCGAAGAAGTAAACCCGGGCCCCTTTTCTGTTCTCGTCGAGCCCGGTTCCGCGATGCGCGGCCTGGCGCTCGCGGTCAGCCTGTCTGGCCGGTGAATGCGAAGCGCTCGAGCAGCAGGTAGGGCACGAGTGTGCCCGCCTCTTCACCGACGAGCACGCGCTCGGCGCTGGCACCCGCGACGTGCGAGAGCGCCTCGACCGCGCTCTGGGTGAAGCGCAGGTTGCGCAGGGGGGACGTCAGGCGCCCGTCCTCGATCAGGAACGTGCCGTCGCGCGTCATGCCTGTCAGCGTGGCGCGCACCGGGTCCTCGATGTTCACGTAGTGGAACCGGGTGACGTACACGCCGCGCTTGACCGACGCGATCAGCGAGTCGGCCGTCGAGTCCCCCGCCGCCATCTCCAGGTCCAGGGGGATGGGGCCCATGGCGTTCGGGGCGGGAAGCGCGTGCCCGGTGTTGGGCCGGCCGGTCTTCGCCGACCAGTAGGAGTCGGTCACGGGGGTGCCCGCGACGCCACCCTCGACGAGCGCGACGCGGGTCTTGGGCATGCCCTCGAAGTCGAACGTGAGGCCGAGCGCCCACTGCGACAGGGCGTCGTCGGTGATCGTCACGACGGGCGACATCAGCCGCTCGCCGAGATGGCCTGTCATGAACGAGCGGCCCTCCTCGACGGCCTTGGCCGATCCGCCGTACCAGCCCAGGAACTGCACGATGTCGGCGACGGCCTCGGGAGCCAGCACGACCTCGTACTCGCCCGGCTCGAGCGCCTGCGGCCGCGCCGAACGCTGCGCGAGGTCGGCCGCCTGGCCGCCCAGCGACTCGGGCGCGAGGAGCGAGGCGTCACGCCCCGCGAAGGACGCCCAGCCGCTGCCGGTGTCCGGGCCCATCGACAGAACGGTCGCGCGGCACGACGTGGAGGCCATGGCGGAGTCGACTCCCAGGGAGTTCGCGACGGCGATGGTCTGGGCGGTCACGGACACCGTGCCCGCCGCGGTCAGCCCGCGCGCGGACGACTGGGCGATGATCGCGCCCGCCGCGTCCGCGCGCTCCCGCGCGCCGTACGCCAGCGAGCCGGGCGCGACGCGGTCGGGTGTGACGACGGGCAGGGGTGCGGGCAGGCCCGGGAAGTCCGGGTCCTCGGGCGAGATGCGTGCCGCGTCCACCGCGGAGGCGGCGCAGGCGGCGAGCGAGGCGCCGTCGGTCCGGTTCGTGGAGGCAACGCCCACGCGGCGTCCGATGACGGCGCGGACCGGGACGCCGACGTCTTGTGACGCCACGTTCTGATGGATCCGGTTGTTGGCGAAGCGCGTGAGTGCCGCCGAGGAAGCGGCCACGAGCGCCTCGGCCTGTCCTGCTCCGGCGGACAGCGCCGCCTCCATGGCGCGGCGCGCCAGAGCGCGCGCCGCTGCGGTGTCGGTGCTCATCGGCCCACTCCCACCTGGACGTCGCGGAACCGCGCGGGCGCGGCCCCGTGCGCGACATGGGCGACCTGCATCGGCTCGCCCTTGCCGCAGTTGTCGAGGCCCCAGACGCGCCACTCGTCCTTGGAGCAGACCGCGTCGCATGCGCCCCAGAACTGCGGGGTGATGCCCGTGTAGTTCGGCCGCTTGACCATGCGGCCCAGCTTGCCGCCGCGGATCTCCCACCCGATCTCGCAGGCGAACTGGAAGTTCAGGCGCTTGTCGTCGATCGACCACGAGTTGTTCGTCTCGATGTAGAGGCCCTCGTCGGTGTCGGCGATCAGGTCGGCCAGAGAACCGGCCGAGCCCGGCTCGATCGACACGGTGGTCATGCGGATGATCGGCACGCGGTTCCAGCCGTCGGCGCGCATGCAGCCGTTCGAGGTCCGGCCGATGGCCACGGCGGACTCGCGCGAGCCGAGGAAGCCGGCCAGCATGCCGTCCTTCACCAGGTGGTCGCGCTGGGCGGGCACGCCCTCGTCGTCGTAGCCGAAGGACCCGAGCGAGCCCGGGACCGTGGCGTCGGCGGTGATGTTGACGATGTCGCTGCCGTACCTCAGCGTCCCGAGGTCGCCGGCGGACACCCAGGACGTGCCGGCAAAGGCCGCCTCGTCGCCGAGGACGCGGTCGAGCTCCGTGGGGTGTCCCACCGACTCGTGCACCTGCAGGGCGAGCTGGCTGCCGTCGATGATGAGCGTGGTCGTGGAGGCGGGGCACTCGGGCGCGGAGAGCAGCGCCACGGCCTCCTCGGCGATCCGCGCCGCGTTGGCCTCCAGGTCGAGCGCGGCGATCGTCTCCCAGCCGCCCTGGAAGCAGGCGCCGCCGTGGCTGTTGGGATACGAGCGAGGGAGCACGTCACCGCCGTCGATGGCGTAGGCGCAGATCCCGGCGCTCGACTCGGTCCAGCGCTGCACGATGAAGGAGCCCTCCGTGGAGGCGAACGTCTTGGACGCTTTCAGGAAGCTCATCGTCGAGGTCGCGAGCGGGATGCGGCCATCCGTGCGCATCGCGGCGTCGGCTGCGAGCAGGAGCGCCAGCTTGTCCTCGAGGCTGACCTGGAACGGATCGATCGCGCAGGGGCCTTCCCAGGTGTCGTCGAACGCGGCGACCTCGGCCAGCCGCACGCGGTGCGAGCCGACCGTCGCCGACGCCTTCGCGATGGCCACCGCCTCCCGGGCGACTCGCTCGGCCGCCTCCGGCGTCAGGTCGCACGCCGCAGCGAAGCCCCAGGCGCCATCGGCGATGACGCGGACGCCGAAGCCGAAGGACGAGGACGAGTCGACTCCCTCGACGACGCCGTTGCGCACCGAGATGGACTGGGTGGTCTGGTCGGTGACGCGCACGTCCGCGTAGGTGGCCCCCGCGCGGGTCGCCGAGTCAAGACAGGCAGCGGTGAACGATCTCATATCTTGGTGTTCCCCCCCGAGAACCAACGCCCGCCGAGGGGCGGGCGCTGCAAGCGATACGTGCGAGCGGTGATGTCGTGCGGCGTATTCTAGCGCGAAACCGGCATGTTCGCAGGTAGGGTCACGCCGGACACGCCCATGGGCTTTCCGGTCCGGTAGCGCCACGGGTAGCGCCGCGCGCCCACGAAGTCCCCGCGGTCGGCGAGCTTGCTGACCTTCACGAAGTCCCCCGTGCGCGGGGCCTGCACGAAGTAGCCGCCGCCGATGTACATGCCCACGTGGTAGACCGGCGAGCCGAAGAAGACCAGGTCGCCGGAGCGTAGCTGTGAGGCCGGGACCGGAGCGCCCATCAGGTACTGGCTCGCCGCGTGGTGCGGCAGGTCCACCCCGTGCTGGCGCATCACGTACATGGTCAGACCGGAGCAGTCGAACCCGGTCGGATCCGCGCCCGCCCACACGTACGGTATGCCGTGATACGACAGGATCGTCTCCGCGGGGCTGTTCGGCTCGAGCGAGACGCCGGCCAGGCTGGCGCCCGCCATGATCTCGCGCCACAGGGTCAGCTCGTCGCCGCTGCGGCGGGCGGGGCCCCCGCCCCGCCCGGCCCGGGGGTCCGCGCGGCTCGGGCGGTGACCGGCCCCGGCGGCGGGGGCGCGGGTCCCC
>CAZHMA010000071.1:0-8640 GCA_964533555.1 uncultured Eubacteriales bacterium
TCGCGCTACATCGCGTCACTCGCGGACCTGGCGGGCTCGCTCGACCTGCCGGTGGTCGCCACCAACGACGTCCACTACATGCGGCGCGAGGACTCCCGCCTGCACGACGTGCTGTCGTCCGTCGGCGCGCGCATGCCGCTGCCGGGCCCGGCCGCGCGACCGAACGCGGAGCTCTTCTTCAAGCCCGCGTCCGAGATGCGCCGCCTCTTCGCCGACCGGCCGGCCGCCTGTGACGCCACCCTGGAGATCGCCGAGCGCTGCGAGCTCGACCTCGGTCTGGGGCAGTTCCACTTCCCTGGAGTCGAGGTGCCCAAGGGCGAGACACCGTACTCGGTGCTCTCGAAGCAGGCCTGGCGCGGTCTCGAGGAGCGTTACCGGCCCGTCACGCCCGAGGCTGTCCGCCGTCTCCAGCACGAGCTCGCCGTGATCGAGGACCTCGGTTTCCCCGAGTACTTCCTCGTGGTCAAGGACATCGTGGACTTCGCCAGGGGCAAGGGGATCCGCTACTCCGGCCGGGGCAGCGCCGGCGACTCCATCGTGACGTACCTCCTCGGGATAACCGATGCGGACCCGGTGGCGCACGACCTGCTCTTCGAGCGCTTCCTCAATCCTGCCCGGCGCCAGATGCCCGACATCGACGTGGACTTCGACTCCGCGCGCAGAGACGAGGTCATCGACTACATCTACCGGCGCTTCGGCGCGAAGCACGTCGCCATGATCGCCACCGTGAACACCATGACGGCGAAGAGCGCGGTCCGGACCGCCGCCAAGGCGCTGGGGCGCACGCCCGACGAGACGAACGCGCTCTCCCGGCACCTGCCGTGGGTGAGCGCGCGCAAGATCCGCGAAGTGCTCGCCACCTACCCGGAATGCCGCAACCACCCGCTGAAGGCGCCCGGCAACGAGCTGCTGCTCGACATCACCGAGCGGCTCGACGGGTGCGCCATGCACCTCGGAACACATCTGGGCGGGTTCCTCATCACGCGCGAACCGGTCGAGACGTGGAGCCCGCTCCAGTGGGCGGCGAAGGGCACGGTCGTCTCCCAGTACGACAAGGACGACGTGGAGGCGCTCGGGCTCGTGAAGATGGACATCCTGGGCCTGCGGATGCACTCGGCGATCAGTGACACGGTCGCCATGGCGCGGGCGCGCGCGGGCGAGGCGGCCGTCCCCGAGCCGTTCACCCTGCCGAAGGACGACCCGAAGGTCTACGAGATGATCGCGGCCGCGGACACGGTCGGGATGTTCCAGCTCGAGAGCTCCGGCCAGCGCAACCTCGCGCTGCGCCTTCAGGAGCGCACCTTCGAGGACATCATCGCGGCCATCTCGCTCTTCCGCCCCGGACCGCTCGAGGCCGAGATGATCACGCCCTTCATCCGGCGGCGGCACGGGCTCGAGCAGGTGGTCGTCCCGCATCCGGCGATGGGGAAGTGCCTCGCCGACTCGTACGGCGTGATCATCTACCAGGAGCAGGTGCTCCAGGTCGTGCAGGCGGTGGCCGGCTACACGCTGGCGGAGGCCGACTCGTTCCGCCGCGCCATGACGAAGGACCGCAGCCGGGCGGAGATGGAGTCGCTCCACGGCGAGTTCGTGCGCAGGGCGGTCGCGCTGGGGGCGTCGCGCGAGAGCGCCGAGGAGGTCTTCCGCCAGCTGCAGGGGTTCGCCGCCTACGGGTTCAACAAGGCGCACGCCGCGTGCTTCGCCGTGGTGAGCTACGCGAGCGCGTGGCTGAAGACGTACTACCCGGCGGAGTTCGCGGCCGCCATCCTCAACCACGAGCCGATGGGCTTCTACAGCCCGCGGCTCGTGCTCGACGACGCGCGGCGTCACGGGATCGAGGTCCTGCGACCGCACGTGAACGGCTCGAGCGCCGACTGCACGGTCGAGAAGGACGGCCGCGCCATCCGCGTCGGCCTCAAGGGCCTGCTGAACATGAACGCGCGCCTGCTGCGGGAGATCGAGGCCGAGCAGCGGCTGCGGCCCTTCGACGACCTCGCGGACTTCCTGCGACGGACGCGGGCCGAGATCGACGCGGCGGAGTCCCTCGTGCGGGTCGGCGCGCTCGACGGCCTCGGCGTCACCGACGCGGGGCGACCACCCACGCGCGACGAGCAGCTGGTGCTCCTGCCGGAACTCAAGGCGGTGCTGGCCCGTGAGGGGAGCGCGGGAGAACGCGCGCTCGTGCTCGCGCCGTCGAGGGCGAAGGAGGCGGAAGATCCTTCGCACGTGTCGGGATGGGGCGTGGTGCGGCGGCTCGGGGCCGAACTGGAGCTCCTGGGCCTCGCCGTGACGTGCCACCCGCTCGATCTGGCGCGCGGGGACCTGGAGGCGCGCGGCGTCGTCTGGGCGAAGGACCTGCCGCGCCTCGAGGACCGCACGCGCGTGCGCGTCGCGGGCGTGCGCGAGCGCGCGCAGACGCCGCGTACGAGAAGCGGCAAGCGCGTGTGCTTCCTGACGCTCGAGGACCCGACCGGCCTGGTCGACGTGGTGGTCTTTCCGGAGGCGCTCGAGAGGAGCGGTGAGACCATCGTCAAACACCGGAGCTACATCGTCGAAGGCGTGCTCCAGAACAACTGCGAACGCGGCGTGGCGGTCGTCGCCGACATCGTGCGCCCCTACGTCGTGCGAACGGCGTCCGGAGCACCGGTACGGCTGCGCCGCGGCGTCGGGACCGCGCCGATGGGGCCGTTCAGGGGAGGCGCCGGGCATTCGGACGAGGACGAGTGGGAGGCTGCCGCGGCACGGAGCGGCTCCCGGTAGGCGAAGAACGGCGAGCGCCTACTTCCCCGGGCCGTACTTGTCGCGCGGATCGCGACCCGCCGAGCGTCCCCCGAACCCGACGGCGTCATCCCCGAATCGTTCGCGCAGCCTGTCGACCGTGCGCTCGATCTCGAGCCTGCGCGTGTCCAAGGCGCGTTCCTGCTGCGTGAGCAAGTCGAGCTGGAGCGGGATGTCGCCGAAGCCGGAGACACCGACGCCCAGGAGGCGGATGCCGACACCCGGGGTCCAGAGTGCCGCAAGCAGTCGCAGGGCGGTCGCCGTGACCGCCGCGTTGGAGTCGGTCGGCTCGGCAAGCGTCTCCTGGGCGGTCTTGGTCGTGAAGTCGGCGAACCGCAGCTTCAAGTGGACCGTGCGGCCCCGCAGGCCCTTGCGCCGAAGGCGGGTGGCGACGTGTTCGGCGAGACCGGACAGCACGTCGCGGACCTCAGCGGGATCCCGGATGTCCGCCGAGAAGGTGCGTTCGTTGCTGACGGACTTGACCGGCTCGCGGTCGCGCACGGGGCGGGTGTCGAGGCCGCGGGCCCTCAGCACCGTCGATGGGCCGTGCGACCCGAGTACCTGCCGCGCGGTCTCGTCATCCAGCGCCGCGAGGTCACCGAGCGTCTTCATGCCGAGGGTTCGGAGGCGCGACGCGGTCTGGGGGCCGATACCCGGCATGAGTCCCACGTCGAGAGGGGAGAGGAAGGCCGCCTCGTCGCCGGGGTACACCACGGTGAGCCCCCGAGGCTTGTCGCGGTCGGAGGCGATCTTGGCGACGGTCTTCGACGCGGCCACTCCGACGGAGCATGTGATGCCCAGCCGTTCGACGCGCTCCATGATGGTTCGCGCCACAGTGACGGGGTGTTCCCCGTGGGTCCCGGGTGTGACGTCCAGGTACGCCTCGTCGATCGACGCTGCCTGGACGTCCGGCGTGATGTCGTGCAGCAGGTCGAACACCTGGTGCGAGACCTGCCCGTAACGGTCGAAGCTTCCCCGCGTCCATACGGCGTCCGGCGGCAGGAGGCGCGCCGCTTGGGCGGCGGGCATCGCGGAGCGCACACCGTAGCGGCGCGCCTCGTAGGACGCCGCCGCTATGACGCCGCGCTTGTCGGGCGAGCCGCCGACCACGACCGGACGGCCCCGCCACTCGGGGTGGTCCAGCTGCTCGACCGACGCGAAGAACGCGTCCATGTCGACATGGAGGACCGCACGCCCGGTCCATGGGCGCTCGGTCGCATCGGGGGTGTCGCCGTCGGGGCTGTGCATGCGACGATGATACAGCGCGGCCGCGACACGACCGCCCACCGCGACGAGGGGACGACTCTTGCTGATAGGCGCGCACGTACCGGTCGGCGACGGGCTCCTGCGGGCGTGCACGTACGCCGCGGAGACGGGCTGCGAGTGCATGCAGATCTTCGCGAAGAGCCCGAGGATGTGGCACGGTCCCGCCCGCGACCGCGACGAGGCGGCGGCCTTCATCGAGGAGCGCGCCCGTCTCGGTCTCGGGCCGATCGTCACGCACGCCGCCTACCTCATCAACCTCGGCAGCGACGACCCGCTTCTGTGGGAACGGTCCTGGCATGCGCTGGCCGACGAGATCCGCCGGGCTTCGCTCGTGGGCGCCTCCGCCGTCGTGGTGCACGCGGGCACGACATACGCGGGAGTCCATGCGACGCCGCCGGGGCGCGTGGCGGAAGCGGTGCTACGGGCGTGGGAGGACGCGGGTGTCGCAAGCGACGGTCCGAGGGTGGCGCTCGAGAACTCCGCGGGAGCGGGCCGCGCGTTCGGGTCGAGCATGGAGGAGCTATGCGAAGCCGCGGCGATCGCCGTCGCGGCCGGGGTTCCCGCGGCGGTGTGCTTCGACTCGTGCCACGGTTTCGCGGCCGGTATCGACGTCTCGGGGCCCGAGGGATGGGCGCATCTGGCCGGGACCGTCGCCTCGTACCTGGGCCCGCGCGGGCTTGCGGCCATCCATGCCAACGACTGCAAGGGGGAGTTGGGGTCCCATCGTGACCGTCACGAGTGGATCGGTGACGGATTCGTGGGCACCGACGGATTCCGGGCGATGTTCGCGCAGGCGGGCATCCAGGACGTGCCGGTCCTGATCGAGATGCCCGGGGAGCCGCCCGAGAAGGACAGCGAGAACGTGGCGCGCCTTAAGGAGCTGCGTGCCTCCGTCGCGGCTCCCGGCGCTCGAGGCCCAGGCACCGCCTGACCACGGCCAGGGTGAGCCGCTCGTCGGCGATCGGGACCTCGATGTGCGCGTCTCCCGCCGAGAACGCCGCGATGGTGAGGAGCTCGGCCACCTGCTGCGGCGTGAGGGCCAGGATGTCGGCCCGGGGGCGGTCCGAATAGTACACGCGCCGAAGCGCCCGCGGCAGCCGCTCGGCGACCAGTTCGGGAGTGCCGCGCAGGACCGACGCGCGCAGCCCGTCCCTGACCAGGTGCACGGTCACGGTCTCGTCGTGGTGCTCTACCAATGCTGCATCGTGTTCGAAGGCGGTCCGCAGCACGCCCAGCGTCCCGAGAGCGCGATCGAGCGCCCTCAGGCCGTCGCGATACCGGATGGCGTCCTCGTAGCGGGCCTCGGCCGCGGCGGCCTCCTGCAGCGCCGTGAGCGTCTCCTTGGCTCCGTCGCCGCCGTCCCTGAAGACGCTGAGCAGTGCGCGGACGCGGATACCGTAGTCGACCGCGTCGACCGTGTTGACGCACGGCGCGGGGCATCGACCGTCGCGCAGCTCGCATTCGCGTGCGGCAAGGCGGCCGTCCAGGCGGCGCGGACAGCGCCGGAGCCCGTAGATCTCCGTGAGCCGCTCGCTCAGCGTGACGGCGGCCCATCGGCTGGTGAAGGGGCCGACATGGGTGCCCCGACGCCGACGCTTGGTGACCACCCGCACCCCGGGATAGTGCGACCAGGTGTCCACGTGGATGAAGTAGACCGCGCGCGGGCGCTGCGAAGGAGAGTTGAACGGCGGGTCGTGCAGCGCGAGCAGCCTGCGTTCGAGCAGGGCCGCGTCGAGCGACGACGCCGCACGGATGGCCCTGATCCCGGCGACGAAGCAGCCCAGGTCGGAGTGCTCGCGATCTCCCGCCGGGTAGAAGTGGCTTCGGACGCGCTGGCGCAGGCTCTTGGCCCGGCCGACGAAAAGGACCTGGTCCTCGCCGTCACGGAACACGTAGACGCCGGGCGCGTCGGGCACGCCGATCGTCAGCGGCAGGCGTGCGGCGAGCGCCGTCTGGTCGGGGAGTCCGCAGAACGAGGCAAGGTCGCCCACGGTGACCAGTCCGCGCTCGATGAGGTCGGGGAGCATCGCCGCGAGCACTTCGCCTGCGGCCCTGGCGTCGTTTCCGGCACGGTGGTCCGGCATGACCGAGGTACCGATGTGCCCCGCGAGGTGGAGCAGGCTGTAGCGCTCCATGGTCGGGTAGAGCCTGCGCGCGATGGAGAGGGTGTCCAGGGCCGGACGCGGGAACGGCGCCTGCCACAGGCGCTCTGCCTCGTAGTCGAGGAACCCCAGGTCGAAACGGTAGTTGTGTGCGACGAGCACCGCACCTTCGGCGAAGGCCTTGAACGCGACGACGACCTCGTCCACGGACGGCGCCGTGGTCAGCATCTCCTGGGTGATCCCGGTGAGCTGGGTGATCGCGCGGGGCACCGGGTCGTCGGGGCGCACGAGGCTCGAGAACTCGGAGATGACGGCCCCGCCGCGCATGCGGACTGCGCCGATCTCGATGATGCTGTGGCGCCCGGGGGAACAGCCGGTCGTCTCGAGGTCGACGGCAACGAAATCGCAGTCAGTGAGGGGGATGCCGCTGAGCATGCTTGTGGGCGCGGTCCCTTCGGGGGTTGAGCGGCCCGATGTGTGGTTTGATGGTACCACACGGCCCCCGTCGTATTGCCCGCGCCGAGGCAGGGGTCTAGCATGAAAGCGCTCTCCCATCCACGGTCGCTGCCGTCGACGTCCGACCCGAAGCTCGAGAGGTGTGGCATGCGCTTCTTCCTCGTAGGACAGCATCGCGAGACCGGCGAAGTGTCGCTCGTGTCGCAGCAGACGTACGAAACCCGGCAGGAGGCGCTGGACGACTTGGGCGCGGCGGTGCCGCCCGACGGATCGATGGCCGGACACGATCTCTTCGTCATCGACCTGGACGCGGCGACCCCTGTGGTCGTGTATCGCGCCCCGGCGGCGGAGCCTGTTGCCGAGGAACCGATCGCCGACGTCTGGGAGGTTCCGAGCCCGACGAACGATGCCCTGGCGGAGATCGTCGCCGTGGAGGAGGCCGCGCTCGAGGGACCCCCGCCGTTCTGGGGCTTCGACGCGAGCGGGCAGCCGCTCGAGGCCGAGCAGGAGCCTGCCGATGAGACGCCGGCCGATGAGACGCCGGCCGAAGACGCGGAGTCCGCGGCCGGCGAGCCGCCGGCCCCGCTGTGGGCCGTGGCGGAGGACCCGGGGCTCGACGCCGCGCCTGCGGATCCCGCTCAGATCGCCGACGACGATGCGGCCATCGCGGCAGAATCCGACGTGCCTCCCGCGGACGCGGGGGCGGAGTCGCTCGACCTGGCGGAGGCGCTGCGCCGTGCCGCGACGCAGATGGAATCCGACGGGGTCGTGCCCGCTCCGGGCGTGGACGAACTCGCAGCGCAGGCCGCGCCGACGCTGGCGGGCCTGCTGCCCGACGAGCCCGGACCGGAGACTCCCGACGAGATCCTGCCGGAGTCTGCGCCTGCCGCATGGCCGTGGGAGGCCGATGCGGACGTGATCGCGGGCGATGAAGGCGAACCCGCGACCGCTGAAGAACCGGTGTTGCAGCCCGAGGCGCCGCTGCCGACCTTCACCGCGGTGGGGATCGACGAGCCGGGTCTCGAGGACATCGCACTTCTGACGCCGACGAGCGCAGACGCGCTGTCGGGGTCGCGACCCGTGATCATGGGAGAGTACCAGGACGTCGTGGATGCTCCTGTTCCGGACGATGCGGAGCCCGAGCCGGCGAGCTCTGCCGACGCCGAGCCCGAGCTGGAGCCCGAGACTGTGCCCGAGCCCGAGTTCGCGCTTGAGCCCGAGACCGCACCCGAGGCGGCCGGCGAGTCCGGCGTCACGTCGGACGACGGGCCGGCCGAGGGTGAGTCCGCGTTCGCCGAGATATCCGCGGCCGCGGCGGCCGTCTACGAGGACGCCGGTGTCGTCGCCGTTGAGGCCGAGGTCAAGGCGTACGAGCCCGACGGGATGGAGATCGCCAGCTATTCCTGTGACGACTGCGTCTATGTCGACACGTGCCCGAAAGCCAAGCAGGAGGGCCCCGCCACCTGCGGCTCGTTCCAGTGGAAGTCGGTGTGAGGAGCACGACCCGCACCTTCCCGTTCAGCGCCATCGTCGGTCAGGAGACCCTGAAGGTCGCCCTGCTGGTGAACGCTGTGGACCCCAGGGTGGGCGGCGTGCTCATCCGCGGCGAGAAGGGGACCGCCAAGTCCACGGCGGTCCGGGCACTCGCCGAGATCCTTCCGCCCATCCGGGTGGTGGACGGGTGCCGGTTCTCGTGCGACCCGGACGACGAGGCCCAGCTGTGCCCGGAGTGCGTGGCGCGCACCGCGGACGGCCCCCTGCCCGTGGCCGTGCGCCGGCCGCGGGTGGTGGAGCTCCCCGTCTCGGCCACGGAGGACCGCCTCGTGGGATCGCTGGACATGGAGCACGCGCTTCGCCACGGGGAGCGCCGCTTCGAGGCGGGGCTCATGGCCGCCGCCAACCGGGGCATCCTGTACGTCGACGAGGTGAACCTGCTGGACGACCACCTGGTGGACACGCTGCTCGATGCGGCCGCCATGGGTGTCAACACGGTCGAGCGCGAGGGCATCACGTTCTCCCATCCCGCCAAGTTCATCCT
>CAZHMA010000072.1:0-8600 GCA_964533555.1 uncultured Eubacteriales bacterium
ACTGGTGGACTCGGATCATGCCGCGCGTGTCCCGGCCGGCAGAGCCGGCCTCCTCGCGGAAGCACGGCGTGAACGCCGTGTAGTGCAGCGGCAGGTTCGCGACCTCGAGGGTCTCGTCACGGTGGATGTTGGTGAGCACGACCTCGGCGGTCGGTACCAGGTACAGAGGCGTCTCGCCGGTCATCGTCTTGAACAGGTCGTCTTCGAACTTCGGCAGTTGGCCGGTGCCGGTGAGGGTCTCCGCGTTGGCCAGGATCGGCGGCCACCACTCCTTGTAGCCGCGCACGGTGTGGGTGTCGAGCATCAGGTTGATGAGCGCGCGCTCGAGCCGTGCTCCGAGCCCGCCCATGAGCACGAACCGGGACTTGGCGAGCTTCACGGCGCGCTCGAAGTCGATGATGCCGAGCTCGGGCCCAAGGTCCCAGTGCGCCTTCGGCTCGAAGTCGAAGACCCGCGGTGTGCCCCAGCGGCGGATCTCCGGGTTCGCGGTCTCGTCGGCACCCACCGGCACGCTCGCGTCGGGAAGGTTCGGCGCCGTCATGAGCAGGTCGCGTGTGTCCGCCTCAACGGTGTCGAGCACGGCCTCAAGGGCCACGAGCTCGTCGTTGATCGAGCGGACCTCGTTCTTCAGCGACTCGGCCGCCTCGGTGCGAGGCCCTTCCTTCATGATCCGCCCGATGGCCTTGGACGCTTCGTTGCGGCGTGCCTGCAGCTTCTCGACGCGGCCGATGAGCTTGCGCCGCTCCTCGTCGAGCTCCAGGAAGGCGGACAGGCTCCACGCGGAGCCGCGATCGGCCATGGCCTGGCGGACGGCGTCCGGATTCTCACGAACGTAGCGTGCGTCGAGCATGTTCGAGCGCCTCCCCGATGGCGTGCGCGCTGACCTGTCGTTGCCTCGGAGTATAGCGCGCGTGGCGCGCGCGCTCGTCGGAATGCGGTGGACAGCCGTCGAGGCGCGTGGGGTATGTTTCCAGCGGGGGGTTGCATGAAGGACGTGCCCGACAAGCCAGGCGCCGAGTCCGCCAGCACGCCCGTCTCTGATCGAGAGGACGAGCGCCTCTTGGCGCTCCTCGACGCGCTGCCGACCTCGGCATCGATCGCGACCGCACTCGACCAGTCCGTGCTCTACGCGAACGCCGCCTGGCTGCGTCTCCTCGGCATCTCTTCCATGGAGGAGGCGCGCGGACGCACCGTCCAGTCGTTCATGGCTCCGGAGTCCGCCGACAGGGCCCGCGAGTCCTTGGCGCGCGCCAAGGCGACTGGCGAGTTCCCACGCGCTGATCGGCGCTACCGACTGATACGGCCCGACGGCGCCCGGATCGATGTGGAGATAGCGGGCGCCCCCGCGATGTTCGGCGGTCAGCCGGCGATCGTGAGCATCCTCACCGACGTCACCGGAGAGGAGCAGGCCCGAAGGGACGCCGAGGAGTCCGAGGTGTTCGGCCAGGCGATCATCGGCTCCATCCCGATCGGCATGCACTTCTACCGCCTCGAGGACGAAGGCCGTCTCGTCTTCACCGGCGCCAACCCCGCCGCCGACGACATACTCGGCATCGACCACTCGACACTGGTCGGGATGGACATCCTCCAGGCGTTCCCGGACCTGGCGGGGGGCGGGATCCCGGAAGTCTACCGCAGGCTGGCGCGCGAGAGCGGCTCCTGGCACGAACAGAGCGTCTACTACGAGGACGACCGGGTCGCCTCGTCCTTCGACGTGAACGCGTTCCACACCGGCGCGGGCACCATGGTTGCGGCGTTCACCGACATCACGGAGCGGGTGCGCGCCCAGTCCGATCTGGAGCGGGCCAACACGCTGATGTCCGCGATCTTCGCAAGCATGCCGGACGGCTTCTCGTTGCTGGACGCCGATGGCCGGCACGTCAGCGTGAACCCGGCCTTGTGCCGGATGACCGGCTTCACCGAGGACGAGTTGGTCGGGGTCGGGCCGCCGCATCCCTACTGGCCCCCCGAGGAGCTGGAGGTCATCGGCGAATCGTTCGCGAAGACCCTGCGCGACGAGGCCACCGACTTCGATCTCACGTTCATGCGCAAGAACGGCGAGCGCTTTCCCGTCCTGCTGACCCCCGCGGTGATCCGTGACGCTGACGGAACGATGGTGTCGGCGTTTTCGATCGTGCGGGACATGACCGAGCGCAAGCGCGCGGAAGAGGCGCTGTCCCGAGAGACCCAACGGCTGCAGGCCCACATCGACAACTCGCCGCTCGCGTCCGTCGAGTTCGATTCCTCGTCGCGCATCACGAGATGGTCAGAATCCGCCATGCGCATGTTCGGCTGGACCGCGGATGAAGTGCTCGGCAAGCGCGTCATCGGCGACTTCCCCTGGGTGCACGAGGACGACGTCGGGCGGGTCGAGGACCTCTCGAGCAGCATGGTCACGGGCGACCAGCCCTGGACCGTGCACGAGAACCGCAACTACCGCAAGGACGGGTCGTTGATCGACTGCGTCTGGTACAACACGGTGCTCGAGGACAACGAGGGCCGCGTCGTGGCGCTCATGTCCAGGGTCCTGGACGTCACGGCGGCGCGATCGGCCGAACGCGCGCTGCGCGAGAGCGAGGAGCGCTACCGTTCGGTGGTGGCGTCGCTCCATGAGGGAGTCATCCTTCAGGCGGCCGACGGGCAGATACTGGCCTTCAACCAGACAGCGTCGGACATCTTCGGCATCGGGCAGGAGGCGGCGCTGGGCGAGACCTCGACCAGCCGCGACTGGGGGACCATCCGCGAGGACGGTTCGGACTTCCCCGGCGAAGAGCACCCCTCGATGGTCACGCTGCGCACCGGCAGGCCCTGCACCGATGTCGTGATGGGCGTGCGGGGACCGTCGGGCCTGCGCTGGATCGAGATCAGCACCGAGCCGATGCAGCGCGAGGGCGAGAGTCTCCCGAGCGCGGTGGTCATCTCGTTCACGGACGTCACAGCCCGCAGACAGGCGGAGGCCGACCTTCGCTCCTACAAGGAGGGGCTCGAGCGCATCATCGAGGAGCGCACTCGCGAGCTCACCGAGTCCAACAAGGCCCTTGAGGAGGCATCGCGCGCGAAGAGCCAGTTCCTCGCGAGCATGAGCCACGAGCTCCGCACGCCGCTGAACTCCATCATCGGGTTCAGCGGGATCATGCTGCAGGGCCTCACCGGCGAACTCACCTCCGAGCAACGTGCGCAGCTGGAGATGGTGAACCGTGCGGGACGCCAGCTGCTCGGGCTCGTGAGCGATGTGCTCGACTTGGAGCGCATCGAGGCGGGGCGCGTCGAGCTCGAGCTGGAGGACGTGGACGTCCGGAGGCTCGCCGTCGCTTTGGCGGACACGATCAGGCCCCTCGCGCAGGACGTCGGGCTTTCGGTGGAACTCGACCTCGAGAGCGCGCCGGTCAGCGTACACACCGACCGCTCCAAACTGGAGCAGATCCTGCTCAACTTCCTCTCGAACTCCGTGAAGTACACGGAGGTCGGCGGCATCACCCTGAGCGTCGCGACCCGCGATGACGGCACGGTGGCCTTCGCTGTGCGGGACACCGGCATCGGTATAGCCGCTCAGGACCAAGCGAGCGTCTTCCAGGAGTTCCGCCAGCTGCCCGCGCACCGTAGCGCGAAGCACCCCGGCTCGGGCCTGGGGCTCGCCATCTCGACCCAACTGGCCGAGGTCATCGAGGGCCGCATTGAGTTGGAGAGCACGCCGGGAGAGGGCTCGACCTTCACGCTCGTCCTGCCGCCCTCGGCAGTCGCGTGAGCCGCCGACCCCGCCTGCCGGTGTAGGATTCCGAAGTATGCCCAAGATCTCGATGACAGAGGAGTTCATCTCGTCGCTGGCGCGCCTCGACGGCGCTGACGCCAGGCGCGCCGCGGCGTTCCTCGACAAGGTCGTGCGGGAGCCCGACTCCTCCGGCCTGCACGTCGAGATCGTCCATGACGCAGGCGACCGCGGCATCCGGTCGATGCGCGTCACGCAGGACCTGCGGGCGATCGTCTGCATCGAGCCGGACCGGATCATCCTCCTGCACGTCGCCCACCACGACGCCGCCTACGCGTGGGCGCGCGAACACTGCATCGTCTGCGACCCGGTCGACGAGTCGCTCGAGGTCGTGAGGGTCGAGGCCAAGCCCTTGTCCGCGCCGACCGTCGCCCGGACCGGCCGCGTCACGTGCACCGTCGACGACACCGGCAGCCTGTGCGAGGTCCTCGACGAGCACGGCGTGCCTCACGAGCTGATCACATGAACGCGGCGGAGCCGCCGCGCGGCGACTGACATCGCCTCGCAACTAGTTCGACAATCATCGAACTAGTTGCTATCATCCGCGTGACAGCCGACGAACGCGGGAGCAACTGAGATGTCAGACCGGACCGCAGTACTGCCCCAGGCCGAGGCGCCCTGTTGAGGCCCGCGCACCTTGCCGGGAAGCAAGGTCGGACGCCCACGGTTGGATCAGCCGTTCGTGACCGGGGCCGCGCACACGCTCATGGGCGACACGCCCGTCGTGCCTGCTGCACTCACCTGGCGCGACCGGACCGGCGGATACCGGGTCCGCTGGGGCGTCGGTCGCTACACGTTCCTGGTCGACCCCGGTCTCTACGCGGTCGGCGAGCCTGACGACACGTCTCCGGTGCTCGTCTCGGCCAACTACAAACTCTCGTTCGACGCCCTGCGCCGTCATCTCGGTGGGCGCGACGCGTGGATCCTGGTGTTGGACACCTACGGCATCAACGTCTGGTGCGCCGCCGGCAAGGGCACGTTCGGAACGGCGGAGGTCGTACGGCAGGTCGAGTCCGCGGGCCTTGCCCAGATCGTCTCCCACGGCACGCTGGTCCTTCCTCAGCTCGGCGCTCCGGGCGTGTCGGCCGCCGAGGTCCGGCTCCTGACCGGCTTCCGCGTCGTGTGGGGACCCGTGCTGGCAGCGGACCTACCCGCGTTCCTTGACGCCGGGATGCAGGCGACACCCGACATGCGCCGGGTGCGGTTCCCCCTGAAGGACCGCCTGGTGCTCGTCCCTGTCGAGGTGGCCATGGTCGTGGGTACGGCACTCGCGGTCCTCGCCGGTGCGGCCTTGGTGGGAGGCGTCGCGGACGGCGGGTTCTCGGTCGCCGGTGCGGTCAAGTCGGTTCTCCCGGCGCTGGCGGTCGTGCTGACTGCCCTGGCCGCGGGGACGATCGTGACGCCGCTGCTGCTTCCCTGGGTGCCGGGCCGGATGTTCTCGCTCAAGGGCGCGCTCACCGGTGCGGTCGGCGCCGCCCTGCTTGCCCCGTGGCTCGTGACCGAGCTTCACCCGCTGCGGCTGGCCGCGGCCGCGGTGTTCATCGTCGCGGGCTCCTCGTTCATGGCCATGAACTTCACCGGTACCTCGACCTACACGTCGCTGTCCGGTGTCCAGAAGGAGATGCGCGCCTCCCTGCCCTGGCAGGTGGGCGGAGCCGCGGTCTCTGCCTTGCTCTGGCTGGCGGGAGGGTTCATCCGATGAGCGGCCTCAGGTACCTGGAAGACGTCGTCACCCTCCAGTTCGACCAGTCGAAGTGCACCGGTTGCCGCCAGTGCACGCTGGTGTGCCCACATGCGGTCTTCGCCATGGAGGGCAAGCGTGCGGTCCTCGTCGACCGGGACGCGTGCATCGAGTGCGGCGCCTGCGCCCGCAACTGCGACTTCGGAGCCATCGAGGTCCGCGCAGGCGTCGGCTGCGCCGCCGGGATCATCCAGTCCTGGTTCCGAGGCCAGAGCGAGGTCGACTGCGGACCGGGGCCGGCAAAGGACGCAGGCGACGCTGGGTGCGGCGGAGGCGGCGGGTGCTGCTAGGGCTCACACCGGCCGACGCGCCGGTGCGACGCGCCTACTTCACGCGCGGGTAGCTCCCCAGCACCTTGACGGTGCGGAGCTTGAGCCGCAGGCAGTCGAGCGCGGTGCGCACGTTCGCATCCTCGACGTGGCCCTCCAGGTCGACGAAGAACATGTAGTCGCCCAGCTGGCGCTTGGTCGGGCGCGACTGGATCTTGGTCAGGTTGATGTCGCCGTAGGCGAATTCCGACAGGATCATCAGCAGCGCGCCCGGCTTGTCCTTCTTCATGAAGAGCGCGAGCGAGGTCTTGTCCTTGCCCGTGCGCTCCCTGAGACCGCGCCCGACCAGTACGAAGCGCGTCTGGCTGTCGGCGTAGTCCTCGACATGCGCCTGGACGACGGCGCCGCCGTAGAGTTCCGCCGCTATGGCGGGTCCGAGGGCCGCGACGCCCGGGTTCGCCACCGCGATCTGGACCGCCTCGGCGTTCGAGTTCGCTGCAGTGACCGGACGCCCGGGCAGGTGCCGCTCCAGCCACAGGCGGCACTGGCCGCTCGCCTGCGGATGCGCGACGACCGACGTCACGTCGGCCAGCTTCACGCCGGGCGCGGTCACGAGCGAGAAGTGTATGTCGAGCACGACCTCCGCCTGGATCTCCAGCGCGGTGTCGAACGCCAGGGCATCCAGTGTCGCCGGTACCGACCCCTCGATGGAGTTCTCGATCGGGACGACGCCCGCGTCGGCGCGGCCGCGGTCGACCGCCTCGAACACCTCCGCGATCGTGGTACACGCGAGCGGCTCGACGCCCGGCTCGCCGAATCTTCGCAGGGCCTCCTCCGAGAAGGTGCCCTCAGGTCCCAGGAACGCCCATCTGGCCATGGTCTCAGGCACCTCCCACGGTTTCCTCCAGGTCGTCGACCGCACCCGCCAGCCTGACGGTCGTGCTGCGCGGAGCGCGGACGCGGTCCCGGCCGAGGTGCTTCGCCTGGTAGAGCGCATCGTCAGCCTGACGCAGCAGTTCCTCGCGGTCCGCCGCGGAGCTCGGATAGGTCGCCAGGCCGATGCTCACCGTCACCCGCACGCCACGGTTGCCGTGACCGTCCGAGAAGCTGTGCGACGCGACGGCCTCGCGGACCTTCTCCGCGACCACGAAGGCGCCCTCGGCGTCGGTCTCGGGCAGGACCACGGAGAACTCCTCGCCGCCGTAGCGGCAGACCACGTCGATCTCGCGGACAGCCGTTCGCAGGACCGCGCCGATGTCGGCGAGCGCCTGGTCACCGGCGATGTGGCCGTACGTGTCGTTGAACTTCTTGAAGTCGTCGGTGTCGAGCATGAGCAGGGACAGGGAGCGGCTGTAGCGCTTGGCGCGCTCGATCTCGTCGTCGAGGCGCTGCTGCAGGTAGCGGTAGTTGAAGAGCCCCGTGAGTTCGTCGGTGATGGAGAGCCGCTTGGTCAGCTTGTACAGCTGGGAGTGCTCGACGGCGACCACCAGTTCGCTCGCCACGGCCTGCAGGACGAGGCGGTCCTCGGGACTCAGGCGCTCAAGGCGCTCGCCGGGAGCGCAGAAGACGACCATCAGGCGCTTGTGGTCCAACACCGTGGTGCACGCGAACAGGTCGTCGCCCCCGGCAACCACCAGGCCGTCCGGCCCGATCGCGAGCTTCTCGCTGTAGCTCTTCGCGGCGGCCAGCGACAGGCCGGCGCTGGCCGAGAACAGGGTGTCGTCCTTGTCCTTGTCGATGACGAACAGGCAGCTGGACGGCAGGTCGATGACCTTGCTCAGGATGTCGAGGACCAGCGGCCCGACGCGGTCGAAGTCCAGGGTCGAGTGGATGACCTCGGTGATCTCCGAGATGGCGTGCAGTTCGGCCAGGCGCCGCGAAAGCTGGTCGTTGAGCTCCTCGATGTCCTCCGTGCTCTTGAAGAGCTGCGCCTCACGTTCCCGCTGGCGGTGCATGGTGTCGGCGACGACGGACCCGGTGAAGATAAGACCGCCTGCCTTGAAGACGAGAAGCAGGAAGTCGCCCACGTCCTGATGGAGCCCGGCATGGCCGAAGAAGTGCGCGGCCAGATAGGTGACCGCGGCAAGTCCGGACACGACCCACGCGGAGCGTTGCCGGATCGCGGCAGCGTACGCGATCGAAACGCCGAGCATCCACGGGTAGAACGGGTCCTGGTACACGCCCGTCGACCAGACCAGCGCCCCCGCGGCCATGAGGTCGAGTGGCAGGACCTCCCACATGACCCGCTCGGTCTCCTGCCTGAGAACGAGGCGGGCGACCGCGGTGAAGGCGCCGCTGAGGATCAGCCCCGCGAGTCCGATCATGAAGAACGTCCGCGCGGCGTTCCCGCCCTCGGCGAACATGAGTTGTCCGCTGAGGTAGATCGACAGCAGCAATGTCGCCATGCCGACGCGAGCGGCGAGGTAGATGCGGTCGGTCATCGCCAGGGCGCCGACGGTCTCAGAGGCTCGCACGTCGCACCCGCTCCTGCCCGGTGACGTTCAGGCCCGTCCCCTCGAGAGCGCGACGGGCGGCGGTGGTCTCCTCCTCGGTGAGGACGAGCTCCGACACGCCGGCGACGATCGGCTTGGCGTAGAGACGGTAGGCACCGCGGCCGTACATGGACGTGAGCACGAAACCGGTGGCCCGCTCGTCCAGCAGCGCCACAGCGAACGACTGCTCGCCGACGTCGCCCGGCAGGGCGTCGAAGCGCACCAGCCCGACGTAGCGGACGGAGGTCTCGATCCGTGCGGACAGCGCCGCGTCGTCGGCGGCCAGCCGCGCGTCCGCGGCCAAGAGGGCGGCGATCCGTGACGGGAGCGCC
>CAZHMA010000073.1:0-8368 GCA_964533555.1 uncultured Eubacteriales bacterium
CTGAGCGTGGACGGCGGCAAGCCCGTCAACGTCATCGTGAAGTCGGTCCAGCACGACGTGATCAAGGGCAGCCCCCTGCACGTCGACTTCTGGGCGATCAAGATGGACCAGATGATCACCACCGTCGTGCCGGTCCACTTCACCGGCGACTCCCCCGGCGTCCGTGCCGGCGGCGTGATGACCCACAACGTGCAGCAGATCCACGTGGAGTCCCTGCCGACCAGCATGCCGGAGTTCCTCGAGGCCGACGTGAGCGCCCTTGAGATCGGCGACTCGATCCACGTGTCCGACCTGGTGGCCGTCGAAGGCGTGACCATCCTGGACGATGCGGACGAGATCATCGCCTCGGTCGTCGCACCCAAGGTCGAAGAGGTCGAAGAGGTCGAAGAGACAGCCGAGCCCGAGGTCATCGGCGAGAAGGACCAGAAGACCGAGGAGTAGTGCTCCCAGCCTTGACGCGCCTCGTCGTCGGCCTCGGCAATCCCGGACCGGAGTACGCCGCCACCCGTCACAACGCGGGCTTCTTCGTCGTGGACCTGCTCGCCTCCAACCTTCGCGCCGTGTACTGGAAAGACGAGGCCGGCGCGAAGGTCGCCAAGGTGAAGTTCGGCGATGACGAGCTCGTGCTGGCGAAGCCCCAGACGTTCATGAACATATCGGGCAAGTCGGTCCGCCGGCTGCTCGACAGCTACGACGTGGCGGTCGAGGACCTCGTCGTGGTCCACGATGAGCTCGACCTGCCCGAGGGCGTCGTGCGCGCCAAGCGCGGCGGGGGACACGGCGGCCACAACGGGCTGCGCTCGCTCACGGAGGCCTTGGGCTCCGGCGACTTCAACCGGGTGCGGGTCGGCATCGGCCGTCCTCCGGGCCGCATGGACGCCGCCGACTTCGTTCTTCAGCCGATGAAGAAGGACACCCTCGCTTCGATGCTCGAGACCGCCGTCCCGGACGCCGCGCAGTGCGCGCTCCACGTACTCGAGCAGGGCGTGGAGTCGGCGATGCGCGAGTACAACCAGGGATAGGTGCACGATGGCAGACGGGGAGCGCATTCGCCGAACGTCCGCAGTTGCGCGCCTGCCCGGATACCGATACGGTTTCGCGATCGTCGCCGTGGCGGTTGCGACGACCCTGTTCCTGCCGGGCCGCGACCTGTTCGCCAAGGGCCAGTGGGGGCTTCTGTACCTGCTGGTGACGGCCGTGGTGGCCTACTTCACCGATGCGCGCGGCGCCGTGGCAGCGGCGCTCCTGTCGTTTCTGGCGTGGAACTACTTCTTCCTGCCGCCGTACGGACACTTCGCGCTGGAGGACCCCAAGGACCTCGTGACACTCGTCGTGTTCCTCGCGATCGCGGTGGTCCTCGGACTCCGCACGGCGGGGCTCAGGAGAAGCGAGGCCGCGGCCCTTGCCCGGGAGCGCGAGGCCCGGGAGCTCGGCGGGCTGGCCTCCGCGCTGCTCTCGGCCGGCACCGGGCAGGAGATGACCGGGCTCGTCTTCGATGTCGTCGATCGGCTGTTCGACCCACGCGAGGTCGCCCTCGTCACTCTTGGCGACAACGGTGTTCTGACCGCCGCCCGGAGACGCGGATCGTCGGACGTCCGATCCGCCGTGGAAGACGCCATGTCGGGGGGCCTCCCCGCCGACGGGACCCCGTGCGCGCTCCCCGGCTCCGCAGCCGGCGGAGTCTTGGAGCCGCTGCGCAGCGGAGACACGCCGGCGGGGGCGCTCTACGTCGGTCCGGCGGGTACGCGGTTCGAGGAGCGGGACTCGGTGGGCCTGGTACGTTCCATCGCCGCCATGGCCGCGACCTTCAGCGAGCAGACACGCCTCAGGGACACGCTCGCGCGGGCGCAGGCGGAGCGGGAGGCGGACCGGCTGCGCGGCGCGATCGTCTCGTCCGTCTCGCACGAGCTGAAGACGCCGCTGGCTTCCGCGACCGCCGCGGTG
Organism: uncultured Eubacteriales bacterium; assembly: GCA_964533555.1. GTDB lineage: Bacteria > Actinomycetota > Coriobacteriia > Anaerosomatales > PALSA-660 > JANYAK01. The sequence continues at coordinate 1,945 of CAZHMA010000073.1, forward strand.
ACGGGGCTCCTCCTTGACGACGCCGCGGACGACGGCGGAAGGGTCAGGACCGAACTGACGGCCGTCACGAGCGATCTCGCCAGATTGGAGGTGAGCATCGCCGACCTTCTGGACGTGTCGCGGTTGGAGAGCCGTTCGTGGCGCGCCTCGCTCGAGCGCTACGCGCCCGGCGAGATCATCGGCCAGGCCCTCGACGGTCTGGCGACCGATCGCGCCGATCGGATCGTGCTGGACGTCCCGGAAGGCCTGCCCGATGTGCTTGTCGACCTTCGGCAGATGGCACGCGCGCTTCGAAACGTCATCGACAACGCCCTCAACTACGCACCCGGCGGGGCGGTGGTCATCGCCGCATCGGAGTCCGGGTCCGCCGTACGGCTGACCGTGACGGACACCGGTCCCGGCGTTGCCGAGCAGGAGCGGGTGGTCGTCTTCGACAAGTTGTATCGCGGACGCGGGGCCGCGCCGGGAACAGGCATGGGCCTGGCGATCGCGAAGGAGGTCGTCGCACTTCACGGCGGGCGCATCTGGATCGAGGATGCGGTGCCCCACGGCGCGCGGGTCGTCATCGAGCTGCCGGTGGCGACACCGTGAGGGCCGTGATTCCGCCGAAGGGCGCGCCGGTGCGCATCCTGGTGGTCGATGACGACGCCGGCCTGCTGAGGACACTGTCTTCGCTCCTCGGCGCGTGCGGGTATGACGTCATCACGGCCGCCGCGGGGCTTGAGGCGCTGGACACGCTGCGGCGGGAGAAGGTCGACCTGGTGGTGCTCGACCTGACCTTGCCTGACATCGACGGCGTGGAGGTGTGCGCGCGCCTGCGGACGACGTCGTCCGTGCCGGTGCTCGTCCTGTCGGTGAGGGGCGGCGAGGACGACAAGATCCGTGCTCTCGACACCGGAGCAGACGACTACGTCACGAAGCCCTTCTCTGCGAGCGTCCTCGTGGCGCGGATCGCCGCGCTTCTTCGCCGCGCGGGCAGTGGCGAGGAGCCCCCTGAGCCTCTCAAGGCCGGGGATCTGGTCATCGACTTCGCCGCCCGGCGTGTCCTGCGCGGGGGCGAGGCCGTGCACCTCACGAAGACCGAGTACGAGATCCTCGCGCTGCTGGCCAGCCATCCGGACCAGGTGGTGCGGACGAAGGCCATCATCGAGCGCGTGTGGGACCCTGAGTTCCCGAGCGATGTGACGACGCTGCGGGCACACGTCTCAAACCTTCGCAGGAAGATCGAGAGACACCCGGCCGTACCTCGCCACGTTTTGACGGAGCCGGGGATCGGATTCCGCTTCTCGGTGCGCGGCTAGCGCTCGCGGACCGGCCTAGATGTAGCCGGCCAACGGGTTGACCGGGCTGCCGTTCACGCGGATCTCGAAGTGCAGGTGCGGACCGGTCGACAGGCCGGTGGACCCGACGTAGCCGATCGTCTGGCCCGACACGACCTTCTGCCCCACCTTCACCGAGATCGACTTCATGTGGGCGTAGACGCTCACAAGGCCGTCGCCGTGGTCGATCATCACGCAGTTGCCGTACCCGCCGCGGACGCCGGCCGATATGACCACTCCGCTGCCGGCGGCGACCAGTCGCGCCCCGCTCGGCGCGCTGACATCGATCCCGGTATGCATGCGGTTGTAGTGCAGGATCGGGTGGTAGCGCATCCCGAACTGCGAGCTCACGTGTTCGTAGCCGGGGCACGGCCACGTCATGGTTCCGGCGTAGCGGCCCGAGCCCTTCGACGAGCCGTTGCGCAGCATCGAGGCGATGCGCGCCGACTCGGCGTCCTCGGCCGCCGCGATGGCCTTGAGCCGCGCGAGGTTCTGCTTCGTCTCGGCCAGGAGCGCCGACTTCTGGTTCTTCGCCGACTGCTCGGCCTTCAGGCTGTGGTCACGGCTCGTGCGCAGGGTGCGGAGACGGTCCTCTTCGGCCTGGATCTCGGAGCGCTTCGCGTTGACCTCGTCCAGGGTGCGGGCGAGGTCCGCCTCGGTCTGCTCGAGCGAGATGCGGGACTGGTCGAGGCCCTCGGCGATCTCCTCGTCGCGAAGCATGATCTGCTGCACGAGGTCGGTGCGCTCCAGAAGGTCCGCGATGCTCTCGGCGGAGAGCATCCACTCGACGAAGGCCCAGTCTCCCGCGCGGTACGTCGCGTCGGCGCGCGCGGCGAGCGCGTCGGTCTGCGCGGTGTATTCGGCCTTCACCGTGGTGATCTGCTGCTGCTTGTCCGCGATGGACGTGCGCAGCAGCGCGATCTCGCTCTCAAGGCGTGTGCGGCGCTGGGTGGCGGTCCCGATCTCGCCCTCCAGCGCGCTGACCTCGGAGGCGATCGCCTGGATCTGGGACTCGATCTTGCGCGTCTCGGCGACCAGCGCGTCCGCCTTCTTCTGCTCGGCGGCGGCCTTGCGGCGTGCGGCGTCAGCGGCCTGGCGATGGCGGTAGAGGTCGTCCTGGGTGACGGCGGAGGCGGTGTGGGGCAGCACGAACGCCGAAAGCAGCGCAAGAATCAGGAGGATTCGAAGCGGCGTTGTGCGACGCATGCTGCGGCTCATCTCCGGCGGGCGGCTACGATACGTTCTACGAATGCACCGCGGTGTGGTATACACCGGATATAGTACCAACCGAGGGTGTTCGTTCGCAAACGATCAGGTTTCGTAAGCGATCAGGGATGGCATTCGAAACGGAGGGACTGCGATGAGTGACGATACCGGCATGACCCCGCCCGCGCCCGCACCCGCACCGATGGGGGGACCGGCCAGCGACAACAGCAAGGCCATCGCCGCGTTCGGTGGCTACCTGCTCGCGCCGTGGGGCCTGATTGCGCTCTTCCTCGACCCGTACAAGAACGAGCCGTGGCTGCGCAAGCACGTCCTTCAGGGCGCGGCCTTCTCGATCATCGGGTACCTGATCGCCAGCGTGACGTCGGCCGTCCTGATCGGGCTCATCATCTACCCGATCGTCTTCATCGTCCTCATCGTCTACACGATGAAGGCTTGGAAGGGCGAGGACTTCGACGTGCCGGTCATCACCGGCTTCATCAAGAGCTGGGTGAACCCGAGCTAGCCGGGTCGCACATAGCCGCACTCAACGGAGGCGGGCGCTGCTCGAAGGCGCCCGCCTCCGACGCGCTCGGGGGTCTAGGGCTTCGGTGCGGTCACGCGCTCGAAGGTGAGCCCCGCGCCCTTCGGAGCGCTGACCGCGATGACCCGGCCGCGATCGTCCACCGTGTAGAGGCCGACCTTGTTGCGGCCCGCCCACTCCTTGGCGGCGTTCGGTCCCATCACGAACAACGCCGTGGACAGGATGTCGGCGTCGAGTCCGCTCATCGTGCCGTAGACGGTCAGCGAGCGAAGCCCCCGCGCCGGGCGTCCCGTCGCCGGATCCAGGATGTGGTGGTAGCGGACGCCGCCGTGCTCGAAGAACAGCTGGTAGTCGCCGGAGGTTGAGATGTTGACCGGGGTGGGCGCGGCCTCCGCGCCGATCACGGCGAGCACCGTCCCCGTCGCGCGCGGGTCCTCGATGCCGATGCGCCAAGGCTCGCCGTCGCCTTTGCTGCCCCAGACCTGCGTGCTGGAGCCAGCCGAGACCATGGCGCCGGTGATCCCGCGCACCCGTCGCAGCCGCGCCATGGCGCGGTCGATGGCCAGCCCCTTGGACGCGCCGCCGAAGTCGAGGCCGGGCTTCGTCGAGGCGAGCAGGCCCGAGATGCCGGCGAGGTCCACGCCAGGAGGAGGGGCGAAGGCGGGCGGGGCGAATCGCCACAGCGAGCTGTCGCGCGCTCGCGCGAATCCCCGTGCCTGGATGAGCGCGACGTTGAGCGTCGCGGTCTCGGGCACGGCGCCCCTCCCGCCGAAGTCGTAGAGCTTCGTCACGCCGAAGAGGGCGGGCGAGAACTGTCCGCCGACACCCAGCGCGCCGATCCGGTCCAGGCTCTCAGTGGCCGCTGCCGGCCGCTCGAGCCACTCGTTCGGCGACGCGTTGAAGGCCGCGACCGTCGAGGTCGCGTCGTAGGGGTCTAGGTCGGCCTCGACCTTCGCCATCTCTGCGAAGGCCTCGTCGATGCCGGTCTTCAGCGCCGCCTCGTCGGTGCCCCAGGCGCTCACGGTCACGGCGGTCCCGAGGACCTCGCGGCTGCCGGTGGCGGGCGCGGGGTTCGTGCTGCAGCCGGAAGCGGCGAGCACGAGGGCGCACGCCGTCGCGAGGACCGCCAAGCGTCGCCGCATCACACCCGCTCCCTTCACCACCTCGACGGACGCGCCTAGTATACTGACTCGCACCCGTCGCTTTGGGCGGGACCTCCGGGAGCCGAAGGGCGGCGCGCAACGGTGTTCGAGATCGTGCATGCACGGCAGCTGTCCGACTCGGTCTTCGAGATGGGCGTGGCGGCCCCGGCCGTCGCTGACAAGGCGCGCGCCGGCCAGTTCCTCATCCTGCGCATCGACGCCACGGGCGAGCGCATCCCGCTCACCTTCTCGGACTGGTCGGCTGAAGAGGGCTGGGTCCGCTTCATCTTCATGCGCGTGGGCAAGACGACGCACAAGCTGTCGCACCTCGGCGTCGGTGACTCGATCGCCGACCTCGTCGGCCCGCTCGGCAAGCCGACGCACGTCGACGGCGTCGGCCGCGTCGCCGTTATCGGAGGCGGCGTTGGGGCGGCGGTCGCGTATCCGGTCGCGCGCGCGATGGCGGCGGCCGGGAACGAGGTCACCGTCATCCTGGGCGCGCGCAACCGCGACCTCCTGATCCTTGAGGACGAGTTCAGGGCCCTGCCGCTCAAGGAGCTCGTGGTCTGCACTGACGACGGCTCGGCGGGGCGCAAGGGCCTGGTCACGGCGCCGCTCAAGGAGCTGTGCGCCGAGGGTGCCCTCGACCACGCCATGGCGATAGGCCCGGCGATCATGATGAAGTTCTGCGCCGAGACGACGCGCGAGCACGGCGTGGCCACGACCGTCTCGCTCAACCCGATCATGGTGGACGGGACGGGGATGTGCGGCGCGTGCCGCGTGAGCGTGGGCGCCAAGACGATGTTCGGCTGCGTGGACGGCCCCGACTTCGACGGGCACCTCGTGGACTTCGAGGAGCTCATGAGCCGCCAGCGCGTATACGCGGACCTCGAGCGCGAGGCCGCCGCCGACTTCGAGAGCGAGTGCTCATGCCGGACGAAGTGACCCCCGTGTCCGCCCCGGCCGGCGGCCCCGCCGACAAGCCGCGCCACCGCGCATCGCGGGCCCCGCGCACACCCATGCGGGAGCGCGACGCCCGTGAGCGCGCCGCCAGCTTCGACGAGGTCGCGTTCGGCTACGACGACGCGGAGGCGCTGGCTGAGGCCATGCGCTGCCTGCAGTGCGCGAACCCCACCTGCATCGCCGGGTGCCCGGTCAACATCGACATCAAGTCGTTCATCGGCGCCATCATCGAGGGAGACACCCGCCGCGGCGTCGAGGTCCTCAAGGCCCGCAACGCCCTGCCCGCCGCCTGCGGCCGCGTCTGTCCGCAGGAGGAGCAGTGTGAGGCGGCGTGCGTGCTCGCCCGCAAAGGCGAGCCGGTCGCGATAGGCCGGCTGGAGCGCTATCTGGGCGACTCGGACCTGGCGTGCGACCTCGATCGCCGCTGCAGGCCCGAAGTGGGCGCGCCCACCGGTCGCCGCGTGGCAGTCGTCGGTTCCGGGCCCGCTGGGCTGGCGTGCGCGGGCGAGCTCGCGCGCGCGGGACACGAGGTCACGATCTTCGAGAGCCTGCACGCCGCCGGCGGCGTACTGGTGTACGGCATCCCGGAGTTCCGCCTGCCCAAGGCCATCGTCGCCGCCGAGGTCGAGATGCTGGGCGAGATGGGCGTGCGCATGGTGACCGACACCGTCATCGGCGCGACGTACACGGTCGACGAGCTCATGAAGGAGCAGGGCTTCGACGCCGTCTTCATCGGATCGGGCGCCGGCCTTCCGCAGTTCCTGGGGATCCCGGGCGAGAACCTCAACGGCGTGTATTCGGCCAACGAGTTCCTGACGCGCGTGAACCTCATGAAGGCGTACGACTTCCCCCGGCACGACACGCCGGTGTGGCGCGGGCGCAAGGTCGCGGTCATCGGCGGCGGCAACGTGGCGATGGACGCCGCGCGCACGGCCCTTCGCCTGGGAGCCGAGGAGGTGTTCCTGGTCTACCGGCGCACCGAGACCGAGATGCCGGCGCGCAAGGAGGAGGTCCACCACGCACGCGAGGAGGGCGTCGAGTTCAAGATGCTGTGCTCGCCGGTTGAGATCGTCGGGCGCGACGGATGGGCGACGGGGCTCGTGGCCACACGGATGGAGCTGGGTGAGCCGGATGCTTCCGGACGTCGCGCGCCGGTCTGCGTGCTCGACTCCGACTTCACCATCGACTGCGACACCGTGATCATCGCACTCGGGACCAGCGCGAACCCCCTGCTGACCGGCCCCGCCCCCGAC
>CAZHMA010000074.1:0-8245 GCA_964533555.1 uncultured Eubacteriales bacterium
GCTGCTGCAGATCGTGGCAGAACATCGGCCAACCGTCGGGGAGGTCGATCATGCGCGTCCGCCTGCCGGATCCCGATTCGGCGTCGGGCAGGTACGGTTCCAGGCTCGCGAACAGTGCCAGCTCGATGCGCACGCAGGTCTCCTTCGCAGGTATGCCGTAGTGACTACTCGGGCTTCTTGATGCCCATCTTCGCGGCGGTCTCGGGAACGAAGGCGAACACCGAGTCCAGCTCCGCGTCGCTCACGGTGAAGACCGCGTCGTGCGGCGGGAGCTTCTCGGTGAGCATCCAGCCCGGGATCCGGTCGTCCGCCGAGGTGAAGCCTGCACCCTCGTTGTAGAGCCGCTCCATCGCGAGCGCTTCCATGCCGACGTTCAGGACGTCGTTCGCGTCCCAGCTCTCGCCGGTGTGGGCGTTGGCCATCTCGACGATCGCCTCGAACGCGGCGGGGATGTCGAGGACGGCGAAGGCCACGAAGATGCACAGCCCGAACGAGTCGAGCATGGCCGTCGCGATCTGGAGGTTCTTCGACAGCTCGGCCTGGCCCTCCGGCTTGAGCGGGTCGACGGTGCCGCCGACGCCAAGGACGTTCGCGGTGATGGAGTAGCCGGCGGTATGGTCTGCGCCCTGCGTGCTCGTGGCGTAGGTCACGCCGATGCCCTGGATGGGGCGGGGGTCGTACGCCGGCATCGCCTGGTGCTTGACGATCGGAAGGCGGGTCACGCCGAACGCGTGGCCGGTGGCCTCGCAGCCGTTGCCGAGCGCCTTGCCGTCCTCGGTGCCCTCCACGATGCCCTCGAGCGCGGCGAGCGCGCCCTGGACGTCGCCCCACGGCAGCTTGCCCGACTCCATGTAGACGGCGAGCGTCGCGCCCATCTCGATGGTGTCGAGTCCGAGATCGCCGCACATGCGGTCGAGTGCCGCCACGCCGTCCATCGAGGAGATGCCGCAGTCGGCGCCCATCGACCAGGCGGTCTCGTACTCCGGGCCCTTCGTGACGTACTTGCCGTCCTCGTCGACGTAGTACCGCGAGCACTGGATGACGCAGCCCGTGTGGCAGCCGTGCTTGACGTTGCCGCCGCGCTCGAGCGTGATCTCCCGCATGGTCTCGCCGGAGATCCCCTCGACGCCCTCGAACCGGCCGTTGCTGAAGTTGCGGGTCGGATAGCCGCCCGCCTCGTTGATGATGTTGGCGAGCACGTTCGTGCCGTAGGTCGGCAGGCCCGTCCCGGTGACCGGGTGCTCCTTGAGCGCATTGCTGAACTTGCGGACGGCGGCCGTGAACGCTTCCTTGTCCGCATGCGCGAGGCCGGCGCCGCCGGCAGCGACCGCGATGCCCTTGAGGCCCTTGCTGCCCATGACCGCCCCGAGGCCGCCACGGCCCGCGAAACGGTTCGGGTAGTCGTGCGGGTCCGAGAACGCTATGCCGGCTGCCTTCATGAGCATCTCACCAGCCGGGCCGTTGGTCACGGTGGCGATCTTCGCGTCGCCCTTCATGGCGTGCATCTTCTCGGCGGTGGCGTAGTTGCCGAGGCCCTTGAGCTCGTCGGCGCGCATCAGCGAGCCGTTGCCTTCGGCGTCGATGTCGAGGACGTACGCCGCGCTCGCGTCAGCGGGCTTGCCTTCGACGACGACGGCCGCCAGGCCCAGCTTGGCGAGCGCGTGGGCGACCTGGCCGCCCGAGTTCGACTCCTTGATGCCGCCGGTAAGCGGGCTCTTCGCCCCGACGGAGATGCGGCCGCCGTTGGGCGCGGTGGTCCCGCCGAACAGGCCGGGCGCGAACACGAGCTTGGCCTCGGGGCCGAGCGCGTCGGCCTTCGGCGGCACCTCGTTGAAGATGATCGCGTCGGTGAGCGCGCGCCCGACGAACTTCTTGTACTTGTCGGGAACGGGCTCCTTCGTCACGGACAGGTCGGACATGTTCACCCTCAGGATACTGGCCATGCACAGGCCTCCTTGCCGCTCGGGGGCGTACTCGAGCCGCCCGTGTTTCTACAGTCGCTATCCATCATTCCACTCGGTCTATGCGGTGTGACCGGGAATGCACCGTAAACTCATACTTAGCCTGACATGCGATCCCCGTCGTGCGTGCGCGCGAGTACGCCCGCACGCACGCGGGTACGTTATCATCGTCCGCACCCACGGCCGTGCGGGGTTCGGCCGGCGGCATCGATCACCTCAGGGAGGGCAACACACCATGCATATCCTCGTGCTCGGCGGCGGTCCCGGTGGCTACTCGGCGGCGTTCGAGGCCGCGCGCCTCGGGGCCGAAGTGACCCTCGTGGAGAGGGAGTTCCTGGGCGGCACGTGCCTGAACTGGGGCTGCGTTCCCACGAAGACGATCCTTCGCTCCGCGCGGATCGCTCACGACGCCGCCAACGCGGCCGAGTTCGGCCTGCGGCTCGACCGGGCGACCGTGGACATCGAGCGCCTCATGGAGCGCAAGGAGGGCATCGTCTCCGAGCTGCGTTCACAGATCGAGGCATCGGCGAAGCGGCTCAAGGTCGAGGTCGTCTACGGCGAGGGCCGCCTCGAGGGGCCGAAGAAGGTGCGGGTCACCACGGAGGGGACGCACGTCGACTTCGAGCCGGACGCGATCATCCTGGCCACCGGGTCCGCCGTCTTCAAGCTGCCGAGCATCGACCACACCCTCGAGCGGGTCTGGACCAGCGACGAGGCCGTCTCGCTCGTCGACATCCCCGAGCGCGTGCTGATCGTGGGAGGAGGGGTGATCGGCCTCGAGTTCGCCTGCGCGTATGCGTCCTTCGGCAGCGAGGTGCATGTCGTGGAGCTCACGCCCAGCGTGCTGCCCGGCAACGACAAGCGCGTGCAGAAGGCCGCGCAGGCCGCCCTGGAGTCGATGGGCGTCCGCTTCTACCTCGGGACGAAGGCCGACTCGGTGGCGCAGTACGGCGACACCATGGAGACGGCGCTCGAGGACGGCACCATGATCGAGACCGACATCGTGCTCTCCGCCGTCGGCCGCATCCCGAACTCCGCCGGTCTGAACGCAGACAAGGCGGGGCTGGAGATGGACCGCGCCGCCGTCAAGGTGGACGAGCACCTCCGCACGAACGTGCGCGGGGTGTACGCCATCGGCGACCTCATCGGCGGCATGATGCTCGCGCACGTGGCCGACGAGGAGGGCGTCGTGGCCGCCCGCAACGCGGTGCGCGAATACGAGTTCGCCGAGTCGCAGGGCCTTCTGGCCAGACTCGCGCACATCCCGCACCTGGAGTCCGTCGACTACTCGTGCATCCCCGCGTGCGTGTACACGTTCCCGGAGATCGGCGTCGTGGGCAGGACGCGCGACGGGGCGAAGGAGAGCGGCCTGGACGCCGTGCAGGCGGTGTCGAAGTTCGCCGCCAACGGGAAGGCGCTCGGGGAGGGCGAGGCCGACGGGTTCGTGCAGTTGGTGGCCGAGAACGGCACCGGTCGCATACTGGGCTGTCAGATCGTAGGCCCTCACGCGGTCGAGACGATCCACGAGGTCGCCCTCGCGATGCGCCACAAGCTCGGTGTCCGCGACATCGCCGAGACGGTGCACGCGCACCCGACGGTCTCTGAGGTCATCAAGCTCGCCGCGGCCGACGCCGCGGCGAAGTGCGGCGTCTAGACAACTCGGCGCTGCACAGCCGGTGCTATCATCGCCGGCATGACCTACGAACACGGAGACGCTCCCGCCTCGCGGCGCATGCCTTCATGGATGCGCCGTCCGGTCGCGACGCCCGGGCGAGCGGGCGAGATCGCTGGCGTGTTGGACGAGCTGAACCTCAACACGGTGTGCCGGTCGGCGAAGTGCCCGAACCGCGGCGAATGCTACGCGTCGGGCACGGCGACGTTCCTGATCATGGGCGCGTACTGCACGCGCGGCTGCCACTTCTGCGCGGTCGAGGGTGCGGCGCCTCTGCCGCTCGACGCCGACGAGCCGCGCCGCGTCGGCGAGGCGGCCGCGCGGATGGGGCTGCGCCACGTCGTGGTCACGACGGTGACGCGTGACGATCTGTCCGACGGGGGTGCGGCCCACTTCGTGGCCGTCATCGAATCGCTGCGGCGGGCCGTGCCGGGATCGCGCGTCGAGGTGCTGACCAGCGACTTCGGCGGGAACCTGGCTTCGGTCGACACCGTCGCCGCGGCGGGCCCCGACGTGTTCAACCACAACGTCGAGACAGTCCCGCGCATCTACGCTGAGGTCCGCCCGGAGGCGGACTACGCCAGGTCACTCGCGGTACTGGCCCGCGTGCGCGAGACGCATCCCCGGATACCCACCAAGTCGGGGCTGATGGTGGGCCTGGGCGAGACCTTCGACGAGGTGGTCGACGTGCTTCACGACCTGCGCCGCGTGGGTGTGGACATCGTGACCGTCGGCCAGTACCTGCGCCCGAGTGCGGCGCACCTCCCCGTGACCCGTTTCGTCGAGCCCGAGGAGTTCGACCGCTACGCGGAAGTCGCGGCCCGGCTGGGATTCGCCGGTGTCGCGTCTGCTCCGTTCGTGCGGTCGAGCTACCACGCGGCGGACGTCGCCGAGGCGGCGGAGCGCGCCTAGTACTCGCGCGTGAGCAGGATCGGGTCGGACATGCGGTCACGGCCGGCCTGTTTGGCGGCGTACAGCCCGTGGTCGGCGTGGGCCAGCAGCTCGTCCGAGCCGCGCCCCTCCGAGTCGGCCGGGTCCATCATCACCGTGAGGCCGAGGCTGGCGGTCGCCCGCACGCGGACCCCGGCTTCCGTCGTGATCTCCGTCGCGCGTATCGCCTCGAGCACTCGCTCGCCGAGCTTGCGCGCGTCTTCCGGCCCGGTCTCCGGTGCCAGGATCGCGAACTCGTCGCCGCCGTAGCGGGCCGCCATGTCGGACGCCCGCACGGCGTCGGCTATCGCCTTCGAGACGGCCCCCAGCAGGGCGTCTCCGGCCGCATGGCCGTGCTCGTCGTTCACGCCTTTGAAGTCGTCGACGTCCAGGAGGGCCACCGTCAAGGGGCGGCCGTAGCGCGCCGACCAGGCCGACCACTGCTTCAGCTGTGCGCCGAAGGCCCTGCGGTTCGACAAGCCGGTCAGGGGGTCGCGCATCGCGAACGCCGCGAGCCGCCGGTTCTCACGCCACGACCGGCGAAGGACCCTGGCGAGGAACCCGGCCATCGTCTCGCCCCGGTAGTGCTCCTCGACGGCGGCGATGAGCCGCTCGATATGGTGCGAATACGCCTCGTGCCGCTTGCGGGCGACCGCCGGCTCAGCGAGGTCGAGGAGCTCGCCGAAGAGCGGGTCCAGCATGAAGAACTCGATGCTCACCGCCGCCGTGAGGCAGTCCTCGGCGCTCAGCCGACCGCCGGTCGAGGGCGCGGCGGCCTCGAGCGACGCGAGGATCTCGGTCATCTGGTCGCGCACGTCGGTGCCGTCGGCGTAGATGTCCGGCAACAGACCGCGGTCCCACGCCGAGATGAGCTCGGTCCACCAGGTGACGTGGGTGGCTTCCTCTGCGGCCATCCGTTCCATGACCGCGGCGACCTTCCAGTCGCTGCACGACGAGGCCATCGACGCGTAGGACCTGCTGGCGAGCTCGTCCATGCGAACGCACAACTCAAGGATGTCCCGCATCGGACCCCGCCCTCCGCAATGTAGCCGCTCCTACGTGTCATATTCCCGAAACGAGGTGGGACGGCCCTCCCGGCCGTTCGGCGCACTGCGGCGCGTGCCCTGCCGGCCCGGCACGGCATTCTCTGTGTGGTGGTCCCACGACCGGGCTCGAAGTTCGCCGGGCCGGGGGTGTAAGGTCCGGCCGATCCGACCGTCTGAGATGTCATGGATGTCTCCGCGATCCCACTGAAAGGCTGGCTCGTTCGCCGCCAAGGCGACCGCGAGCTGCTCTCGGCCGCGCTCGGCGGGGACCCGGTGGCTTTCGCCGAGGTGTATCGGCGCTACAACACGCGCATCCACGGGTTCTGCCTTGCCAGGCTCGGCGACCGGGAGGCGGCGGCGGATGTGACCCAGGAGGTCTTCATCCGCGCGCTTCGCAGCGAGTCCACCGACATCGAGAACCCGGCGGCATGGCTCTATGCCATAGCCCGCAACGCCGTCGTGGACGCGCAGCGTGCCGCGATGCGGCGTCCGGTCCCCAGCGAGATCGACGAGGGTGCCGCGACGGTGAACGGGCTCGCGCTCGCGGGCACGCACGAGGTCGTGGAGTCCGGGCAGGACGTCGATTCGGTCCTGCTCGCCATGCGGGCCATCGCGCCCCGCTACAGGACCACGATCATCATGCGCGACATCAAGGGCCTGTCGTCCGCTGATGCTGCCGACGCGCTCCGCACGAGCACGGGCGCGCTCGACACCCTGCTGCACCGCGCTCGTCGTGCACTGGCGAAGGAGCACGGCCGTCTGGAGACGCTCCCACCCGCATGCCTCCGGGCGAACGAGCTGCTTCACGCTGTCGATCCAGGTTCGGTCTCCCTGTCGGACGCGCAGTCCCTCGAAGTCCACCTTCTCGGTTGCGAGGACTGTCGCCGGGAGCGGTCACGGATACGCAGGCGCCGCACGCTGCAGGCGCTGCTGCCCTTCGCCTTTCCGCTGGAGCGGAGCGCGGACGCCATCTCGCGCGTCGCGCTCGTGGGCGCACACCCGATCCTGCGCATCGCGGCGGCAGGTCTCGCCGTGGCCGCCGTCGTGGCCGTTCCGGTCCAGCTTGCGCCGAGGTTCCAGTCGGATGGCCATCCGCCACTCCGGGCGCCGATGGTCGTCGCCCGGTCGCGGACCGTCTCGCTGCCCGAGCACGACGTGACCGCGCGCCTGACCGCGCCGCGTGGTTCGGCCGGCGGAATGTTCCGATCCGACGCCGGGCGCCTCTCGACCGTGTCCCCGATGTCGAGCGTGCCCGCTGGGCCCGCGGGACGCGTAGGACTCGCGCTCCGCTCGCAGCGCCGGACCGCCGCGGCCATGGGTGCCCGCCCGTCGGCGGGTGACGCGGGGTCGACGTCGACGCGGATGGAGCCCGGGCCTCGCGTTCCCGGGTCCGGCGGCATGACCGCCCAGAGCGGTCCCGGAGGACGGTAGCGGCGATCCTGACGGGATGTCCGCTGCGCTCCACCCCGTCCGTCGCGTCCGACGTGTAAGGTCCGCGGGTTCGGCGCGTCTTCATAGGCGACGGCCCCTCGGAGGGCGTCAGAAGAGCAAGGAGACATGACTATGCTCGTGAAGAGGATGATCGCGGTCGCCGGCTGCGCCGCACTGATCGTCGGGGCGGCATGGACCGCCACCGCATTGGCGTCGGAGATGCTCGTCCCGCCAGCGGACGACCGGCCCGTCGCGAGCGCGATGACGACACCGACGCCTGCGCCTGGTGTCGAGGGCACGGTCACCGTGCCGGTCGGGCCCGGGACGCACGCGCCCTGGTACAACACCGAAACGACGCAGTCGGTCCCGACGACGGGCGCTCCGTTCGGCTGGACGATACGGATGCTCGCGCACATGAAGCAGTCCGGCGAGACGTCCGGAACGCCGTTCGGGTGGACGGTCCGCATGCTCGCCCACATGAAGAAGTCGGGCGAGACCACGATGCCGGTCATCGCGGACGGCATGTCCTTCGGCCAGTGGGCCAGGTCATGGGCGCACCCGCGTGAGGGCGTGGAGTCGACCGGCACGCTCGCCCCGGCCTTCCGGCCCGGCGCGCGAGTCGGCGCGACACGACCCAGGCCGCACGGTCCCAAGACGGTGACCCCCGGCGCGGTGCATCGCCCGACGCGCGGGTCCGCCACGGCCGACACTCCCTCGGCCGCTGCCGCTCCCGGCTCGATGGGCGGCCCGGCCGGCATGATGGGCCGACGCAAGTAGCGGGGCACGTATGCTCTCGAACCGAAGCGGGGCGGGCCTTCACTGGTCCGCCCCGCTTGTCGTGCCCCCCGAACGGATAAGATGTGTCTGGCGGACGCACGCGGGACCGGCGGCGACCAGGATCGCGCGTCCCGTATCCGATCCAAGGGAGAGACATGGACGATATCGACGAGTTGGACATGCGCGAGGCACAGCTGCGCATCAAGTTGTATGACGAGTACCGCGACGCGGCGAAGCTCTTCGAGTACTACGTGGAGACCGAGCTGAGGGCGTATCTCGCCAACGGCGTCGAGGTCGTCCCGGTGAACGCCGCGGGCGGCGCGTACTTCCAGGTCACGCTGAAGGACGTATGGCACCACGAGCCCGAGCCGTTGAACCGTTTCGTGCCCCATCTTCGCCACTGGTCCGTGCACGCTGTCCAATGCCCC
>CAZHMA010000075.1:0-8207 GCA_964533555.1 uncultured Eubacteriales bacterium
GTCGAGCAGGCCGGCGTAGCCGACCACGATGTTGAGACCGAGCGCGAGAAGCACCCAGATGCCGACGACCACGAGTATGCGGACGAGGAAGCCGAGGCCGGACGCCGCCTGCAGCACCAAGGGGACCGTGATGAGCGCGGCGGCGAGCAGGATCCACAGCGCCAGCTTCTTGGGCGGCATGGCCTTGCGCTTGACCGACGCGGTCGCGACGTTTGCGTTCACGTTGGCCATCGTCTACACCTTCTCCGCGACGGCTTCGCCGAGCAGACCGCCCGGTCGGAAGATGAGCACGAGGACGAGAACGATGAACGCGATGACGTCCCTGTACGCGTTCGAGATGAAGCCGCTCGCCAGGGACTCGACGATGCCGAGCAGGAACCCTCCGAGCATGGCCCCGCGCAGGTTACCGATGCCGCCGATGACGGCGGCGGTGAAGGACTTGATGCCCGGGATGAAGCCCATGTTGAACTTCACCGAGCCGTAGTACATGCCGTTGAAGACACCGGCCACAGCGCCGAGCGCGGGCCCGATGAAGAAGGCCAGCGCGATGACGCTGTTGATGTTCACTCCCATGAGGCCCGCGGCCTCGCGGTCCTGCGACGTCGCGCGCATGGCCTTGCCGATGCGCGTCTTCGACACGAACGTGTCGAGGAACACGAGCAGTACCAGCGTGGTGACGATGATGAAGACCTGCATCGTCGAGACGTTCACGCCGCCGATGCTGAAGGCGGTCTTGGCCGGCACGAACGCGATGCCGTCGGCCTTGGTGTAGGGCAGCTGCTTGCTGCTCACCCATAGCAGGACCGCGTTCTGCAGGAAGATCGACACGCCGATGGCCGAGATCAGCGGTGCGAGCCTGGGCGCGTGGCGCAGCGGCCGGTAGGCGAAGCGCTCGATGAACATGCCGAGCAGCCCGACCAGGATCGCCGATACGAGGAACGTCGCCACGATCAGGCACACGTAGCCGAACCCGCCCGAGTTGAAGAACGACTGGGCCGGCGCCAGGAACGACAGCGCCCCCTTGGCCACGGCCGGGTCGGACAGCAGCTTGAGGACGCCGAGTCCGACATAGCCGCCGACCATGAACAGTTCGCTGTGCGCGAAGTTGATCATGAGCAGGATGCCGTACACGAGCGTGTAACCGAGGGCGACCAGAGCGTACAGGCCGCCCAGGGTGACGCCGTTGAGCATCTGCTCGAGAAGATACGACAGATTGAACAAGCGAAGCTCCCGAAGGTCGAGAAGCGTGAACCGGGCACGGTGACGCGGCACACGCACGCGGAGGCCCGAGTCGTGGTCCAGGCGGGCGCTTGAATCGCGCCCGCCTGGACCACGCACACCCCGCTCTAGCGGGGTCTCAAGCCTTCTAGCAGATCGGTGCTACTGAACCGGGACCCACGCGCCGCCCTGCACCGCGTACACGGTGATGGCCTTGTTCGTGGTGTCGCCGTTCTTGTCGAACTCGACCTTGCCGGTGACGCCTTCGAAGTTGGTCTTGCCCATGGCCGCGATGATGGCCTTCTTGCCCGCGGTGGTGACGACCTTGTCGGCACCCTGGGCCTTGGCAACCTCGATGATCGCCTTGATGATCGCGTTCGCGGCGTCATAGGAGTAGGCGTCGTAGGCAGCAGGCTTCTCGCCCGGGTACGCCTTCTCGAAGTCGGCCAGGAACTTGGCGCCGCCCGGCGCCTTGTCGACGGGGAGGCCGACGGAGGTCGCGAGGTCGCCCTCGGCGGCAGCCGCACCGGCCAGCTTGATGAACTCACCGTCGTAGAGGCCGTCGCCGCCCATCAGAGGCACAGCCACGCCACCCTCCTTGAGCTGCTTGGAGAGCAGGGCGCCGGAGTTGTAGATGCCGCCGTAGTAGACGATATCCACGCCGCCGGACTTGATCTTGGAGACCAGGGCCTTGAAGTCGGTGTCCTTGTCGCCGGTCTTCTCGCGACCAGCCACGACGCCGCCGTCGGCCTTGAACTGCTTCTCCCACTCGTCGGCGAGACCCGTACCGTAGACGGTCGAGTCGTCGACAACGTAGGCCTTCTTCTTGCCGGCGACCTTGAACGCATAGTCAGCGGCAACGGGGCCCTGGACCGAGTCCACGGTGCAGACGCGGAAGTAGTTGGCCATACCCATCTGGGTGAGGTCCACGGCCGTGTTGGCCGGGCTGACCTGGACGATGTTGGCCGCGTTGTAGATCTTGACCGCGACGCGGGTGACACCCGAGTTCAGGTGGCCCATGACGCCGACCAGGCTCGGGTTCGACGCGAACTGGGTGGCAACGTTGCCGCCCGTGGTCGGGTCGCCCTTGTCGTCGCCCTCGACGCTCTTGAGGACGATGCCCAGGTCCTTGACTTCCTGCGACTCGTTGGCCTGGCTGATCGCGAGGTTCGCACCCTTGACCATGCCCTTGCCCAGAGCCACTGCGCCGTCAGTCAGCGGCGCGCCAATACCGATCGTGACCGTGACGGCCTTGGCGGCTCCGCCACTGGTTCCCCCACCGGTGCTGCAACCCGTGACGGCGAGCGCCACGATTGCGACAACGGCGATCAGGGAGACGTACTTGTTCAGCTTGCGCATGCCCATCCCTTTCCTCCGACTCGCTCCAACGTACCGTGGATCCGCCCCTCCAGACGGCTCCCTGATAGGCACGCCCATTTCGAGATTAGTGGAGTGTATCAGAGGGCCGAGAAACGCAACAACAAAACCGCGCACATATATACAGTCGCGCGAGCGCGTGTGAACGGCGTGTTTCGCATCGCTATACGAGCGCTTCAGCCGAGGCCGCGCGCGCCCGCGATCGCGAATGTGACTCCCAGATACAAGAGGAACACGGCGCACACCCCGAGGATCCAGCGATACGCCCTGTCCGAGAAGAACCGGCGGCCGCTCGACACCGCCGCGACGACCACCGCGTACCAGGCGAAGTCCGCGATCTCGTGACCGATGAAGAACGTCCCCACCGCCAGCGGTCCGATGCGTATGGCGTCCGAGGCCAACTTGAGGCCGATGGTGGCCCACCAGATCGCCCAGTAGGGGTTCGACAGGCTGACGGCTGCGCCGCGCAGCACCGGGCCGAGGCGCGACTCGGCGCCCTGCCCGCCCTCCAGCGCAAGGGACAGGCGACCGCGTGCGATGTCGTAGAGCATCCCGCCGCCCATCCACGCGAGGAAGGCGCCCCCCGCGAGCGACAGCCCGGTCGTGACCGCGGGCAGGAGCAGCACCTTGTTCAGCCCGAAGGCCAGCCCCAGTAGCAGGAGCGCCTCCAGCAGCGCGTGTCCCACGAGCAGCAGCATCGCCGAGAAGCCCCCGCGCCTGATGGTGTGCTCGATGGCCACGGTGAGCAGGGGACCCGGCATCATGGCGCCCGTGAAGGCGATGAGGAACGCAGCCAGGCCGAGCTCTATCGCCTGTGCCGCTGTGCCGCCCATACGGCGATCAGATGTAGTACATCGGACCGGTGCCCTGATCGAGCTGGGCCTGCCGTTTCGCGAGGTCCGCGAGCGTCACACCATCCACCACCGCGGCGAGCCGTGTCGCCACGTCGGCCCACATCTCTGACGACGCCGCCCCCGTGACGTGGGGGACGTCGAGTATCTGGCCCTGCACGGCCCGCACGATCTCGCCGATGGTGATGTCGTCGGCCGGCCGGGCCAGCGTGCAGCCGCCGTTCGCTCCGCGGTGGCACGATATGAGCCCGCGCTTCGCGATGGCCGTGAACTGCTGCTCCAGGAATCTCCGCGGAAGCCCGAGCCGGTCGGCGAGTTCGCCGGCCACCACCGGCTCCCCGGCCGGCTCCCCGGCCAGCGCGATGAGCCCGCGCAGGGTGTAGTCGAGGCGCTGGGAGACCCTCATTGACCGTACCCCTCCCAGAGCACCGTGGAGAGGTAGCGCTCCCCGGTGGACGGGGCGACGGTGACGATGACCGCTCCGGCGGCCTCGGGGCGCGCCGCCAACCGCAACGCAGCCTCGACGTTCGACCCCGATGAGATGCCCACGAAGATGCCCTCCTCGGCGGCGAGGCGGCGCGCCATGGCGACAGCGGCGGGTCCGTCCACGTGCTCGACGCCGTCGAGGACCTCCAGGTCGAGCGTCTTGGGGACGAAGTTCGCGCCGATCCCCTGGATGGTGTGGGGAGCGGGTGTCAGCCCCTCGCCCGCGAGCCTCTGCGAGATGATAGGCGACTCGGCCGGCTCGACGGCGATCGCCAGCGTGCCCGGGCGGACCTCCTTGAGGAAGCGGCCTCCGCCGCTGATGGTGCCGCCGGTGCCCACACCCGCCACGAAGGCGTAGAGCCTCTCGTCGCCCAGTGCCGCGTGGATCTCCGGGCCGGTCGTGACGTAATGCGCTTGGGGGTTCGCCGGGTTGTCGAACTGCCCGGGGATCCAGGCGCCCTCGATGCCGGCGGCGACCTCCTCGGCCTTGGCCACCGCACCCTGCATGCCGAGCGCGCGGTCTGTCAGGACAAGCTCGGCCCCGAACGCGGCGAGCAGCTTGCGGCGTTCCACGGACATCGACTCCGGCATCGTCAGCACCACCCGGTAGCCGCGCTCCGCGCCGATCAGCGCGAGCGCGATGCCCGTGTTGCCCGACGTCGGCTCCACGAGCACGGAGGTGCCGGGAGTGATGAGCCCGCGGGCCTCCGCATCGTCGATCATGCTGCGGCCGATGCGGTCCTTGACCGAACCGCCGGGGTTGCGGGACTCGAGCTTGACGTAGACGCGCCCCGGAAGGTCGGCGCCTATCCGCATCAGGCGCACGAGCGGCGTCTCGCCGATGGTGTCGACGACGGTCGGGATCGGTGCGGGCATCTCATGTCTCCCTGGTCGAGCGGGGCCGGACACGCCGGACACCGCTGGTGTCCCGACGCACTCTACGCGCCGGCGCCTGCGGTCTCAAGACCATGCAACGCACTATAGTGCTGTGTTTAGTGTGCTTTCAAGCCGGGCGCGCGGGCAACGCCCGGCGCCCATGACCGCCCCCCGTGAGGTACGCTTCCCCTATCAGAGCGTCCGAGGGGAAGCACGCACGTATGCGCATCTGGTTCTGGGCCTGGGTGCTGGTCGCGGTCGTGATCGCCGTCGTCACGGCCGTCACGCGCGACCGCTACGGTGCGCCCTGGGCCGCGGGAGCGGCCGTCGCCGCCGCCCTCGAGGCCGGCCGCGCCGACCCCGCCTGGCAATGGGCCGCCTTCCTGTTGGTCTCGGCGTCGATCTCCGTCGCGGTGAACCGCGCCCGCTACGCCGGCAAGCATGCACGTGGGCGCTCGGAGCCGGGACCGGGCCGCCACGCGCGCGGCGGGCGCGGGCAGCAGCCCTAGAGGGTCACGAAGACCTCGCCGCCGTCGACCTCGACCACATAGGTGGCCACGTCGGCATCGGGGTGATCGGTCGTCCCATCGCGGACGTCGTAGCGCCACCCGTGCCACGGGCACATGACGACGTGCCCCTCGAGCCACCCGTCCGACAGCGGCGCGAAGGCGTGCCTGCACACGTTCGACAGCGCGAAGAACGAGCCGTCGACGCGGAAGATCGCGATGTCGCGCTTGCCGATCTTCACATGCCGCGCCTCGCCGTCTTGCATGTCCTCGGCGCGGCCGACGGGGACCCGCACGGGACCCTCTGGCTCCTCGATCACGCCGAGAAGCGTGCTTCCGTCCTCGACGTCGGCGCGGATGAACAGCCCGCACCAGCACTTGCGCAGGCCGGCGAACTGGTCGCGGTAGAACGGGATGCACGGGCAGACGATCTTGAGGTCCTCCTTGGGATCGCCGGTCCGGATCCGGCAGGGGCAGTAGACGTCGCCCGTCTGCTCCAGGACCTCGAGCTCGCCTTCCAGGACCATCCGGACGAAGTCCTCGTCCGTGTTGAACTTGTAGCCCAGCCTGGCCACGAACGGCCCCATGTAGGCGCGCAGGTCTTCTGCCGTGGTCCCGGGGCGGAACCGCCTGCGGACGGGCGGCGCGGGATCTGGGGCCGCGCTCACAGGCCGAGCAGCTCCTTGATGCGCACCTTGTTGAAGCCGACGATCACTTCGTCATCGACGACGACCACCGGGAACGAGGTCCCTCCCGAAAGGCGCTTGACCTCACCGATGGCTTCCTCCCGCTCCGGCCCTTCCAGCTTGTCGACCTCCAGGACGTCGTAGGCCACGCCGTTCTCATCCATGTACTGGCGCGTCATGCGGCAGTACGGGCACGTGGACAGCGCGAACACCTTGACGGTCATGGGGGACTCCTCTCTTGGGCGTGCATCACAGGCGACCGGGGCCGCCGACTCTACTATTCCCATCCGTGCGCCTGCCGCGCCGCGCCGACGACGACCGTAGCGGCTCCGCTTCGGCGTCCGCCTCCCCGGTCCCGCCGGCGGTCGCTTCTTGCATTAGCGGGCCGAGATGGTATGAATGGCTCTAGCAGCCATGTGACGGGGGCGGATCCATGACGGGGTGGCAGGACAGGGTCTCGGTGGGCGAGCGTCGCTCGGGCGCGCTGCTCGCGCTGCTGGTGAACGCGCGCGGCGCCGTCACCGCCGAGGAGGTCTTCACCCACATCCCCGAGTACCCCGGCGACGCATCCCAGGCGCACCTCGAACTCGACGACGACGTGGAGCGCCTGCGGTCGTTCGGCCTGCAGATCGAGTGGGCGGGACCGGGCGGATCGACGGTCGCCATCGGACCCGCCGGCTGGCAGCACCGTCCCGTCCGCCTGACCGACAAGGACCTCGAGCTCCTGGATCAGGTCGAGAAGCTCGCCGCTCCGCTCGGCGAGGAGGCCGCCGGCGCGCTCGCGGCGCTCAGGGGCGCGCCCCTGCCGCCCGAGAGCGACACCACCGTGTCGCTCAGCCCGCGCGGGTCCGCGGCCCGCGGGCGTCCCGTCGCCTACAGCCGCCTGCACCGCCTGGTCTGGCTGGCACAGCGCGGCGTCACGGCCGGATTCGGCTACCGCGATGCCACCGGCGAGTTCGTGCCGCGGAGCCTGCAGGTGGCGGGGCTCGGCGAGTCGCGCGGCGTCTGGTACGCCGTCGGCTTCGAACCCGGGTCCTCGACCATGCGGGCGTTCGCCGTCTCCGAGATGCGCGGTCCCGTCGAGGCCGTCGACGAGCCCGGCTCCTACGAGATGCCGTACGGGCTGGATGTGTCCGAGTACCTCTCCATGCCGTGGCGGTTGGGTCCGGACCCGGTGCCCGCCCGCGTGCGGTTCGACGCGGACATCTCGGCGTTCATCAGCAGCATGCTCCACCACCTGCCGCTCGAGCAGAGACCCGACGGGGCGCTCGAGGCCGTCGTCGCCGTGGGCGACATCGACGCCTTCGTCGGCTGGGTGCTCACGTTCGGGACGCATGCGAGGATCCTGGAACCCGCGGAGGCCGTCGCACGAGCGCGCGAGGTCCTGGAGTCGACGGTGATGACGCATGGCTGACGCGACGCCCCGCCTCATCGGACCGCAGGCCGTGGCCCTCCTTCTCGCCGTCCACGAGGTCCGCCAGGACCTCGACGCCGAGGTCCCCGACATCCGGCACCTCACCCAGCTGCTTGCCGCCGCCGCCGGCGTGCCCGCCATGGCCGCGCCGTGGCGGGCGGACATGCCGCTGCCTGACGACGACGTCATGCGCGCCGTGCGCACCGGGCTCACGGAGAACCGGGTGCTCTACATCCATCACATGCAGCAGGACGGCGAGGTCCGCCGCCTGCACATCGAGCCGTACCACGTCAGTCTCGAGGCGGGCTGCTGGTACCTGATCGGCAGGCTCGCGAACGAGAAGACCGAGCGCGTCCTTCGCCTCGACAAGGTCGTCTCCGCCGCCGCGGAGGGCGAGTTCAAGCCCCAGCCGGTGGACCTCGACCGGTACCTCGGCGGCGTGTTCGTCCCGGCGGAGCCCGGCGCGACCGCGCGCGTGCGCTTCGGACCGCGCAGCGCCGTGTACGCGCAGGAGCGCTGGGGCACGGGTGCGAGCGCCGACGAGAGCGGCAGCCTGGAGCTGGTCATCCCCTACCAGCGCGAGCATTTCTTCGTCCGCTCGCTGGCGGAGTTCGGCGACGACTACGAGGTGCTCTCGCCGCCCAGCCTGCGCGAGGGCGTACGCGCGCGGGCGCAGGCGACACTGGCCCGCTACGCCGAAGAGCCCGCGGGCGACACCGCCCCATCGGAGGCTCCGGAGTGAGCGACACCGGCGGTCCGCGCGCCTCTTCGTGCAGTGGTAGTAGACGTACCG
>CAZHMA010000076.1:0-8158 GCA_964533555.1 uncultured Eubacteriales bacterium
CCATGGATGTTCAGTTGCAATGAATTGTGCTGGCTACTGTCTAGGTGAGGTGGTTAACGAAACTGGTATTCTTTTCGGGCAAAAACCGAGCACCTGTAACGCAATCCGGCTTCTTGCCACAACGATTGATCTGAATCAAGGTTGTTATCCGTATTTGCATCCATGAGAGATGGCAATTTAGGCGCGCAAAACTGGTAACGTTATTTGCCGGGAGCAAACGCGTTGCCGATAGAAACGGTGAAGCTAAAGAATGCATAACATCTTGTGTCGCAAAGAAAGATAAGATCATGAGCGTCAATACGGTAGTTTCGCTCATTTTTTCGGTGCGTTTTGCTAATTCTGCTCACAACACACAACTTCGCCCAGCATTTGCGTGCCTAAATCGCGCCCAGGAACTCGTCGTGCACGCGGGAGCGCTCCGCCGCGGGCAATCCGGCGTGATACGCGGCCGCGGAGAAGCCGGCACGCCGGAGCGATTCGGCCACCTGCTCGACCCTGCGGCGTGACAAGGCGTAGACGATCCCGGACTCGCCGCGGTGTGCCTCCAGGAACTCGAGGAGCTGGCGGGGTGCTGAGTCCTTGTACGCCGCCGAGTAGCGGATGTTGGGGCGGTCGAACGACGAGATGAACGCCGGGGCCCCGTCGAGGCCGAGCTGGGTCGCGATGTCCTTGCGGGTCTGGTCGTCGGCGGTGGCGGTGAGTGCCATGACCGGCACGCCCGGGAACCGGCGCTTGATCAGCGACAGCTGCGTGTACTCGGGCCGGAAGTCGTGGCCCCATTGGGAGATGCAGTGGGCTTCGTCGATGGCGAACAACGACACGCGCGCCGCATCCAGCATCCCGAGGAAGCCGTCCATCACGAGGCGTTCGGGCGCGACGTAGAGAAGGTCCAGCGCGCCCGAACGGAACAGCTCCTTCACCTCGCGCGCCTCGGATTCGGCGATGCTCGAATTGAGGCACGCGGCCGACACCCCGTTGGCCCGCAGCGCGTCCACCTGGTCCTTCATGAGCGCGATGAGCGGTGAGACGACGATCGCGGTGCCCGGGCGGACCAGCGCGGGCAGCTGGTAGCAGAGCGACTTGCCGCCGCCGGTCGGCATCAGGACGAAGGCGTCCCCTCCGGCCACGACGTGGCGGATGATGTCCTCCTGGTGCTGCCTGAAGGAGTCGTAGCCGAAGACCTCCTTCAGCAGCCGGAGGACCGGGTCGGTGCCTGTATGGGAAGTGCTGGTCGGTGTCACGGTCTCGGCCGTCCTGTGAGGTGCCATCGGTGTGCGAACGCGATCGCGGTGCCGCGCTGGTGCGCGGCCGCGCCACGGCCGAAGGGACAGGATAGCGCGTCGCACGACGCGTGAGACGATAGACATCGGGTGTGACACCCGCATGCATCTTGACCGCCGGATGCTACGCTCGGCTATGCTCGGCACGGCGTCGTCCGGTCGTGGCGTGCACGACGCGGCGCGCGTGGCCGAAAGGCAGGGGCTCTTGAACTTCTTCCAGGCCGTGTGGCAACGAATGGTCCCAAGGCCCGCGCCCGCCCCGGTCGCGGCGGGCGGCCCTGCGGCCCCCCGCGTGCGCAACGACGGTCTCGCCCTGAGATCGGCCGCGCAACTGGGAGGCGAGGTCTTCACCGACCCGGAACGGGTCCGCTGGGTGCTCCTCCAGCCCGAGGCTGACGCCGCCGCACGCAAGTTCACATCGCTAGCCGCGCTTGGAGACAAGCGGGCGCTCGAGGCGCGTGAGGCGCGTGAGGCCATGCTCGCGCTGCTGCAGGCCGATCTCCCCTCGGAGCGTTCGGAGCACTTCGAGATGCTGCTCGACCTGATGCAGGCGGGCGCGCGGGACAGCATGGCGGAGTACGTGTCCGGCGGCCTGCCGGCCGTCGCCGCCGCTCAGGCGGCCCGTCCGCAGCCGGTGATGGCGTCCTCCGCATCGCCCGTTCCGCACGTTTCCCAGCGCAATCTCACGGAGACCGAGACTGACTTCCCCGAGGCGTACGCCGCGGAGTCTGAGGCTGTACCTCTACCTAAGGTCGAGAATGAGGACGTGCCGGTCGAGGCTGCTGCGCGGCCAGCCGGAACCATGGCCCCCGTCGAGTACGAACTGCACGTCCTGCCGGGTACGAGCGTGCGTGACGTGGACATCGCGCTCGTGCGTGAGTACGTGCAGGGTTCGATGCGCCGACGGCCCCTCTC
This sequence comes from uncultured Eubacteriales bacterium, assembly GCA_964533555.1. Taxonomy (GTDB): domain Bacteria; phylum Actinomycetota; class Coriobacteriia; order Anaerosomatales; family PALSA-660; genus JANYAK01. Next base: position 2,196 of record CAZHMA010000076.1, read on the forward strand.
CGCGACCTCCGAGCTGGGCGACATCGAGGTCCTGCGCGGCCTCCGGGCCGTCGACGGCCCCCCGGGTCACGAGCGGCTGACCGTGCTGGGAGGCCTGTTCTTCGCGACGCAGCCCGAGCGCCTCGTCGTGCAGTCCAAGGTGCGCTTCGTGGAGTTCCCGGGCGTCGAGGTGGCCTCTCCCACGGAGAAGGTCGCCTATCGCTACACCGAAGAGGTCACCGGGACGATCCCCCAGCTCATCGCACGCGTGGAGCGGCTGCACCGCGAGCGGCTCGCGCCGGGCGTCCTCGCCGACGGGTTCAGGGTCGAGGAGGTACCGGCCGTTCCCCTCTTCGCCCTGCGCGAGGCGATCGTGAACGCCGTCTGCCACCGGGACTACGGCCTCATCGGCGCCAACATCCAGGTGCGTCTGTTCGCGGACCGGCTCGAGGTCCAGAGCCCGGGCGGGCTTCCGGAGCCCGTGACCGTGGACAACATCCTCACAGAGTCCTATGCAAGGAACCCGCGGGTCGCCGACATCCTGCGCGATCTCGGCTACGTCGAGCGGCACGGCCTTGGGATCGACAACATGATCCAGTCCATGGCGGAGGCGCATCTGCCCGCGCCCGAGTTCAGCAACTGCGCCACGTCGTTCACCGTCACCCTGCGGTTCCGCGCGGCGGACGAGTCCGATCCCGAGTCCTGGCTGTCCGACATAGGAGCGCGCTCGCTTTCGCGGGGGCAGCAGAAGGCGCTCGTGTTCGCGCGCCGCGCAGGGAGGATCGCCTCAGCGGACTATGAGTCCCAGAACCTCGTGGACACGGCCGAGGCCGAGAAGGGCCTGCGCGACCTTGTCAGGGGCGGCTGGCTCCTGCAGACCGGTACGGGCGCCCAGGCGTACTACACGCTCGGGCCGGCCGCGGGTTCAGCGGCAGCCGGCGACGATCCAGCCGCGGCGCTGCCGCAGTCCGTGGTGGAGGACCTCCCCGTCTCGCAGCAGCGGATCCTCCAGATCGTGATCCGCCAGGGTCGCGTCAAGGCGAGCGAGGTCCTGGAGATCTCGGCCCTGAAGGACCGCCGCACCATACAGCGCACCCTCGCCGCGCTGACCGAGCGCGGGCTGCTCGTCCGCCGGGCCAGCTCGCGCACGGACCCCAACGCGACCTACGAAGTGAACCCCGACTATGCGGACGAGGGGCCGAGGGGCTCTGAGGCGTAAGGCCGGGGGCGTTCGCCCCCCTCCTGAGCACGCTGCGGCATCGAGCTGCGGGGTAGCTGCGGGGTGACTGCGGGTGCGGAGTCACCCGGGTGCGGGGACACTGCGGGCAGGCTGCGGGCATTCGGCGGTCGGCTGCGGGGATACCGGGGGCGTACCACCGCAGGCATCAGGCTGCCGTCGCGGGAGCGCTCCCGTGGTCGCGCCCGCACCTACCGCAACGCAGGCAGCGACGCCAGCCGCTCGAGGACCCACGCCAGCAGCAGGCAGTTCGCGGCGACGGTGCACCACAACACCCTGCGGAACGACCGCTTCACCGTCTTGTGGCGAAACGCCGACTGCGCCAGAAGCGCGCCGGGCCAGCCGCCGACCAACGCGACGGCGTGCAGCGCGACCTCGGGCACGCGCCGGGCGCCGCGGCGCGCGGCGGCCTTGTCGAGTCCGTACAGGACGATGGATGTCGCACTCGCCGCCAGATAGACGCCCGCGACGGCGATGTGCCCGGGTGAGAGAGCAAGGAGCGGGTACGCCATCGTCGATCCTGTCTCCCGCGGGTGTCGGAAGCGGGAGTGCCTCCGACGGTAGCTAGTCGCCGACGATCTCGCGCGACCGGACCAGGTCGGCAGCGATCGCCGCCGCCAGGTCCTCGTGTGCCTCGAAACGACGCTGGTCGCGCAGGCGCTCCACGAACTCGACCATGACCGTCGTGCCGTACAGGTCGCCGCTGAAGTCGATCAGATGGACCTCAAGCTCCGATACAGCCTCAGGGAACGTGGGCGGTATCCCGACGCTCACGCCGGCCGCGTACGCGGCCCCGTCCACCGTCACGCGCCCGGCGTAGACGCCGTCGGACGGCAGCGCAGTGTACGGGCCGACCGCGAGGTTGGCCGTCGGCGCGCCGAGCGCCGCTCCTTCGGCCCGCCCTCGGACCACGGCTCCCTTGACGCGGTGCGGGCGACCGAGCAGACGAGCCGCGCCGGCAACGTCGCCTGAGGCCACCAGATGCCGTATGCGGGTCGATGTGACCGGTTCCCCATCCTCGCTCACCAGATCGTGTGCGACGACCGTGAAGCCGTTCTCGCGGCCGTAGCGGACCAGCGCATCGACGTCGCCTTCGGCCCTGTGTCCGAAACGGAAGTCGTAGCCCACCACCACGGCGCGCGGCTCGAGCGCAGCCAGGAGGACGGAGTCCATGAAGACGAGCGGCGGCATCGCGGCCAGGCGCTCCGTGAACGGCACCACGAGGATGACCTCCGGACCGAGTCCGGCGAGCAGCTCCATCTTGTCGGTGAGATCGAGCAGCTGCGGCGCGGCGGTGACGGGAGACACCACCTGGTCCGGATCGCGGTCGAACGTCACGACGACCGAGGCGAGTCCCTCGGCGCGGGCGATACCGACCGCGTCACGCACGAGCGCCTGATGGCCCACGTGCACACCATCGAAGACCCCGATCGCGGCGCACGCCGCGCCTATCGAGGGCGTGTCTTCGGTCCAGAGCACGGTCCTGCTCACAGTTCTCCCCCGACGATGGCGACCGGGACGAGCCGGTCCCCGGCTTTGCGATAGACGCCGTGCAGACGGCCCTGGACGAGCACCGAGACCGACGCACCGTCAGGGTACGCCGGGCATGCCTCGGCCGGCAGCGCGCGGCCGTCGCGGAGCAGGTCCGGCGAGGCCTCGACCACCGGCAGCCCGAGCGCGCCCACCGCCGGCACGAAGAGACCGGGCAGCACGCCTGTCGCCCCGGCCATGGTCGCCGACTCCAGGTCCGTGGCGTCATCGAGCGTCAGCAGGCCCGCCGTCGTCCTGCGCAGCGCCGACAGGTGGGCGACCGTCCCGCACGCGATCCCGATGTCGCGGGCGAGCGCGCGCACGTACGTGCCCTTGCTCACTCGGAAGCGCACGTCCCACGTCCTCGCGTCGGCGTCGGCGCGAAGCAGCTCGGCGCTGTCCACCTCGATGGGGCGGGGTTCCAGCAGCAGCGCCTCCCCCGCCCGCGCGGCCCGGTGCGCGACCCGGCCGCCCACCTTGATGGCCGAATAGGCCGGTGGCATCTGGAGTGACGGTCCCAGGAAGCGATCGAGCACGCTCTGGGCCTCGTGGCTCTCGAAGACGTTAGCAGGAACCGGGGCGGCGTCGATGATCTCGCCCTCGGCGTCCTCTGTGTCCGTGGCCGTGCCGAACGCGATCCGCGCCTCGTAGGTCTTCCACCCGCCCGAGAGGAACGGCTCCAGGCGCGTGTACGGGCCCACGAGGACGATCAGCAGTCCCGTCGCCATTGGGTCGAGGGTGCCCGCGTGACCCACGCGGCCTTCGCCCGTGGCCCGCCGCATGGCCGCGACGACGTCATGGCTCGTCATGCCTGCCGGCTTGTCGATCGGCAGGACGCCCGCAAGGTCTGTGGCGCCCCTTCGCGTCACGCCTGCGCGCCCCCCGGCAGCAGCGGGAGCACGGCCGCGAGCGCCTCCTCGAGTCCGCCGGGCACCGTGGCGCCGGATGCGGCGTGGTGTCCCCCGCCGCCGAGCGCCCGTGCCGCACGTCCCACGTCGAACGTGCCCTTCGCCCGAAGGCTGACCCGGGTGCTGTCGCCGGTCGGCTTGAACAGAACCACGGCTTCGACGCCCGCGACGGTGCGCACGACGTCCACCAGGTCCTCGGTCTCCTCCGGGAGCGCCCTGCTCGACTCGATGTCCGCGTCGGTGATCCAGGAGTAGGCCACGTGGCCGTCGTTCGCCTGGGTGACCCGCTGGAGGGTCAGGCCCAGCAGGCGCAGGTAGCCGTGGCTGCGGGCCTCGTAGACCGCCGCATAGGCGGCGAACGGGTCGGCGCCGGCGTCCAGCATCGAGGCGGCGTCGCGAAGGACGGCCTCGTCGGTGTTGCCGTACGAGAAGCGCCCCGTGTCGGTCATGAGAGCCACGTAGAGGGCGAAGGCGATGTCGGGTGTGGGTCTGACGCCCAGCAGGGGCAAAAGGCGCCACACGATCTGTCCGGTGGCCGCGGCCACCGGGTCCACGACGTTGACGGCGCCGTAGCAGGTGTTGTCCGGGTGGTGGTCGAGGGTGACCACGGTGGCCGAGCGCCGCGCCAGGTCCTCGGCGTCCGCCAACCGCGCCCAGCTCGGCGAGTCGAGGGCGACGAACACCTCGGGCGCCGCCAGCGAGGAGGCCACGCGATACAGGTCGTGGCCGGGCAGGAACGCGTACGTCGCAGGCGCCGCCGTGCCGTCCGCGAGCGTGGGGACCGCGTCGATCCCGAGCTCCCGAAGCGCCAGCACGAGCCCGAGCGCGCTGCCGACGGCATCGCCGTCGGGGTGCACGTGCGCGCACACGACGACGCTGCCCGCGCCCTTGAGGGCCCGAGCAGCGTCGGCTAGCACGTTCGCACAGTCACTCATCGGCCGTGTGACCGGACGGGTTCTCGCCCGCCGCCGCGACCTCGGCCGGCGCTTCTGCCGCCTCGGCCTCTTCCTCGTCGGACGGAGCGCGACCCGCCGCCCGCTCGCTCGCCAGCACCTCGTAGATGCGCTCGGCGTAGTCCACGGACGGGTCGATGGCGAAGTGCAGATCGGGCACGTACTTCATGCGGACCGCCTGGCCGAGGACCGCCCTGAGGCGCCCCTTGGCCGAGTTGAGTCCGGCCAATGCCTTCTCGTAGTGCTCGGCGTCGCCGTGGGCCGTCACGAACACGTTGGCGTGGCGGCGGTCCGGAGACATCGCCACGCCGGTGACCGTCACGAACTCCACGCGCGGGTCCTTGACGTCCTCGAGCAGCGTGCGGGCGATGACCTCACGTACGGTCTCCCCGGTCACGCGTGAGCGCGGGTAGGACTTCATCAAACGCTCCTACTCCTCGCGAGCGACCTCGACGACTCTGTATGCCTCGATGGTGTCGCCTTCCTTGAGGTCCTGGAAGTTCTCGATGCCGACGCCACACTCGTAGCCGGCCTTCACTGACTTCACGTCCTCCTTGAAGCGGCGCAGCGAGTGCAGCTTGCCGTCGAAGATGATCGTGCCGTCGCGGACCACGCGCACCAGGTCGTCGCGAGTCACCTCGCCCTCCTGGACGTAGCAGCCGGCGATGACGCCGATCTTCGGCACGCGGAAGAGCTCGCGGACCTCGATGGATGCCGTGTCCTGCTCCTCGATCGTGGGCTTGAGCATGCCCACGCGCGCGGCGTTGATGTCCTCGATGACCTTGTAGATGACGCGGTAGAGGCGCATGTCGACCTTGGTCTGCTCCGCGAGGACCTTCGCCTTGGGCTCGGGCCGCACGTTGAAGCCGATGATGATGAGGTCGGACGCGTCGGCGAGCATGACGTCGGTCTCCGTGATGGCGCCGACGCCGCTGTGGAGCACGTTGATGCGCACCTCGGCCTGGTCGAGCTTGGCGAGCGAGTCCCTGAGCGCCTCGATGGAGCCCTGGGTGTCCGCCTTCACGATGACGTTGAGGTCCTGGACGCCCTCCTGGATCTTGCCGAAGAGGTCCTCCAGGGTCATGTGGTCCTTGGTCGGCAGCTGCTCGGAGAGGCGGCGCTTGAGGTCGCGCTCTTCGGCGATCTGGCGGGCCGCGCGGTCGTCGGCCACGACCTTGAAGTCGTCACCGGCGCTCGGGACGCTCGACAGGCCGAGGATCTCGACCGGGCTCGCGGGCTTGGCGTCGTGCACGTGCTTGCCCTTGGGGTCGATGAGCGCGCGGACGCGGCCGTGGGCCGTTCCGGCGACGACTGCGTCACCGATCTTGAGCGTGCCGCGCTGGACGAGGACCGTGG
>CAZHMA010000077.1:0-8129 GCA_964533555.1 uncultured Eubacteriales bacterium
ATCTTGTAGTAGCCCTTCATGATGTTGTAGCCGCGACAGAGGAACTCGCCATGCACGTTGGGCGGGCAGTCCTCGCCCGTTTCCGGGTCCACCACGCGCACCTCGACCTCGTCGTGCTTGCGGCCGACGGTCTCGCACTTGCGCTCGAGGGTGTCGTCGGTGGTCGTCTGGGTGAACACCGGCGAGGCCTCGGTGAGGCCGTAGCAGATAGTCATCTCCGAGGCGTGCATCTTGTCGATGACCTGGCGCATGGTCTCGATCGGACACGGTGAGCCGGCCATGATGCCCGTGCGCAGGCTCGTGAGGTCGAACATGTCGAACATCGGGTGTGCCAGCTCCGCGATGAACATGGTCGGCACGCCGTAGAGGGCTGTCGCCCGCTCCTTCTGGACGGCGGCTAGGACGATGACCGGGTCGAAACTCTCGACCATGACCGCCGCGGAGCCGTGCGTGAGCACCGCGAGAACGCCCAGCACGATCCCGAAGCAGTGGAAGAGCGGTACGGGCAGACACACACGGTCGTCGGGCGTGAGCTTCTGGCGCTCGCCGATGTAGAAGCCGTTGTTGAGGATGTTGCGGCTCGTGAGCATGACCCCTTTGGGGAAGCCCGTCGTGCCCGAGGTGTACTGCATGTTGATGGTGTCGTCGGCACTCAGCGAGGCCGTGATCGCGCGCAGCTCGCCGTCGGGCGTGTGCTCGCCGAGCAGGAGCAGCTCGGGCATCGCGTAGAACCCCCGGTGCTTCTCCGGGCCCATGTAGATGAGCGACTTCAGCATCGGGAACTCCGCCGAGTCCAGGTGCCCGCGTTCCTGCGTCATGGACTCGGGGACGAGCTCGCGCACGATCTGCACGTAGTCGACATCGCGGAACGCATCGATGATGGCGAGCGCCTTCATGTCCGACTGCTTGATCACGTAGGCGAGCTCGTGGGCCTTGTAGACCGGGTTCACGGTCACCAGCACGGCGCCGATCTTCGACGTGGCGAACGCCAGCGTCAGCCAGTCGGGGACGTTGCGTGCCCACACGCCCACGTGGTCGCCCTTGCCGATGCCGATGGAGAGCAGGCCCTTCGCAAGCTGGTCGACGCGCTCGTCGAACTGCGAGTAGGTCCAGCGCAGGTCGCGGTCCGGGTAGACGACGAAGTCGCGATCGGGCTGCTCGGCCACGACCTTCTCGAAGTACTGCCCGATGGCCAGGTCGGTGTGCAGCTGCATGTCGCGCCCCCTAGGCCGGTGCGTAGACGACGGCCAGGATGCGGGCGGCGGCGTCGCCGTGCGCGCGCACCTGGTGCGGCACGATCGAGTCGTAGTAGATGGAATCGCCGGCGTCGAGCACGTGGAGGTCCTTGCCGTAGGCGACCTCGATCGAACCGGCCACGACGTGGATGAACTCCTCGCCCTCGTGTGTGGAGAGCGAGTGATGCTCCTCGCCTGCGGGCTTCACGTCGATGAGGAACGGCTCCATGTGGCGGGCCGTCTTGCCGGAGGCGAGCGAGAAGAAGTCGAGCACCCCTCCGTCGCTGGAGGTCTCGAGGCTCTTCACACGGCGGACCGCGTCGGCGTCGCCGCTGCGCGTCACGACAGGACCCACGTTCGTGTCGTCGTCGAGCAGGGTGCCGAGCCGCACGCCGAGCGCGCGCGTGATCTTGATGAGCGGCGCGAGCGAAGGCGCGACGTCGCCCGACTCGAGCTTCTCGATGAGCGCGGCGTCGCAGTCGCAGCGCTGCGCCAGATCGGCCACCGACAGGCCGAGCGTCTCGCGCAGTGTCGTGAGCTTGGCGCCGATCCGGTTCTCATCCGCCATGACGCATACCCCTCCCCAAAGGACACGGACCTACGTGCGTATGCGCACGATACAACGCAGGCGGCGCGCCTGTCTCCGTGGCCTTGCATGACCGATGACCGTGCCGCGACGACCGCCGGGGGGTCAGACGCCTCCAATCGGCCAGTCCCCGACCCCCAGATGGAGGCCACACATGTCCGATGCCCCCCCGAAGAAGATCCCCGCGAAGCGCCTGGTGGTGATCGTGCTGGCGCTGCTGTGCGTCGCGTTCGTGGCGTTCGCCGCGTCGCAGGTGGCCGCGTCCAAGCAGGCCGACGTGGTCGGCGGCGTGCAGAAGTTCGCCATCGACACCGCCAGCAGCAAGTTCGTCCCGAACGTCATCACGGCGAAGGCCGGCGTGCCGATCGAGATCGCGTTCGGACCCGGCGGCAACGCGTGCTCCGCGTCGGCCACGTTCACGTTCGCCGGCCTCGACATCAAGCAGGACACGGCGGCCGGCGGCACGGTCAAGCTGCCAGCGCTCCAGGCGGGAACGTACGAGTGGATCGCGGCCTGCGGCGACACCGGCGGGACGATCACCGTCGAGTAGCCGCGGCACGGAAGTACGAAACGAGGAGGGCGGGACCCGCAGTGGCCCGCCCTCCTCGCGTGTCGCGCCAGGTGGGTGTCACAGCTCCGCCCCGCTCGGGTATCAGCCCCTCAGCCCGCGGGTGCTTCTCACACACGCCGGTCCGCGCCGCCACCCGCAACAACGGAAGGACCATCATGCTCTATCCCCTGCGACGGATCTGGGAGCCGGCCCTCTACCAGGGCGGAGACAGACGCAAGCGCTACTTCGAGGGCTGGTACCTCAAGATGGTCGACGCCGCAGGCGAGCACCCGCTTTCGCTGATACCCGGCGTGTCCTTCTCGGAGGACGGATCCGTGCGGCACGCCTTCGTGCAACTCGTGCGGCCGGGCGGCGCATCGCGCTACTTCGCCTTCCCCGCCGACGCCTTCGAGTTCAGCCGTGACCGCTTCGGCGTGAGGATCGGCGGCAACACGTTCTCCGCCCAGGGCCTGCACGTCGAGCTGGCGGACGACGCGGGCAGCGTCCGCGGTGACGTGAACTTCGGCACCTGGACCCCGTGGCCGGTCACCCTGCTGTCGCCGGGCGTGATGGGCTGGTACCGCTTCGTGCCGCGAATGGAGTGCTACCACGGCGTGCTGTCGATGGACCACGCGCTCTCGGGCGGCCTGACGGTGGACGGAGATGCGCTCACCTTCGACGGCGGGCGGGGCTACGCCGAGAAGGACTGGGGCAGCAGCTTCCCCAGCTCGTGGATCTGGGCGCAGTCGAACCACTTCCAGCGTCCGGGCGTGTCCGTCTCAGCATCCGTGGCCCGCGTGCCCTGGATGACGGGCGCGTTCACCGGCCACATCGCCGGACTTCTGCTGGACGGGACCCTGCACCGCTTCGCCACCTACACCGGCGCCAAGCTCGCCTGCATGGCGACCCGCCCGGGTTCGGCCGACTTCACGCTGCGGGACCGCCGCAGCGAACTCGAGGTGCACGTCGACGGTGCGGCCCCCGCCGCGCTGAAAGCACCGGTCCTGGGCTCCATGGAGGCCCGCGCCGACGAGGCGCTCGGCGCCATCGTTCACGTGACCCTGCGCGCGCTGCGCGGCGGCCGCGCCGAGAAGCTCTTCTCAGGCGAAGGACGCCATGCCGGGGTCGAGATCATGAACGAGCGGGGCGAACTCGTCCCGGTGGAGTGCGCCGAGCTGCCGCACTAGCGGGGGCTAGGGCGCCGCGGTGGTCTCTGCGGGCGGCTCGGGCGTGACGATGTCGCGCCCCGGCACGGAGTAGGTCTCGTCGGTGGCCGCCGGCGCGGTCGATGAGCCGGGCACGAACCCGGTCTCGGCCTGACGGCCATGGGACGGCGCGGCCGGCGGTACGGACGGACCCTGCACGGCGGACTCGAACGTGTTCGGGCGCGTCCACGTTGCGGGATCGGTGCGCAGCACCTCTTCCGGACGGGCGGCCACGCCGCGGCCCGCGACGATCCAGCTCAGCGCCAGCACGACGACCCCCGCGGCGAGCGCGGGCACGAGCCGGTCTCTTCCAAGCATCTAGTAGTAGCCCCGGAACATGCGCCTGGCGAAGGTCCGGTACCCTGCCATACGCCTGCGGTCGGCGCTGCTGATGAGCCGGTCGCTCCGGTCGAGCAGGACCGTGCGATACGTCCTTCTCCCGGCGCCCGACGTGCGGTCGCGGAACACCGGCAGGACCCGCAGGCCCGAGACCGTGGTGCCGGCCTCGTTCTTCGTCACCTTCACAGTGACCATGGCACCCAGGTCGGTGAGGTTCTTCGACTGACCGCTCAGGAAGTTGCCCATCGAGTACACGATGTAGCGTCCCCTGTACTGCTCGACGGGCCGCACGACGTGCGGGTGGGAGCCGAGCACCAGGTCGGCGCCGCTGTCGATCAGGTAGCGCCCCTGGCTTCGCGTGGCGCGCTCCACCGAGGTCTGGTACTCGGCGCCCCAGTGGACGAAGACGACCACCATGTCGACGCTCGGCTTCACGGCCTGGATGTCGGCGCGCATGCGCGCGAGGTTGATCCGGTTCACCGCGGTCCGGAACGGGCTGCGGATGCCGTTCGTGGCGTAGGTGTAGGAGGCGAAGGCGATCTTGATCCCGTTGCGCTCCACCACGATGGGCGCCGGGTCGTTGCTCCCGAAGTGCCGGATGCCGATCCGGTCCAGGTACGACGTGGTGTAGCGCACGCCGCGCGCCCCGCCGTCGAGCGTGTGGTTGTTCGCCGTGCTCAGGACGTCGAAGCCCGCCCACTTGATAGCGTCCGCGAACTGGCGAGGCGTCTTGAACGCCGGGTAGCCGGAGAAGCTTCGGTCCGACAGGGTGGTCTCAAGGTTGCCCACGGCCAGGTCGGCCGCCGAGATGGTCGGCGCGACCGGCGAGAACGACTCGAAGAACCCGTAGCCGCTCCGCGTGCGGGCGACCTTCAGCTGCGCGATGTGGCACATGATGTCGCCGACCGCGAGCAGCGTGAGCGAGGTCTCGGTCGAGGGCGTCGGCGTGGGTTCGACCGAGGGCGACGTCTCGGCCGCCGACAGCGCCGACGCCACGGGCACCGTCGCCGTGGTGGGCGGCTCCGCGGCGAAGGACAGCGCGGGTGCAACGAAGGCGGGCAGGCAGGCGGCGCTCGCCAGCATGGCTGTCAGGACGACGGCTATGGCCCTTCGAGCACGCATGGCCCCTCCTCCTTCGCGTCGCGCGGGCGCGGCGCCCCTATCTGACGATATAGACCGTGGTCCCGACCGGGATCTTCGGATACAGGGCCTCGATGTCCTTGCGCACCAGGCGCACGCAGCCGTGGCTGGCGGCACGGCCGATGGAGCGGAACTGCGACGTCCCGTGGATGCGGATACCGGACGCGTTCAGGTACAGCGCACGCGTCCCCAACGGGTTGCCCGATCCCGGCTTTATGTAGCGCGGCATCGAGCGCGCCCACTTGCTGCCCGGGTTGTACCAGGCGGGCAGGACCTTCTTGCCGACCACCTTGAAGGTGCCGCGCGGAGTGGGGTAGCGGCTCATGCCGATGGCGCAGCGGTAGACCTTCTCGAGGCTGCCCCCGACACGGTACGAGTAGAGCTTGCGCTCGCCGAGGACGACGAGCAGGGCCCGCGGCATGACCGACTCGTGGATCCGCGGCGCCACTGGAACCACCCCGAGGACGACAGGGGGCTGAGCGGCCCCGCCCGCGGCGACCTCCGCGAGGACCGCGGCGGTAAGGGCCGCCTCGGCCGCCGCGACGTCGACCCGACTGCCCGCGACGGAAGCGACCAGGCTGAGGCGGCGGCGCACGACGGTGTAGCGGGCGTCCGTGGCGGGTACATCGATCGCGGCCGAGAAGGGCGCGATCCAGGAACCGACGACGGCCGGGTCGACGCGGTACTTCGCCGCGATCACGTACGGATCGGTCGCGGTGGATGCATAGGCCTCGTCGAGGATCGAATCGACATCGACGGCAACGGCCGGAGCGGGATCGACGGTCCGCAGCGCGGTGAGGCAGGCGATGTCCAGGGGCGCCATCGCGGGCAGGGGGAACGCCGTCACGATGGCGGCACGCGCGTCAGCGTCGGAGAGGCCGAGCAGGTTCACGCCGCCCACGACCGCGGGACTCGGTACCGGTCCCTCGTGTACAGCGGCCGCGGCGATGCCGGGAACGGCCGCCAGCACGAGTGCGAGCGCGGCTGCGAACATGAGGCGAACGGAGCGCGGAACGGCCATGCGGGTCTCCTTCAAGGCGGCGCGCAGACGCGCGTGTGAGCGCAGTATACGGAGCCGCGAGGCCCCGTGCTACATTCGATGCGGAGTCGTTGTCGAGTCAGGGGGAGGCGCGCCGTGAGCGCGACCGACGGTACGACCATGGTGCTCTTCGCGTCGTTCGCCATCGTGGCGCAATGCCTGCTGGTCGCCTACTTCCTGGACCGCCGGCTGAAGACCGGCGCCGCCGACCGCTACGGCTGGATCGTCTACGCCATGGGGGTGCCGGGGCTGCTCCTGGCAGTGCTGATCATCGCGGACGGCGACACGGTCCGGTGGTGGCTGGGACCGCTGCTGTTCGCCGTGTGGGGTGCGTACGGGTTCGCGATCGACAACGTGTTCAAGATCCCGTGGCGCGGGCCGATCGACTGGCCCGTATTCATCGTGTACGTCGCGCTCTTCACCGCGGCACAGGTGATGCTCTGGATCCCGCTGTGGTTCGTTCACCCGGCCCTGTGGGGCGTGTACGCCGTGCTCTTCGGCGTGAGCACTGGGCTGAACATCCTCGGGCACGTGCGCGCCGAACCGGTCTGAGCCCGGCCGCGCCGGTCCGCGAAGCGACGCCCTACTCGGCCGTCGACCCCTGCTTGCGCTGGATGGGGCCGATCGCGCGCTTCGCCAGGAACCAGGACACGCCGAGTGCCACGATGAGCGCGCCTATCGTGAGCATGTGCTGCACGCTGAGGTGCAGGAACTCGGCGACGATGACCTGCCGCACCAATGCCACGAGGCCGACCTCGAAGATCTTGTTCGTGACATCGTCGCCGCGAACGAACGCGGTGCCGATGCTGTAGAGCTCGATGAGGATGAAGAGCAGCAGGATCGCGCCGAAGAGCGCCTCCAGCGAACTCGCGCCCGGGTTGCGCGCGGCCAGGACCATCTCGTAGATCAGGAAGACCACGCCGGCGGCAGCGAGGATCGCCAGCAGGACGGCCGCGATGGCCTCGATCCAGCGGACGACGACGTCGGTGGTGTCGACCACCTTGTGCGCCATATCGTTCGGTCTCAGCATCGATCCGTCCCCTGTCCGGCTGCGGCGTGTGCCGCGGCTCCGCGAGAGAGTACCCCAATCGCCGGCCGCACGCACCCCGTCAGGGCTGACCCACGCCCTTCGTCAGCATGCGGGTCAGCTGCTCGCCGAAGTGCTCCCGGTCCTCGTCCGTGAACGGCGCGGGCCCGCGCGTGCGCCCGCCGGCGCGCCTGACGCGCTGCTCGGCGTGACGGACCTCCATCTCGATGTCGATGGTCGCCTTGTAGAAGATGCGGCCCCGCGGACTGATCGCTCCCGCATCGCGTCCCAGCGCCATGGCGGCGACGCCGATGTCCTGCGTCACCACGATGTCGCCGGGCTGGAGCCGCTCGATGATCGCGAAGTCCGCCGCGTCGCGCCCTCCCGACACCTCGAGGGCCTCCACACCGCTGCGCCCCAGATGCTTGGCGAGATTCTGCGTGCCATTGGCGACCAGCACGACAGCGGCGCCGTGAGAGCGCGCCAGGCCGATCGCCTCGCGGGTCACCGGGCATGCGTCGGCGTCTATGAAGACGGTGGTCATGCGCGAAGTGTACGCGATGCCCTGCCGGACGATGCGCCGGACCGCCCGGGGGAATACTTAAGGGCGCAGGATCGGGGGGCGCCGGGGGCGCCGACACGGGAGGGGACGCCATGCCTCGCTACAGCAAGGACCTGCCGACGAGCCTGACCGTCGACGAGGCGAACCGGGTCGTCACCGACTACCTGGGCTCGCAGGGCTTCGACTACCGCGACGAGCGGGGCGAGATGGTGTGGCGCAAGGGCATGGGGGCCGCGACCATCCCCCAGTTCCTGAAGGTTGTGCCGGTCGATGGCGCCGCCCATGTGGAGGCGTGGGTGGCGGCGATATCGGTGGTGCCCGGCGTCTACGGCGGCGAACAGGGCATCGACGGCGTCTGGGGCTGGGCGATCAAAGCGAAGCTCAGGGGGCGCGTCACTGAACTCGAGAAGCGCCTGGCCACGACTCCCGGCAGCACCGCAGCGGTC
>CAZHMA010000078.1:0-8094 GCA_964533555.1 uncultured Eubacteriales bacterium
CGCTCGAGGTCGCGGACGAGCGCGGGGTGCGGGTGCCCATGCGGGAGACGGGCGAAGGGCCGCGTCCGTGACCGCCACCCTGTTCACGAACATCGGCGAGCTGGTCACGAACGACCCCTCGCTCGGCGACGGCTCGCCCCTCGGCCTGCTGCGCGACGCGGCGCTCGTGGTGGAGGACGGCGCGGTCGCCTGGGTCGGCGCGGCGGCCGAAGCCCCCGCCCCCGACGAGCGCTTCGACGCCGAGGGCCGCGCCGTCGTGCCCGGCTTCGTCGACAGCCACTCGCACCTCGTGTTCGCCGGCGAGCGCTCGGCGGAGTTCGCCGCTCGCATGGCCGGCGAGCCCTACACCGGGGGCGGCATCGCGACGACGGTCGGCGCCACGCGCGCGGCCACGGACGAGCAGCTGCGCGAACACACTCGCGGGCTCTTCGCCGAGATGGTGTCCATGGGAACGACGACCGTGGAGATCAAAAGCGGCTACGGCCTGACCGTCGCCGATGAGGCGCGGATCCTGCGCATCGCGCGCGAGTTCACGGCCGAGACGACCTTCCTGGGCGCGCATGTCGTGCCGCCCGAGTATGCCAACGACCGTGCCGCCTACGTCGCGCTCGTCACCGGCCCCATGCTCGGCGCGTGCGCGCCGTTCGCGCGCTGGGTCGACGTGTTCTGCGAGGCAGGCGCCTTCGACGAGGGCGAGTCGCGCACGGTGCTCGAGGCCGGCATTGCCGCGGGTCTCCTGCCGCGGCTGCACGGCAACCAGCTCGGGTCGGGGCCGGGCGTGCGCCTGGCGGTCGAGCTCGGGGCCGCGTCCGTGGACCACTGCTCCTACCTGTCGGACGCTGACATCGAGGCGCTCGCCGGATCCGACACCGTGGCGACCCTGCTCCCGGGCGCCGACTTCGGCGTTCGGGGGCCCTACACGGACGCGCGGCGGCTGCTCGACGCCGGCGCGGCTGTCGCGATCGCCACCGACTGCAATCCCGGCACGTCGTTCGTCACGTCGATGCCGCTCATGATCGCGCTCGCCGTGCGCGAGATGCGCATGACGCCGGCGCAGGCGCTCCTCGCCGCGACACGCGGCGGCGCGAAGGCCCTTCGGCGGGACGACGTGGGGTGGCTGGGCGTCGGCGCACGCGCCGACCTCGTCATGCTGGACGCGCCCTCGCACGTGCACCTTGCGTACCGGCCGGGCGCGCCGGTCGTGGGCGCCGTGTGGCGGGCCGGGAAGCGATCGAGCTAGCGCGGCGCGGGAGGGTCGGGGTCAGCGCACCGTCACGCGCTGGGACACCGCCACGCCGGCCGACACGAACGGCCGGTCCGGCGAGGACAGCGGGTCGGCGTCCACGACATCCAGCCTCCCGGGAGTGCCGCGGTCGCCATAGACGGTGACCACCAGCGTCCCCGATTCCAGGGGCCGTTCCAGGGGCACCTCGAGCTGCTGCCACTCGCCCGCGGAGGCGGACAGAGCGCCGATACGCTCGGCGGGCACGCCGTCCCTGAGCAATTGGACGACGATCCATGCGGGTTTCGGGACCAGCAGATAGGACACGCGCAGAGCACCGACCCCTGCCTTCTGCTCCTCCACCTTGACGATCGCGCTGTTCGGCAGCACCTCGACCCCGTAGTCTTCGAGCTCGACCAGCGTCGCCACGGGCAGACCGTCCGAGAAGACCTGCCGGTCGAGGCTGCGCTCCGGACGCTGCAGGTCCAGCTCCAGGACCCCCCTGGTCCCGCGGTCTATGTGGAGCGAGACCGTGACCCAGGTACCGTCGGCCGCGGTGATCGGGATGCGCACGTCGGTGTTCACGCCGCGCTGGACGCGGGCGGAGCCGAGAACGCCCGCGGGCGGAACGGTGGAGTGGACCACGATCCATCCGTCGTCCGGCGCCACGACCCGGGGCACGACGAGCCCCCGCGCCCCGAGCGCGGACGCGTCGACCTGGATGGTAGCGTCCGCGCTGGACGCCACCACGCCGAACATGAGGTTGTCACCGGAGCCGGACATGCCCATGCCCGCCGGCTGCCCGCCCGCCGCGGGAGTTGCCGCACAGCCGGCGAGCGCCGCGCAGAGGCAGCCGGTGGCCGTCAAGGCAACGAGTCTGACCATGTAGCGGCTTGGATGCATGGGAGCGGGCCCCGTTCCTGGCTGATGGGCGGGCGTCTACGGTCTCAGCAGTACCTTCATCATTCCCGGTCGGGCCGCGGCCTCCATCGCGGCAGGCCCGTCGGCCAAGGCGAACGTGTCGTCGACAAGGCCGCTCACGTCCACATCCCCGCGCTCCAGCAGCCGAAGCGCCGGGGCGAAGGGCCCGCAGCGCGACCCGATCACCGTGATCTCGTCGACCACGAAGGGCGCCATGTCCAGGGTGAGCTCGCCGCGGTAGGTCGACTTGAGCACGAACGTTCCGCGGGGCCGCACGGCCCGCCGTGCGAGCTCGAACCCCGACGGTGAGCCGGTCGCCTCGACGACGACATCCCATCGCCGCGGTTCGACATCCTCGTCAGCGATGGTCGCGATCCCTCGGGCCGCGAGCAGCTCGCGCTGGTGCGCGTGCCGGGCGACCACCCGCAGGCGCGCGCCCGTGAGCGCGAGCACCTGCGCGACCAGTTGGCCGAGGCGTCCGGCGCCCACAAGCAGGACCCGGTCGGTCGGCAGGATGTGCACCTGCTGCAGGATCTCGAGCGCCGCCGCGAGCGGCTCGGCAAACACCGCCGCCTCGTCAGGGACCGAGTCGGGCACGCGGTGGAGGTTCGCCATCGGGAGCGACGTGTACTCGGCGTGCACCCCGTTGCGGTCCGCGATGCCGAGGACGGTCCTGCGCTCGCAGTGCGTCGGCCGGGCGTTCACGCACGCTTCGCACGCTCCGCATGATGCATTGATCTCGCCGACCACCCGCGCGCCGATCCAGTCCGAGTCCGGTGCCGCCACGACCTCGCCGACGAACTCGTGGCCCGGGACGCCGGTGAAGGGGTAGTAGCCGCGCGCCAGCTCCAGGTCCGTGCCGCAGATGCCCGACAGCCGCACACGGATGAGGGCCTCGCCCGCGGCGGCGGGCGTCTCGATGTCCCGGACCGAGAGTACCCGGTCCTCGAGCCACAGCGCCTGCATCTCATCCTCCGTCCGCGGGGTGCCGCCCAAGTATAGGCGCCCTCGACCACGGGGGCCGGGGACGAGGGCCTACAGCCCGACCGTATCGGGGCGCTCGCGCTCGTCGGCGAACCACTGCTCGTTGAAGTCGCCCTCGGCGATCTTGTCGATCGGCAGCTTCATGTACTTGCCCGACGCCTCGACCGCGACGGACCCGTCCTCGAGCACGATCTCGCCGCTGCCCTCGAACAGGCGCTTCGAATCACGCGTGATGCGTCCGACCGCGCGCAAGGGGCGGTCCAGCGGCACGGGCTGACGGAAGCGGACGTTCAACTCCACCGTCACGCCCCACGCGTCAGGGTCCGTGATGTTGAGCGCCCGCCCGATCGTCTCGTCCAGGACGGTCGAAGCGATGCCGCCGTGCAGGCGCCCCGGGTAGCCCTGATGGACCTCCTGAGGCTCGAACACGCCCATCAGCTCACCGTTGTCGAGTTCGTAGAAGCGTGCGTGCAGGCCGGCCGGGTTGTCCGTCCCACAGACCATGCACATGCGGCTGATGTTCTGGGCGGAGACGACGCGATGGTCCATGGAGGCGCACTGCCCTTCGTCGGGTGGTCGCCGCACATCATACCCGTCGTGCGCGCGCCTTCGCCTCGTCGGGCATGAACCAAGCGCGGGTGCCGAACGATCGGAAGGTTGCAGGTGCACGACGACGGTGTCCGGCCGAAGCGCATCGTGGTGGACGACCTCATGCAGCACGGCTACGAGTACGTCCTCGAGGCCCCGGCGGGCGAGCGATTCGACTCGGGTTTCGAGCCGGAGCTCACTCCGGCGGAGATGCTTCACCTGGGGGTCTTCGGCGGGAAGTACCTGACGGACTGCCGCGACGAGTTCCCCGACGAGTGGTTCGAGGGCGCGCGCCTCTGCCACGACCGCCACGATCCGTCGCTCAACCACTTCGGCGTGAACGCGAGTCTGCCCCTGTCCGAATGGCGACGGCGCGGCTGGCTGCATCCCGACGACCCGCGCGGCTGGTTCCAGTGGTACTGCCGGTACTGGATGGGCCGGCGCGTGGCGGGGGAGGACGAGCGCCAGATCGCACGGTGGCGCGCGTTCAGGCGTCACGCGGCGCAGGTACGGGTCCACTGCCTTCCGGGGGACGACACGTGTCGGCCGAAGCAGCGCCAGGCGCTGATGAACTGGGCCTACGACAGCCGAGACCTCTAGGCCCCGGCTCCGCCTCCTGCGCCGTTCGGCGCGTGGTGGGCGCTCCGTTGTGCCGCCGGTCACCGCACCCACCGGGTGCGGACATCCTCGGGAGTATAGTTGGCAGTGGTCGTCGCGGCCGCGCCATGCCGGGAGCAGCGCGAGACCTTCGCAATCGGAGGATCGACATGCATCGGACACCTGCGCCCCGGACTCTGGTCGCGGCCGCCTTCGCGCTCGTTCTGGCGGCGGCGCTGCTCGCTCCGGTCGTCGCGTTCGCGGCCGGCCCCGCTGCCTTCAGCGGCACGACTCCCGTACCGGGCTACTCGTTCACGTCGCGGTATCCGACGCTCTACGTGTACTTCTACGACCGCGCCGGCGTTCGCGGCACGGGCGTGTTCACGATGCGGTTGGACGGCGTGCGCGTTCCCGCCGGCCTCAGCTACAAGGTCGTTCGCGGGCACGTGGACTACCGACGGGCCGGCATCCGGTACCGGCCGAAGTCGCCGCTCGGGTACGGCGCGCACACCGTGGCCGTGACGGTCAGGAACCGCAGCGGCCGCTACTCCTCGTACAGCTGGAGCTTCACCATCCTGAGCCCGACGCCGCCGGTGCCGCCGGTGCCCCTGCGCGTCCCCATGCCCATATCGCAGACCGCCTGCACCGCATGCCATCTCGACTATCCCGCGCTGCATCCCATGACGGCGTGCGCCGGCTGCCACGGTCCCGGCAGCCCGATCGGCGGCGGGTTCGACCTTTCGTCGTCGACCCCGCACTCCGACCCGCAGCCGTCGGTCCACGTGGCCCCGGCGGCTTGCGTGGAGTGCCATCCGACCCAGCTGTCCTCGAACTGCGCTTCATGCCACAGCGGGACGTACGCGTCGGTCCCGCCCTCTCATGACTCCGCAGAAGCGCAGCACGTGGCCCCTGCCAGTCCGTGCAGCGCGTGCCATGACGACGCGCTGACAGTGGAGCACTACAAGACCCGGACGCTCACGTGCGCGAGCTGTCACGCGAGCGCGAACGTCGTTGTCAAAGCGGCCATCGCCGCCGATGCGCCCGCCTGCGCGGGCTGCCACATCGTCGACGGCACGGGGCAGCCCCACACGGCGCGCGTCCAGATGCCCGTATCAGGCAGCGCGTGCGCGGACTGTCACGTGGGCTATCCCGGGCAGCACCCCATGACCGCCTGCGCCGGCTGTCACGGCCCCGGCAGCCCCATCGGCGGCGGCTACAGCCCGGGCAGCTCCCCGCATGCCGACCCGCAGGCCTCGGTGCACGCGGACCCGGCGGCCTGCTCGGAATGCCACGGCACGCAGCTGTCCTCGGACTGCGCTTCGTGCCACGGCGGCGCCTACGTCACGGTGCCTCAGACGCACTCGATGGATATCGCGCAGTATCACGAATCGCCGACCACGATGTGCCGGCCGTGCCACGACCGCTCGCTCACCGTCGAGCACTACAGGCAGTCCCACGGCGGGGCGCACCTGACGTGCGCGGCGTGCCACGAGAGCGCGGATCCGGCGGTGCGCACGGCGATCGCGGCCGGCGATACGCGCTGCGAGAGCTGTCACCCGGAGAAGCCGGACGGGCACAAGACCGTGCGCTAGGACGGCGGCCGGCGGGTTCTCACGTCCTTCGGATCAGTCCACCCAGTCGTGGGCCTTGATGAGCTCGGCAAGGCGCTCCCGCTCGGGGGCCTCCTTGGCTGAGAGCCGTTCGAACGCTTCGTCTATGGCGCGGAGCCGCTGCGCGAGCGTCACGAGCATCTGCCGGATGATCCCGTCGCAGTCGAGTTCCATGAACTCCTCGTGCGTGATGACGCGCAGCTCCGTGTCGCCGATGGCGCTGGCGGAAGCGGAGCGGGGATGCTGGTCGAAGAGCGCCAGCTCGCCGAACATCTCGCCGAAGCCCAGATTGGCCAACGTGGTCTCGCCG
Source organism: uncultured Eubacteriales bacterium (assembly GCA_964533555.1). Classification (GTDB taxonomy): domain Bacteria; phylum Actinomycetota; class Coriobacteriia; order Anaerosomatales; family PALSA-660; genus JANYAK01. Next base: position 6,233 of record CAZHMA010000078.1, read on the forward strand.
TTGAGGTCCTCGCGGTAGATGCGCACAGCGCCGCTCATGACGATGAACATCCGATCGCCGAACTGCCCTTGCCGGAAGACCAGTTCGCCGTCCCGGTATCGCTCTACGGTCGGTCGCATGATCATCGTCGCGGCCCTCTCGTGACGGTCGGCGGCTCCGGCTGGCCGACCGGGCGCTCCTCTTGGTTTATACACCCTGGGGCCACGGGAGCGCGCGTGTGGTACAAACAGTGCCGTCGCCCATGGCATGCGAACCGGCCCGAAAGGCCCCTGATGCTCACGGCAGCGTATGCGTTCTTCGCGCTCGCGCAGGTAGCGCTCTCCGTTGCGGCCGTGCGTCTGTGGCTCCGGCGCCGCTCCGTCGGGGCCCTCGTGCTGGCGCTTCCGATCCTCGCACTCGTCTGGGACAACGCGGTCGTGGGGATGGGTTCGTTCATCGGCGAAGGCGCCCTGCTCACGGCGCTCACGTACCCGCGGTTCGCGGGGCACGCGCTGCTCACGCCCATCTGGATCGTGACCGCCTACGAGTTCGCCCGCAGGGGCGGGGCAGAGGGCCTCGAGGGCCGCGGGACCCGGGCGGCCACGTGGGCGCTCTACGGCGCGATGGCCGCGCTCGGGGTCGTCTCCGCGCTTCTGTTGCTGCGCCTCGAGCCCGTGCGCACGGGCGGCCTCGTCTACTACACCAACGCGGGCGGCCTCCCGGGCCCTCCCGTACCGGCGATCGTCATGGTCCTGACCGTCCTTGTCGCGGGGATGCTCCTGCTCAAGCGCACGGGGTGGCGCTGGATGCTGGTGGGCGGCGTGTTCATGCTGGTCGCGGCCGCGGTGCCCGCCCGCGTCACCGGCTTCTGGCTCAGCAACACCGGGGAGGTGGTCCTGGGGCTCGCGCTCGTCTCGACCGAGCGGTTCCTCCAGTCGCGCGAGGGTATCCTCCCTACGAACGACCTGTAGAGGAGCGACAGATGGACGAGATCGACCCCTGCGCGGCGCCGGACGGTCCAGTGACGATCCGCATGTTCGGTTCGCTGCACACGCTGCGCAAGGAGCGTGACCTGCCGACGACGGTGGAGTTCGAGGTCCCCGACGGCGGCATGAGCGCCCGCGCCATAGCCGACGAGCTCGAGCTTCCGCGCGAGATGATCGAGGGCGTGTTCTGCAACGGCCACGTCTTCGGCCTGAGCCGGGTCATCGTGCCGGGTGACCGCATCGGGTTCGTGCCGCACGGGACCCCGGGTCCGCACCGCTTCATGCTCGGGCTCTGGAAGGCCGGCCGGGAAGACGAGGAGGCAGGAGCATGATCGAGTCGATGCTCGTGGTCGCCGACGCGAAGTCCGTGGCGCTCGGGGTCGTGTTCGTCTACATGACGGCCTGGTGGGTGGCCGCCCTCGTCCTCAAGCGCAACGACCTCGCCGATGTCGCCTGGGGGCTCGGGTTCCCGGCGGTCGGTCTTGCGGAGATCGCCCTGACCCGGGGCCGGGTGCAGCCGCTCCTGCTGCTTCTGACCGCGCTGACGCTCATCTGGGGCGTGCGCCTGGCGTGGCACATCGCCGCCCGCAGGCGCGGCAAGCCCGAGGACTTCCGCTACCAGCAGATGCGCAAGGAGTGGGGCAAGACGGTCGTGTGGCGCAGCTACCTGCAGGTCTTCCTGCTGCAGGGCCTGTTCATGCTCATGATCTCGTCGCCGGTCATCGTGACCGCCGCGGCCCCGGCCGCGCCACTCGGGCTCTTCGCCTGGCTGGGGGCGGCTGTATGGCTGACCGGCATCGTCCTCGAGGCGGTAGCCGACGCCCAGCTCGCGGCGTTCAAGGCGGACGCTTCCAACAAGGGCCGCATCATGGACCGCGGCCTCTGGAGCTGGTCGAG
>CAZHMA010000079.1:0-6165 GCA_964533555.1 uncultured Eubacteriales bacterium
CCCTTCGCCGTGCGCCGCCCGAGCGCGAGCAGCCGCTCCACCAGCGACACCATCCGGTACGCGGTGAACACCTTGACCACCGCGTCGGGGTCGATCCCTCCCCAGACACAGTTGTGGATGTCGCACTCGACGGGCACGTCGCGGCGGATCGTCGCGACCGTGCGGCTCTGCAGCGCCTGCTCGGTGCTGGCGCGCAGGTTCTCGCCCACCTTGCCCGCGACCTCGTCCGCGTGCGCAAGGACTTCGTCCAGCGACCCGTACTGCTGGATGAGCTTCGCCGCCGTCTTCTCGCCTATGCCGGGGACGCCCGGGATGTTGTCGGAGGTGTCGCCCTTGAGGCCGAGGTAGTCCGCGACCTGGTCGGGCCGCACGCCGAGGCGCTCTTCGACCGCGGCGGGGTCGTACACCACGATGTCGGTGATGCCCTTCTTCGTGGATACGACGTTCACGCGCTCGGTCACCAACTGGTAGGCGTCCTTGTCGCCCGTGAAGAGCAAGACGCGCATGCCCGCGTCCTCGCCGCGCTGGGCGAAGGTGCCGAGCAAGTCGTCGCCCTCCCACCCCTCGCACTCGACGACCGGCACGTTCATGGCCGCGAGAAGCTCCTTGACGATGCCGAACTGGGGCTTGAGCTCCCCGGGCGTGGGGGGTCGGTGGATCTTGTAGCGCTCCAGCACCTCGCTGCGGAACGCCGGCCGGCCCTTGTCGAAGGCCACGACGAGCCCGTCAGGGCTGAAGGACTCCGTGAGCTTGAGCAGCATCGACACGAACCCGTAGGCGGCGTTCGTGGGCCGGCCGTCGGGGGCGGTCATGGTCACCGGCAGCGCGTGGAACGCCCGGTGGAGCAGACTGTTGCCGTCGATGACGGCGAGGGTGCGTTCAGACATGTGCCGGGCGCCTCTCGGTATACGCGTGGACCACCGGACTTGGCAGCACAACAGCGCGCATACCGATTCTACACGCACCGTGAGACACGACGGGCGCCCGGTGGGCGCCCGTCGCCGTCGAGCCTCGAGTCCGCGCGCCTACTTGCCGGCGTGGTTGTGACAGCTGGAAGAGCAGCTCGTCGTCGATGTCATGTAGCCGGTGTGGTTGGTCGGGAAGATGTGGCACGCGGCGCAGAAGTAGCCCAGTCCGGCGCCCGTCGTCGCGGTCTCGTACCCCCAGTTCCAGCCGTAGGTCGGAGTGACCGACTGGCCGTTGATGACCTCCCGCAGGTGGTACGGCAGGCGCGAGCCGTGCGGGTCGTGGCACGTCGTGCAGGGAAGGGCGTCCATGCCGTAGGTGTACGGCGCCTTCAAGCCACCGCCGCCACCGTCCGCGCCCCAGTAGCCGAACGCGTCCGACTCGGGGCCGATGCCCTGCTTGGCGCCGTGGACGCCGTACTGGTACATGCTCGCGACAGCACTCATCGACTGGCCGGTCAGTCCTGCCGGCATGGTGCCGTCATGGCACTTGGAGCAGAACGTGATGTCGTCTGCGACCTGCCGGGTCGCGGGGCCCGTGCGGTACACGATGCGGAGCTTGGGACGCATCTGCAGGCCGGCGTTGTCGCGGGTGTAGATGGGCAGCGACGTCGCGGCGTCGTACGGCGCGACCATGATCCCGTAGTTCGGGCCCGCGCGCAGCGACGTGACGAGCGCTGTCACGTTCCGGGCGGCGATACCGCCCGAGTCGTACGTCCCCGCCGCCCCGCGGTCGCCTCCCAGCGCGGCCCAGTCGCCGGCGGTCGTGTTCCCGCTGTTGGCGTTGTTGTCGTACTTCCATTCGAGCCAAGAAGCGCCATTGACGCCCGAGCTGTTCGCCGTGCCGGTGCCGCTGCCCTCGAGCCAGTCACGCGTCATCGGGTAGAGCAGGTAGCCGCCCGTGTAGGCGTGGTAGTCCCAGTTCGTTCCCCACAGGACGAACTCGGCGTGCTGGATCGTCGCGCCCGCCGGGATCGCGCTGAGATCGAAGTACGCGAGGAACCGGGTGGAGGGCGTGATGGTCACGGTGTTGGACGCCCCGTAGTTCCAGGTCTGCCGCCCGGCGGTCGAGTCGATCAGGGTGTCTCTCGTGGCATAGACGACGATCTCACCCGTGGGGATCGAAGTCGGGTCGTCGCGCGTCGCGGTGAACGCGGTCGTGGGCGAATCCGGGTCGACGAGCCCCGTGCTGGAGAAGTGCGTCGCATGGCACGTCCGGCAGGCCATGGTGCTGCCCGTCGTGACCTGCTGGGCCGAGCGGATGTCGTGCTTCGCCCACTCGGACGCGACACCCTCCTTCGCATCGAAGGCGGTCTTCACCGTCGCGTGACACGCAAGGCATGCCTCCGCACGGTCGTCCTTGAGCAGGAACGCATAGTCGACTCCGGCGCCGGAGGGCTTGCCGTGCGCGGTGTGGCAGTCGGCACAGGCCACCCCAGCATGCTTCGATGTGGCGAAGGCCGCCGAGCCGACGTAGCTGCTGCCGTAGGTGCCCACGTGGCAGTTCTTGCACGACGCCGTACTCCCGGCGGAGACGAGCCCACCCTTGGCGCTGGCGTGGCCGGTATGACAGCGCTGGCACTGGTTCGCGGGTGAGGCGCCACTCCATGCCGGCGTGGTGCCCGTGATGGCGCCGCGGTCGAGTGAGACCTGCAGGGAATCGAGGATCGGGGTGGTCCCCACCCCGCTGAGCGTCGAACGCACCTGAAGGCGGGCGTTCTCCAGCGATGCGCCCACCGCGATCTGCGTGATCGCTCCCCCGTTCACCACGGGCTCCCAGCCGGTCCATGTCACGCCCTTGTCGGTGGAGGCCCGAACGGTCACCGCGACCGACGTGCCGGCCGGTTCCGTAGAGGCCCACTTCACGACGCCACCTGAGAAGGCGGCTTTGCGCGCGATGTCGGGCCACACCTCGAACGTGCCCTGCGCCGGAGGTCCATAGAGGCCGACCTCCGCGGGGCAGATCGAATGCATGTCGCTCTCACTGAACAGCCGGCTGAACACGAGGCGGACGTACCGGCCGGTGACCGGAGCGGCAAGGCTGATGTAGACGTAGTTCGCCGACCGGGTGCCGATCGTCCCCTGCGTGGCAACGGTCTGCCAAGTCACATTGTCATCGCTCGTGCGTATCTCCAGGACGTCGGTATTGAAGGCTCCCCCGCCCACCGACGTGTCGAAGTAGCTTTCGAACGCCTGCAGGCTGGTGGCAGATCCGAGATCGATCGTGAGATAGGCTGTTCCCACCTTCGGGTTCGAAGGCGACACGCCGGACGCTCCCATGTCTTTGGCGAACCACTGGAAGATGGTCGCGAGCTTGCCGTCGTACGCCGCCCAAGGTGCTCCGGGAGCGCTGTAGTAGGTGGGCGTCGGGACAGCCGTGACAGGTGGAGTGGGCGTCTTGGGCAGCATGATCATCCCGGCGACAGCGACGCTGCCGTCTCCGCGGACCGCGGTGCGGCTTGTGTAGCCGCGCTTCAGCTCGGTCTCCGAGTCATAGCGCCATGTGGAGCGGCCAAGGGAGCTGTGCGCGCCGTTGAACGTGGTCTTCTTGTCGCCCGTGCGCAGCCAGTAGCCGGGTACCTGCGCGTCGGTCTTCGCGTTCTTCCTCACTCCGTGGCACGCCCAGCAGTAGGGCGTTCCCGGCATCGTGGCGTTCGCGGATGCGATCGCCTTGCCGGTCACGGCATCGTATGCCCGCAGCAGCTTGGGCGACGCGGCCGGGTCCTTGTGCGGATCGTGGCACGACGCGCACGTCAGTCCCGTGGTGGCGCCGGGCAGGCGCGCGGGGTGCATGCTGGCCCCTGCGGACATGCTCTGCCCGTCACAGGCGTAGAACTCGGCTTGGATGTTGTGGCCCGACGAACCGGCGGCCGGATCGGCCTCGCCGGCGTTGCCGTGGCAGTTGTAGCAGACCTGGCTGTCGCTGTCGGCGAGCACGACAGGGCTGCCCGGCTCCGTGCCGAGCTGGTGGCACACGTAGCCGCAGTAGTCGGTCTTGGACGGTGCGGTGCCGTGCGGCTGGATGAAGGCGCCGATCCAGTACGAGAAGTGCGGCATCTCGGCCGTGAGGGTGCCCGCCGTCGTGTCGACCGACGTGGTGACGGGAGCCCACTTGCCGGTCGCCGGGTCGAGGCACATCCAGTCGATGCCTTTCGCGACGGTGTTGGCCACCTGGAAGTGCCTCACCGGTATGCGGTACGGCACCGTGACCTTCGCCGGCTTCAGCAGCGCGCCCGATGCCGAGAAGTCGTAGGAACCGGTCACGCGCACGACCGAGGGCGTGCCGGGGACTCCGGCGTCACGCACGCCCACGCGAGTGGCCGACGTGAAGGTGCCTGGCTGCAGGGTGAGGGTCAGCGCGCCGTTCGAAGCACGCAACGTCGCTCCGGACGACGTGACGAACCGCACCATCAACAGCGTCGAGTTCGCGACCGGTGCGCCCGGCGCTCCCGCCAGCCCGCGCGCGTCGATCGAGCGCACGCGATAGTAGGTGAGCGCTGGCACGCGGACCTTGACGATCTGGGAGGCGGCGCTCGTCCGGGCGACCAGGGTCGACCACGGGCCCGAGGGCGACGTTGCGGACTCGATCCGATAGCCGGAAAGCGACAGCGACCGCACGGGCGCCCACGACAGGGTGTCGGCCATGTCTCCAGCGGTGACCTTGAGGTCACGGGGCGCGGCAAGCGCGGCCGCGGCCGCGGGTGCGGGCGCGGGCACACGGCGTACGACCGCGTGAGCGGATGCCGGGAGTGCTACGAGCAGACTGACGAGAACGGTCAGTGCGAGACACGCGCGCGGTCGAAGCGCGCAGTCGCCGGTAGATCCCTGCATGGTGCCCCCTGATGCGTGGTACGCCGAAGTATGACCGTTGCGGCCCGTCCAAACGCTAGTATCGACATCGCCCGTCTGCCAGCAGGTGATGACGGTCACACTATGCGGAACCGCCGGCGGGGCGTCCAGCCGCGGGTCGTCAGCGCATGCTGCGGGCGTGCGCCGGACGCCTTTCGGGTATGGGCGAACCAGGGCCCTCGCGTTCAGGGATGGGAACACACATGAGCCTCTTCAACTGGGCGGCGCCGCTCTTCGGACACTTCGGAGACCGGTGGGACGACGAGACCGTCGACCGCTGGTGCCACTGGCTGCGCCCCTACCTGACCGAGGGAGGCCGCGTACTCGATCTCGGCGGCGGGACGGGCGCGCTGGCGGTGCGCCTGGCCGATGCCACGGGGGCGTCGTTCACCGTCCTCGACCCCACGCCCGAGATGCTCCGGTACCTGAAGCCGCACGAGCGCGTGAACGGCGTCGTCGGGCTCGCGGAGCGCATGCCCTTCGCCGACGCGGAGTTCGACGCATGCATCATCTCCGACGCTTTCCACCATTTCCGCGACCAGGACGGCGCCGTGCGCGAGATCACGCGCGTGGTCCGACCGGGGGGCGGGCTGCTCGTGCTGGAGTTCGACCGGCGCGGCTGGATGCGCCTCGTCGTCTGGGGCGAGAAGCTCCTCGGCGAGCCCGGCGCGTTCTTCGCACCCGACGAGCTGTGCGCCTTCCTGGACCCGCAGGGGATCTCGGGCCACTGCGAGCCGACCAGCCCGACCAACTACTTCTTCATAGGGACCGTCGACGGCGTCCCGACCGCGCGGGACGCGTAGCGTCGTTCGGGAAGAGCCCTGCGTCTCTAGTCTTCGTGGTCCTCGTGCGCCCGGCCGGCGCCCGCGCCGGTGGCGCTCCCGCCGATCCGGGCCATGACCTTGGCCGCACGTGTTATCCGCGGCGTCAGATCGTTCGGCAAGGGCGTCTGCCAGCCCAGCCGGGTGGCCAGGACCCGCACGGCGATGACGGCGATCACCGTCAGCGCACCGGCCCAGGTCTTCGCGATACCGAGTTCGGCGGTCAGCAGGACGAAGATCGTCGCGCCCATCGCCGCCGCGGCGCCGTACAGAAGGCCCGGCCGAAGCAGCGCCGGCGGATCGCCGCACAGCAAGTCGCGCGCGAGCCCGCCGCCGATCGCGGTCATCGTCCCGAGGAGGATGGCCGGGACCAGGGTGAAGCCCGCGAAGAGCGCCTTGTCGGCGCCCACGACGGCGAACAGCCCGAGCGAGACCGTATCGATGATGAAGAACACGGGCCGCAACCTGCCGGCCGCCGAAGTGAAGAAGAAGGCGATGACGCCCGCGGCGGGCGCCGTGACCAGGTAGTG
>CAZHMA010000079.1:6175-8008 GCA_964533555.1 uncultured Eubacteriales bacterium
GGAACCGGAGCGCGGGAGGACGACACAGGGCGGCAACCGCCCGGCGGCGGAGGTGAGGAGGGAGGGGAGGACGCCGGCGCGGGGGGCGGGGACAAGGTAGTGGTTGGGGGCGAACGCGGCGACACCCATCGGGCCGATGATCAGGTCGCGCACGAGGCCGCCGACGAGGCCCGTCATCGCGAGCGTAAGCACGCCCATGATGTCGAACTTGCGCTCCGCGCCGCGGATCCCGGCGAAGAGCGCGCCGGTGAACACGGCCACCAGCTCCACTCCCATGGGGATGGTGATGTGCTGGGCGGTGACGGGCGCGGTGGTGGTGAGTCCCGACGGCAGCATGCTGGCCACGACGCTCGCGATCGCGTTCGTCGTCTCGATGACGCCCGTCGCGAGGACGGACGCGGTGGCCTGGGCTGATGCTGCCGCGGAGGCGGTCGCCGGAGACGACGCCGCGGCGAGCAGCAGGGCTGCTGTGGTGCTCATCTTCTTCAGCGTATACCCGAGTCGCGGGATCCGATCCGACCGCTACCGCGCCGTTGCTCCCCGGCGGCTTCGCAGACGTCCGGAGGGGTCGCCTACTGCCGCCACAGGTAGCCGACGTTGCGGACCGTCTCGAGGCGGTCGGCCAGCTCCCCGCCGATCTTCGAGCGGATGCGTCGCACGTGGACGTCCACGGTGCGCGAGCCGCCGTAGTAGTCGCTGCCCCATACGCGACGCAGCAGCACTTCGCGGCTGTAGGCGCGGTTCGGATGGGTGACGAGGAAGGTGAAGAGCGCGTACTCCATGTAGGTGAAGTCGACCGGTTGGCTGTCCACATGCGCCTGGTAGGTGGCCAGGTTGACGGTCAGGGCACCCACACGGATCAGCTCCTGCGAGGTCGCCTCTTCGCCCGGCCAGACCATCGCGCGCACGCGCGCGGCAAGCTCCTCGGAGCTCGCACCTCGGACCAGGAAGTCGGCCCGAAGACGAGTCGGCAGCCGAAGACCCGAGAGCCCCTCGGGCTCGATGACGAGAAGCAGGGCCGCGCCCTCCCCCTCCGCGGCGGCGTTCTCGACCGTCTGCGCAAGGACCTCCGGCGTCCGGCCGCCATCGAGAACGACGAGGTCGCATTCGCCCTCGGCGAGCCGCGTGGTGAGCTCGTTGAGGCGGGCCTCGGTCATCGATACGTCGAGTGGCGCCAGCGCCGCCCGCACCCACGCGAGCGTGTGCACGTCGTCACTGACGATGAGGGCTCTTCTCATGTGCATGATTCTACCGCTCCTCCGGCCCGGACCTGCATACGACCAGTCAACGGGAGCGCCGGGCGGGTCCGCGAAGACCCGCCCGGCGCCATTGCCGTCCGCGCGCTGCCGCTGCCCGCATACGGCTGCGACAGGTGTTTCGACCTAGATGTTGGGGAGGTAGCGGTTCAGCTCCCACTCGGTGACCTGCAGGCGGTACTCGTTCCACTCCGCGCGCTTGTTCTTCACGTAGAACTCGTGGATGTGCTCGCCGAGGACGTCCTTCATCAGCTCAGAGGCCTCGAACTTGTCGATCGCCTCGCCCAGCGTGCCGGGCAGCGTGTAGATCTTGGCGGCGTCCAACTCGTCCTGGCTCATGTGGAAGATGTTGTTCGTGGCCTCCGGAGCCAGCTCCAGCTCCTCCTCGATACCCTTCAGGCCGGCGCCGAGCATGACGGCAAAGGCGAGGTACGGGTTGGCCGACGGGTCCGGGCTGCGCAGCTCGAGGCGCGTAGCGGCTTCCTTGCCGGGCTTGTACATCGGCACGCGGACCAGGGCGCTGCGGTTGCGGCGGGCCCACGCGATGTAGACGGGAGCCTCGTAGCCGGGAACCAGG
>CAZHMA010000080.1:0-7966 GCA_964533555.1 uncultured Eubacteriales bacterium
TGTGGTTCTCTTCGTCGGCGGGCGTGAGGACCTCGGACTCGTCGATGTAGTCGACGCCGAGCGTCTGAAGGACCTGCGCCTCGACGAAGTGCCCGATGCGGCACTTGGCCATGACCGGGATCGACACGGAGCGGACGATGGCCTCCACGATCGTGGGATCGGCCATGCGCGCGACGCCGCCGGCTGCCCTGATGTCAGCCGGCACGCGCTCGAGCGACATGACGGCTACCGCGCCGGCGTCCTCGGCGATCTTGGCCTGCTCGGCGGTGACGACGTCCATGATGACGCCGCCCTTGAGCATCTCGGCGAGACCGGTCTTGACCCTCAGCGTGCCCGTGCCGGTGGTGGTGTCACTCATCTCACGTCAACCTTCCAGATCGATTCAACGGGGCTTCGCGGATCCGCCCCGAATAGGTGCGTTCCCAGAGAGTGTGATTCTACCCGCGCCCCGCGGGCGCAACAACCACCGTGCCGGTGCGGTATCGGCCCGCGGCCTGCGGGGCGGCGTGCTGCGCCCCGGGCCTGGTCACGTCGCGGGGCTCGCGGCGTGTTCGGGCGAGCGCGACTACTTGAACGAGATGTTCTGCTCGTTGGCGATGACCTGGAACCAGGTGTTACCGGGAGCGAACTTGATGGTCGAACCGTTTTCGGCCTTGAACACCGGCGGGTTGCTCACATCCGCGGTCCACGTGCCGTCGAAGCGCTGACCGTCACGGAACACGGTGGCGCGGCCGGTTCCTTCGAGCACGATCTCGAGCGCCGCCGTCCCGGCCGCGTCCACGTGGGAGCGGGTGCTCACCTTCGCCCACATCACGACCACGTTGCGCGCGGTGTACTGCTTGCCCGACACCTTGTCCTTGTGGGGCTTGCCGTTGATGGAGCGCGCGTAGGTCTTCGACGCGGTCGAATAGGCCCAGGTCACCTTGTTGTCGGTGGCGAACGGCACGGTCACCGAGGTGACGGCGACCGTGGTCTCCTTCGAGCTGCGGTCGAAGGCGAACGGCTTCACCACGGCGGTAGGTTCGATCTTGCGCTTGCCGACCGCCGCAGCGCGAAGCTCGGCGAGTTTCACGAACAGGTTGTGCGGGGCGGCCTTCTCGCTGCTGCGGAAGTACGGGCCCGAGTTGAAGAACTGGTCCATGTCGCTGTAGCGCGGGTTCTGGAGCGCCTTCTGCAGGTTCGACTCGCCACCACAGTGCGCAAAGATCGCGTGGTACTGCGGCACGATGTACAGGTCCGAATAGCGCACGCTGCGCACGGGGCCGACGACCTTCGGCTGCTTGGACTGGAAGATCGCGTTGAAACGGGTGATCCCGCCCTCGGTGACCGTCTCGTAGACGACGTCCGCCTGGTCCAGCCCGGACTGTGGGCGCGCCGGCGTGGAGTTCTCGATCTTGACCGACAGCGGCCGGATGAGCGTCGCCTGCTCGTCTGGTGCGTCGAGTCCGGTCAGCGGCCAGCGCGGGGGCGACGGCGGCTTGGGCACGACGCGCTCTGCCGAGGCGCCCGGCCACACGGACTCGATGACTGCCGTCGCCTTGCACCCGCCGGCGCCGAACGCTGTCAGGCACAAGAGAACGACAAGGGCGACGGTCGTGCGGCGAAGCGTCATGTGCGGCCTCCTGGTCGTGGTCCGTCGTGAAGCATAACATCTGTCCTCGGGGGCGGCGGCGGCCTTACACTGGAAGCGACCGGCGGCCAGGGCCGTCGGCATCGGACCGAGGACGCGCGCGTGACCTGCTACCTTCTCCACATCATGGAGGACCCCGACCGGGACGCGTACCGCGACCCGGACCTCAAGGACGTCGTCGGCCTCATGCCGCGCTTCTTCTGCGCGCAGTGCCAGCCCCTGCGGCCGCTCCTGGCGTCCGAGTCGGTCAAGTGCATGCGCCGCAACGCGCCGTGCTGGAAGCCGGCCGACCAGATCTGCGCCGAGGACGAGGCCGCCCGCGGACAGGCCGGGACCCCGGGTCAGTCGAGCGGGCCTCCTGCCGGCGGTTCACCGGACGGCAACCCCTTCACCTTCTGAGCTCCGCCGCGTCGCGCGCGCACGACGAGCCAGATGCCGGCCGCTATCATCGGCACGCTCAGCAGCTGCCCCATCGTGGCGCCGCCGAGAAGGAAGCCCAGCTGGACGTCCGGCTCCCGGAACAGTTCGGCGAAGATCCTGAAGGCGCCGTAGAGCGTCAGCAGCCACCCGACCAGCTCCCCCGGCGGCCGCGTGCGCCTCGACAGCGCGAGCATCACCGCAAGCAGCACGACTCCCTCGAGGAGCGCCTCGTAGAGCTGCGACGGATGCCGTGGCAGCGGCCCGCCGGTCGGGAAGACCATGGCCCAGGGCACGGTGGTCACGCGTCCCCAGAGCTCACCGTTCACGAAGTTGGCCAGGCGTCCGAGCCCGAAACCGAGGGGCGCCGCAACGGCACCGATGTCGCACAGCCGCAGGAACGGCACCCCGAGCCTTCGCGCGACGAACACCCCGGCCAGCATGATGCCTGCCAGGCCGCCGTGGAACGACATGCCGCCGTCCCAGATCTGCAGTATCCGCACCGGGTCGGCCCAGTACGCACCGGCCCCGTAGAACAGCACGTAGCCGAGCCGGCCGCCGAGGACCACGCCGAGGACAGCCCACAGCATCGTGAACGCCTCCCCGTCAGCGTCGATGCCCAGCTTCCACCGGGTGTTGAACCGCGTCAGCAGCCACCATGCGAAGAGGAAGCACGCCAGATACGCCAGGCCGTACCAGCGAACGGCGAGAGGCCCGAGCCGGATGGCCACGGGGTCGATCGCCGGATACGTCCAGAAGGCCACGGAGGTCACATCGCCTCGAGCCGGGCGATGCGCTCCTCGATGGGCGGATGGGTCTCGAACAGCGAGTTCATGACGCCCTTGTGGTCCTTGAGCGGGTTGTAGATCCACAGCGAGGCCGTGGCCTTGTTCGCGCTCCTCAGCGGCGTGGGGTCCCCGGCTATCTTGCGCAGCGCTGAGGCCAGGCCCGCCGGGTAGCGGGTCAGGAGCGCGCCGTTGGCGTCGGCGAGATACTCGCGCTTGCGCGAGACCGCCATCTGTATCAGGAGCGCCGCGAGCGGTGCGAGGATCGCGAGGGCCAGGCCGATGAGCAGCCAGATCGCATTGCCGCCGCCGCTGTCGCTGTCGCTGTCATCGTCACCGCCGGCGAACATCCCGCCGAAGCGGAACCACGTGCGCATGAAGTCGGACAGCAGCACGATCGTGCCCGCCAGGACCACCGCAACGGTCGTCACGAGCGTGTCTCTGTTGCGCACGTGCGCGAGCTCGTGCGCGATGACCCCCTCGAGCTCCTGGCGGTCGAGCTTGTCGAGCAGGCCGGTGGTCACCGCGACCGCGGCATGCTCCGGGTCGCGACCCGTTGCGAACGCGTTCGGCGCCGGGTCGTCGACTATATAGGGCCGCGGCGCGGGCAGGCCGGCAGCCAGGGCCAGCCCCTCCACCGTGTTTATGATGTAGGCGTCCTTCGGGCCGGCCGCCTTGTCCGCGGGCCGTGCCCCGCTCATTGCCAGCACAAGCGAATCGGACCACCAGTACGAACCCCACGACATGACGAGCGCGACGGCGCCCGCGATGACCACGCCCCACCATCCGACATGCGTCATCCTGCCGGCCACGTAGCCCACCGCCAGCACGAGCAGCGCGAAGACGGTCATCAGCAGCACCGTCTTCACGCGGTTGGCGGTCATCTGGTCGTAGAAGTTGCCGTGCTCGTCACTCATCGATCGCCCTCCAGGCGCGAAGTGCGACGGCCGCGGACGAGGGAGATCCTCCGCGGCCGTTCACTTGGGCGACGACCCGCTCCCGGGCCTCGCTCGGATCTAGAACTTGACCTGCACAGGCTCCTTGGCGGCCTCTTCGATCTCGAAGTAGTCGCGCTGGGTGAAGCCGAAGGACCCCGCCACGAGGTTCGACGGGAACTGCTGGGTCGTCATGTTGTAGCTCATGACGGAGTCGTTGTAGAACTGCCGCGAGTAGGCGATCTTGCTCTCGGTACCGGAGAGCTCCTCCTGCAGCATCAGGAAGTTCTGGTTGGCCTTGAGGTCCGGATATGCCTCGGCGACGGCGAACAGCGACTTCAGCGCGCCGGACAGCATGTTCTCGGCGCCGCTCGCCTCCTTGACGCTGGACGCGTTCATGGCCATGTTGCGCGCCTGGATGACCTTCTCGAGGGTCTCCTTCTCGTGCGCGGCGTAGCCCTTGACCGTCTCCACCAGGTTCGGGATGAGGTCGTAGCGCCGGCGGAGCTGCACGTCGATCTGCGACCAGGCGTTGTCCACGCGGCTGCGCAGCGTCACCAGGCGGTTGTAGATGCCGATCACCACGGCTGCGACGACCACGACAGCGATGATCACGGCGCCCAGACAGGGCAGAAGCAGTTCCACGGCCACTCCTCACGTCGACCCTCCCGGCCCCGATGGCCGAAAGGATGCCCGATTCGCGGCCTTCGAGCAAAGCCCGGCCGCACCGATAGTCTACACTCTTCCGCGTGGTTGAGAGGCACCCCGCATGCGCGCGGGCGCACCGGAGCCACCCACACCCGAGCCGCGCAGAGACGGGTCAGACGACAAGCCCATGTTCCCCCTTCGCGACGAGAACCCCACATCACGCGTCACATGGATGACGTGGCTGCTGATCGCGCTCAACGTCGCCGTCTTCGCGTATCAGACGTATCTCGCCATCGCCGTCAGCAACGCGACGTACGAGGCGTTCGTAGTCGCCAACGCCTTCGTCCCCGCGCGGTTCTTCGCCGACCCCTTCGCGCCGCGCGAGTGGGTCACCGTCCTGACCGCGATGTTCATGCACGCCGGCTGGCTGCACATCGGCGGCAACATGCTCTATCTCTGGATCTTCGGGAACAACATCGAGGACCGGCTCGGGCCCTGGCGCTTCCTGGGCTTCTACCTGCTGTGCGGGCTCGCCGCCACGGCCCTGCAGTCCTTCGTCGCTCCGCAGATCGCGGTCCCGACGCTGGGCGCCAGCGGCGCTATCGCCGGCGTGCTGGCGGCCTACCTGCTCCTATACCCGCGGGCGCGCGTCGTCACGGCCGTGTTCATCTTCTTCATCATCGAGCTCGCCGCACTGCCCGCCTGGCTGATCATCGCCGTCTGGTTCGTGATCCAGCTGGCTTCCGGGATCGGCAGCCTGGGACAGACGACCGCGACCGGGGGCGTCGCATACTTCGCGCACATCGGGGGGTTCATCGCCGGGCTCGTGCTGGCGCTGCCCGCACGCGCCGACGACCGGCGCAGGCCGGCGCGGTTCACCGGCTGGCGCTGACGGGGACGAGGACCGGAACCGAAGCCCTGCTACTTGGAGTCGATCTCGGCGAGCATCGCTTCGACGCTGCCGGCGGAGGCCAGCTGGCGGCGGAAGTACTCGCAGTAGTGGTCGATCATGGCCTCGTCGAAGCTCGGCGGTGTCGGCCGCGCGACGGCGTGCTCGACCGCCTCGGGCGGGAGCAGCCCCCGCTGGACCAGGCCTTCGATACTCACGGTGTGCTCGCCGGTGACCTCGTCGATGACGACGGCGTCCTCCAGGGTGGCCAACAGCATCCGGGGGACCTGGGCGACTATCCGCAGTTCCGCGCCGCAGAGCGGGCATGCGAAGACGACCTCGAGCGACTCGTCTCCTCGAACGACTATCGAGGCGATGTTCTCGAGACCGACTTCCACGGTCCCGTCATTCGGACAGATGATCGAGAACTCCATGAGGACCGCCTCCCGGCCGAGCACGTGGACCTCTATCACATTGTACCCCCATGCAAGCCGCGCGCCGAATGGCGCGTGAGCACGGGGGACACACGCCGACGAGCGGCACGGCGTCGGCGAACGGTCGGTGCGAGCACGGTTCTGGTATCTTGTCGGCCATGCCTCAGAAGGAGCCAGGCGCCCCGACGCCCACCCGATCAGCGCGCCTCCGACGCGGCGTCGGTCTCGGCATGCCGGTCTTTCTGGGCTACGTACCGATCGGCGCGGCCTTCGGGGTGATCGCCACCACGGCCGGCTTCAGCTTCCTGCAGGCGCTGTCGTGCTCGGTCTTCGTCTTCGCCGGCGCGGGGCAGTTCGTGGCCGCGGCGCTGCTGAAGGGCGGCGCGGGGGTGGCCACGGTACTCATCGCCACCGGTGTCATGAACCTGCGCCACATCCTCTTCGGCGCGACCATCGCTCCCTACCTGCACAACACGCCGCGGCGGCTCCAGCTCCCGCTGGCGTTCACGCTCACCGACGAGGTCTTCGGCGTGAACATAACGGACGCCCAATCGGGCACCGCCGACGACTACTCCATGATCGGGGCGGGTGTCACGGCCTGGACCGGCTGGGTCCTCGGCAGCGCCATCGGCGCAGGCGCCGCGACACTGATCGGCGACCCGACCAGGTGGGGCGTGGAGTTCGCGATGCCCGCGATGTTCACCGCGCTGCTGGTAGCGCAGGTCACGAGTCGGCGGCGCGCCGTCGCGGCAGCCGTCGCCGCCATCGCGAGCCTTGGCCTGTCCCTGCTGCTTCCGGGAGCGTGGCCGGCCATAGGGGCCGCGATGCTCGCGGCGACCGTGATGGCGGTGACGGACCGGTGAGCTGGCAGATATGGGCGGTCATCGGCGGCATGGCGCTCACCAACTTCGTCCTGCGGCTCGCACCCATAGCCGTGCTGTCGCGCCTGCGCATCCCGCGTCCGGTCGAGCGGTGGCTTTCGTACGTGCCGGTCTCGGTCATGGCGGCCTTCGTCGCGACCGAGGTGCTGCGCCCGGGCGGTGTGTGGCTCGCCCCGTGGGGCAACGCGTACCTGTTCGCGGCGCTGCCCACGGCCTTCATCTACCACCGGACGCGCAGCCTGTTCGGCGCCACGGTCGCGGGCGTGGTCGCGTTTCTGGCGTTCCGCTACCTGCTGGGGTAGACTCTGGCGCGCCGCGGCCCTCTTCACGAATCGCCGCGCGCCTCAGGAGCCGCACTTCGAGAGGACCTCACCGTGGCCGTCGTCCGCCCGTTCCGAGCCGTCCGCTACGCCCGCCCGGCTGGTGCCGACATCTCCTCGCTCACCGCTCCCCCCTACGACGTCGTGACGCCCGACCAGCGGGAGCGCCTGCTCGCCGCCGACGAGCACAACGTGGTGGCGCTGGAGCTCCCGGAGGGTGCCATCGACACGACCTCGCCCGGCAACCGCTACGAGACCGGCGCCGCCCGCTGGCTGTCGTGGCTCGCCGACGGCGTCCTCGCCCAGGACGCGGTCCCTGCCGTGTACGTGCTCGAGCAGCGTTACGTGCAGGGCAAGACGGAGATCTCGCGGCGCGGCTTCGTCGCGGCGGTGGACCTGGAGCCCTTCTCCGCCGGCGTCGTCCTTCCTCATGAGCGCACGCTGCCGAAGGCGATCGACGACCGGCTGAACCTCACCCGCTCGACGGCGGCGAACCTCTCGCAGGTGTTCGGCATGTTCTCCGATCCTCGTCACGTGACCGACGCGCTCATCGCGAAGGCCATGGCGGGTCCCGCGCTCGCAACCGGCACCGATGAGGCGGGCGTCGTCTCGACCATCTGGGCCCTCACGGACCCCGCGGACCAGGATGCGCTCGCCGCGCAGCTGGCCGCGGAGCGCATCTTCATCGCCGACGGGCACCACCGCTACACCACAGCGCTCGCCTATCGCGACGAGCGCCGTGCCGCGGCCGGTGTCGCCGGCGCCGGGGCGGCATACGACTCCGTCATGATGGCGCTCGTGAACATGGACGACCCGGGCCTCGCAGTCTGGCCGACGCACCGGCTCGCCGATGGGCCCGCCGGCACCTTCGACGCCGACACGTTCTGGACGCGTCTCGCCGAGCGCTTCGAGCTCACGGAACTGCCGGCGGGACACCCGTCTGCGGCACTCGACTCACCCGACGGACGCACGACGCTGATCGTGCGCACTCGCGACGGACGCACGCGCGTCGCGCGCCTGCGCGCGG
>CAZHMA010000081.1:0-7925 GCA_964533555.1 uncultured Eubacteriales bacterium
TCACGCCGACCCCACTGGGCGAGGGCAAGACGCTCACGACGATCGGACTCGGGCCGGCGTTCAACCAGAGCGGCCGAAAGGCCTTCAGCTGTATCCGCCAGCCTTCGCTCGGCCCGGTCTTCGGCATCAAGGGCGGCGCGGCGGGCGGCGGCTACTCGCAGGTTCTTCCCATGATCGATCTCAACCTTCATCTGACCGGCGACGCTCACGCCGTGACGGCCGCTCACAACCTCTGCGCGGCCTTCGTCGACAACGCACTGCATCACCGTGACAAGGTGGACCTCGATCCCTACGCCGTGACATGGCGTCGGGTGCTCGATATCTCGGACAGGGCCCTGCGGGGCAACGTCATCGGGCTGGGAGGCCGCAACGGCGGCGTCCCGCGCGAGACCGGTTGGGACATCACCGCCGCCAGCGAGCTCATGGCGGTGCTCGCGCTGGCCGACGACCTGGGCGACCTGCGCACGCGGATCGGCCGCATCGTGGTGGGGCAGGCGCGCGACGGCAGGCCCGTGACCACCGAGGACATCAAGGTGGCCGGTGCCATGACCGTCCTGATGAAGGACGCGATCATGCCGAACCTCCTTCAGGACACCGAGGGCGGCCCGGTCTTCGTCCACGCCGGGCCGTTCGGGAACATCGCGCACGGCAACAGCTCGATCATCGCCGACCGGATCGCACTCAAGCTCGCCGACTTCGTCGTCACGGAAGCCGGTTTTGGCGCCGACATGGGCTTCGAGAAGTTCGTGAACATCAAGTGCCGCGCATCGGGGCTCAAGCCGGACTGCGTCGTCCTCGTGGCGACCGTGCGCGCTCTCAAAGCCCACTCCGGCAGGTTCCAGGTGCGTCCCGGGCAGCCGCTCGATCCGGGGCTGACGACCGAGGACCTGGGTGCCATCGAGGCGGGAATGCCCAACCTGGTGAAGCAGATCGAGAACGTGCGCTCGTTCGGCGTGCCCGTCGTGGTGGCGGTCAACCGCTTCCCGACCGACACGGACGCGGAGCACGAGTTCATCCGCGAGCACGCCCGCGCTGCCGGCGCCCACGACGCGGTGAGCCACACCATGCACTCGGACGGCGGCGCCGGCGGCCTGGAGCTCGCGGACGCCGTCGACCGTGCATCGCAGGAGGCGAGCCAGCTCGAGTTCACCTATCCCGACGACGAGGCCGTGCAGGTGAAGATCGAGTCAATAGCGCGCGGCATCTACGGCGCCGACGGCGTGGACTTCTCCGAGGAGGCCGAGCGCAAGATCGCTCAGTTCGCCTCGTGGGGGTTCGGGGCGCTTCCCGTGTGCATGGCCAAGACCCACCTGTCGCTGTCGCACGATCCCAGGCTCAAGGGCAGGCCGCGCGATTGGCGGCTGCCGGTGCGGGACGTGCGGCTGTCGGCCGGCGCGGGGTTCCTGTATGCGCTGTGCGGTGACATCATGACCATGCCCGGCCTGCCGAGCAGGCCCGCGGGCGAGAACGTGGACATCGACGCCGACGGCACGGTGGTCGGCCTCTTCTAGGTGCGGGCGAGCGGGCCTGCGCGTCCGCCGTGAGTCCGGGACACGAAAGGGCGGGAAGTACTTGGATCCACTGATCATCGACGGCAAGGTGGTCTCGGCCGCGGTCGAGGAGCGGACGGTGGCCCGCGTGCGCGCGCTCGCGGAGCGCGGCGTGACGCCGGGTCTGGCGGTCGTGCTCGTGGGCGAAGACCCCGCGTCGCAGTCCTATGTGAACATGAAGGAGAAGGACTGCGCCCGCATCGGCATCCGGTCGTTCGACCACCGGCTTCCCGCCGACACGACCCAGGACCATCTGGATGCGCTTATGCGCGAACTGAACGCCGACCCCGAAGTCCACGGGATCCTGGTCCAGCAGCCGTTCCCGAAGCACCTCGACGTCGAGCACGTCGTGGCCGCCGCGTCGCCGGCGAAGGACGTCGACGGCTTCCATCCGGAGAACCTCGGCCGGTTGGTCCGCGGTCTGCCCGGCCACCGCGCGTGCACGCCGTGGGGCGTCATGCGCATGCTCGACCACTACGGCATCGACCCGCGCGGCAAGCGCGCCGTCATCGTCGGGCGCTCGCTCCTGGTCGGCAAGCCGATGGGCCTCATGCTGCTCGAGCGCGACGCCACCGTGACGTGGTGTCACAGCCGGACCATCGACCTTCCGGGCGTGTGCCGGGAGGCGGACATCCTCGTCGCGGCGATCGGCCGGCCGAAGATGATCGGGCCGGAGTATCTGAAGGCAGGTGCGGTCGTGATCGACGTGGGGATCAACCGCACCGATGAAGGGATGGTCGGCGACGTCGACTTCGACGCTGTCGCCGGCAAGTGCTCGGCGATCACGCCGGTCCCGGGAGGCGTGGGTCCCATGACGCGCGCCATGCTGATGTCGAATACCGTCGATGCCGCGGAGGTGGCTTCATAACATGCGCCGTGTCCTGAGTCCCGCAACGATCGCACTCGTTTTGAGTGTCGTGCTGTTCGCCCTGCCGCCGGTGGCGTTCGGGGCCGCCGCGACCGCCACGGTCGCCCCCGCGCAGGGGGCGGGCAACCCCGCCGCCGTGGTCGAAGTGCAGATGTGGCCGAGCGAGTCCGACGGTTCGTCGGTCATCGTGAGCGCGCAGGTCCCGGACGACGCGAAGCTGCCGTACACACTGCGGCTGCCGATGCCCGCGGGCTTGATCGTGACCTGGTGCGGCGAGATCTCGGGCGCCGGCACGACGGCCGACAAGGAAGCGGCGTACACGGTCGAGGACGGTCGCGGCGGCAAGGCGCTCGTGATGACGTTGACGACCTCGCGGATCGCCCAGTACGAGGGGACGCTGCCGTCTCCCGCTCAGGCCGACGGTCGGACCGAGACCACGCTCGAGTGGATCCAGTCGGCCCCCGCCGGGACGGAGAACTTCGCCGTCAAGCTCGCGAACACGGCAGGCGACCCGAAGTTCGACCCGTCTCCGCAAGGCGCTCCACAGCAGAACGCCAGCGGCGAGCGCCTGTACTCGTTCGCGCCGCAGAAGCTGGCGCTGGGATCCGCCTACAAGGTGAAGGTCTCGTGGACGACGGTCGCCCCCGGCGGCCAGACCGCGACGCCCCCGGCGTCGTCGGCATCGGGCTCCTACGACATCGTCCTGATAGTGCTCGTCGTCGCCCTGGCCGTGGCCGTGGTCGCCCTCGTGGTCGTCGCGGGGCGTGCCGGCCGCGGCGCCGCCGTCACCGTCGATGACGCCCCTCAGCCGCCCGCCCGTCGCGGCGCCAGGGGCACCGGGCCCGCGGATTCTCCCACCCAAGGGACAGCCGACGATCAGCCGATGAGCGACGATCCGTTCGGCGACCTCGACTAGAGCGAGCGCCCGGGCGCGCGTCCGCGCATGCGGGCGGGCAGGGCGCCTTTGACGCTCGACGGCGAGTTGCTATGCTTGAGGCGAGGGCCATCGGGCCCCCAAGGTAGCGAGACGGCACGTCCGATGATCAGCGACCGGTGTTCGCACTCATCCGCGCCCGCGGCAGGAGCGACCCCAGGGACCTGCGGGCGGGCACGTCGCACGAGTGGCGCCCCGTTGGCTGGGGCCGGAAGGATGAGTTGCGCATGGCGGTCGGTACTGTCAAGTGGTTCAACCCGGACAAGGGCTACGGCTTCATCGCTCGCGAGGACGGGGAGGACCTGTTCGTCCACTTCTCCGAGATCCAGATGGAGGGCTTCAAGCCCCGGCCGGAGGGCCAGGAGGTCCAGTTGGAGGCCACGACAGGCCAGAGCGGCACGCTCCAGCCCTCCAACGCCCGCGGCGCCTAGCCGCCGCCCGGTCCCCCCCTAGCCGCGATTTAAAGGGGGGGCGGCCGGGGGGGGGGCCGCCCCGCCTGTGCGACTCCGCAACCACCCGAGGAGCCCTTGTATGCTCTACGCGCTGGCCGTCTCCACCATCCTGATCACCCTGGCCGAACTGGGCGACAAGACCCAGCTGCTCGCCCTGGCGCTCGCGTGCAGGTTCCGTTGGTGGAAGGTGCTGATCGGCATCCTCATCGGGACGCTGGTCATCCACTTCTTCTCCACCATCGCCGGCCAGCTCGTGGGAGATCTGATCCCCGAGCTGTGGCTGGGCGTCATCACCGGCCTGCTCTTCGTGGGCTTCGGGATCTGGACGCTGCGGGGCGACGAGGACCAGGACGGCGAGGAGGCCGCGTCGTCGCGCTTCGGTCCGATCCTGACGACCGCGATCGCGTTCTTCCTGGCGGAGCTGGGCGACAAGACGCAGATAATGACCATGACCATCGCCGCGGACCCTGCCGCCGTCCTTCGGACGTTCGGAGCGTTCGGGCCCGCCGTGTCCGCTGCCCTCGCATCGGTCGGACTCACCGCCGAGGGCCTTACGGGCACCCAGATCTTCTGGGGCGTCTGGTGCGGTTCGACCATCGGCATGATGATCGCGGACGGACTTGCCGTCTTCGTGGGGGCCGTCCTCGGCAAGAAGCTTCCGGAGCGGCTCATCACGCGCATCTCGGGGACGATCTTCATCCTCTTCGGCGTGCTCAGGCTCGTCAGCGCCGTCCTGAACCGCTAGCGCCGCCGCGCGCTATCATCGCTGCAAGAGGTGGTCCTGAGATGAAGCTCGTCCTCCATGCGTGCTGCGGTCCGTGTCTTCTCGAGCCGTACGACGCGCTCTCGGCGGACAACGACGTGCTCGTCGTCTATGCGAACCCGAACATCCATCCGCGCGAGGAGTACGAGCGCCGGCGCGACACGCTGCTGGCCTACGCCGGCGAGCACGGCATCACCGTCCACGAGGAGCCGTACGATCCGGCTGCCTGGGACACGGCGGTGCGCGGCGTCGAGGGGGACCCGGGCGCGCGGTGCCGGGCATGTTTCCGTCTCCGGCTGGGGATGGCCGCCCGGCGCGCCGCGGAGCTCGGCTTCGACGCTGTGGCCACCACGCTCACGGTCAGCCCGTTCCAGGACCCCGAGGCCATACGCGAAGCGGGCGAGGCCGTGTGCGCGGAGTCCGGCGTCGAGTTCCTCGTGACGGACTTCAGGGACCGCTACCCCGAGGCGACCAGGCGGTCACGCGAGCTCGCGATGTACCGCCAGGACTTCTGCGGTTGCCGGTACTCGGAGGCCGACGCGGTCGAGCGTCGGGAACGGCGCCGTGCAGAACGCGCCGAACGCGCGGCGAAAGACGCGCGCCACGGGTCGTGATCAGGCGCCGTCCTTCTTGCCGTTGCGACGGTGCGGTTCGCGTATGCCGGCCAGCACTTCGCGCGCCTTGCGGTCCCGGTCGCGCGCCATGATGGTCGGCACGTTGCGTGCGTAGCGCCAGTTCCGCCTGGGCGAGAATCCGGGAAGCGCCGCCCGTGTCTGCTGCTTCTCCAGCGCCCGCCGGAGGTCCTCGGCGGTCGAGCCGGGGAAGAACGTGCGGCTCGAACCGATGACCGGCAGGATGTGCGCGTCGCTCCCGCCGGTGCACGCGAGCCTCTGGTGGTGTGTGGTCCAGTAGAAGCGCGCGAACCAGTTCGACAGGAACAGCAGCGGCGTCGAGTTGGCGATCTCGATGGCGTCGAAGTCGGTGGTGTCGTAGACGTTCCTGTCGCCGCGGTCCAGGCCGGCGCGGGCCCAGAACCTGGGCGCGAACGGGTGGGCGGCGATGGCGATGCCGCCCTGCGCGTGGATGGCCGCGACCGTCTCGGCCGCGGGCATGCCCGGGCGGACGAGGTCGGGGGTCCACAGCCCGATGATGTGGCCGTCTGCGCTCTCGACCTCCTGCCCGACGATGACCTCGACGGGATAGCGCCCGGTGGCCACGAGCTCGGCGGCCTCGAGGCCGCCGGCGTTCGTGTTGTGGTCGGTGATGGCGATGACGGCCAGGTCCGTCTGCGTGCACACCCAGTCGAGGACCATCTCGGGTGAGGCGACGCCGTCGGAGGCAGTGGTGTGTATGTGGAGGTCCGCCGCGGACCAAGGGATGGTGTTCATGTCGGCGTGAATGGTACTGCATGACGGCGCCCAGCGGTAAGATGGCTCTCGTCAGCGCCGGTCACGCTCATCGGAGGAGCAGTTGCGCACAGCGGACTTCGACTACGAACTGCCGACCGGCCTCATCGCCCAGACACCCGCCGAGCCGCGGGACTCGTGCCGCCTTCTCGTGCTGGACCGCGCCAGCGGCCAAGCGGACCATCGCCGCTTCACGGACCTGGTCGAGTACGTCAGGCCCGGTGACCTTCTGGTTGTGAACGAGACCCGCGTGATGCCCGCCCGCCTTCGGGGCGTCAAGGAGGGCAGCGGCGGCGCCGTCGAGGTCCTGCTGCTGCGCGAACGCGGGCGCGACACGTGGGAATGCCTCGTCCGTCCGGGGCGGCGCCTCCAGCCCGGCACCAAGCTGCTGTTCGGCGACCTCGAGATGACCGGGCTGGTGGTCGGGGTGCTCGAGGAGTCCGGCGGGCGGCTCATCCAGTTCAACGTGCGCGAGGGCCGCTTCATGGACGTCGTGCACCGCATCGGCGAAGTCCCGCTGCCGCCGTACATCACGCGCCCGCTCGGCGATCCCGAGCTGTACCAGACGGTCTACGCCACCGACGAGCACAGCGCGGCGGCGCCGACCGCGGGGCTGCACTTCACGACCGCCCTGCTCGACCGGCTGCAGGAGCAGGGGGCGCACCTGGCGAAGGTCGAGCTGGACGTCGGGCTCGACACGTTCCGCCCCGTGACCGAGGAAGACGCCGCCGACCACCACATCCACACCGAGCACTTCCGCGTGCCCGCCTGGACCGCCGAGGCGGTCAACGACTGCCGGAAGCGCGGCGGCAAGGTGATCGCGGTCGGCACCACCGTCGCCCGCGCGCTCGAGAGCGCGTACAACGAGGAGGCCGGCGAGGTCGTCGAGGCGCAGGGCTCCACGGACCTCTTCATCATGCCGGGTTTCCGCTTCGGCGCGGTCGACGCGCTCATCACGAACTTCCACGTCCCGCGTTCGACGCTGCTCATGCTAGTGAGCGCCTTCGCGGGTAGGGAGCTCGTCATGGGGGCCTACGAGATCGCGAAGGGCGAGGGGTACCGCTTCCTGTCCTTCGGTGACGCGATGCTCATCCTGTAGCCGGCTGCGGTCCGTTCGCGGTCCGCGCCCGCTCTACCGCTACTGGAGCGGCAGCCACCACGTCCAGTTCGGATTCCCGGCGGCCGGGTCCGTGGCCGCGGTGCCTCCGGCGATCGCGAAGCCCCGCTCCGGAGTGTCGCCGACACGTACGAACACGCTGGCGCCCGTGTCGTCGGTCCCCGCCGCGACGAACGTGGGGGAGCCGTCCTTCGCCGTGGGAGCCGGCAGGTTGACCGGCAGGCCGGGCCACTGGCCGTAGCGGTCGATCGTGACGCCCGACTGGAGTTGGAAGGACGCACCCTTGCGCTTGCGCACGACCGCGTCGAATCGCTGGAGCGCGCCGCCCGGCAGACGCAGGTAGATCTCCGCGTTGTCGGCGGGCGAGCGCAGCACCGGGAGCGCCTGGACGGAGGACATGTTCAGCGCGCTCTGGACGACCCCCTGGGTGGCTAGTTGGGACGGAGAGGCCTCAGTGGACGTGGCGGCCGCATAGACGGCGCCTCCGTACACCACGTAGTCCGGCGCGGCTGCCGGCAGTCCGGGGGACGCGGTCCCGGCGCCGAGCCCGGCCGGGGGAGCAGCGGCGACGCCGACCGGGGCTTTCGCGGAGCTCTCCAAGTCGGCGGAGGCCAGGTCGAACGCGGTCTGGTCGATCGGCGGTTGGCCGATGACGACGGCGACCGCGATGGCGGCAGCGGCGGCCATGATCGTGCCGGTGCCGAGCCAGAGGCGGCGGCGGGTGAGCCACGCGGGAGGCTCGCTGGCGGCGAAGGCCTTGAGCCGGCCGATCGGCCCCTCGTCGGGGCGGGGAGCGATCACGACGGCCGGCGCCGACGCGGCGAGTGCCGCCGCG
>CAZHMA010000082.1:0-7892 GCA_964533555.1 uncultured Eubacteriales bacterium
CCTGCGGCAGGGTGCCGCCGTTGGTGTCGCACAGCACGACCACCTCGGCGCCGGCCTCCGCGGCGGCGGCGCAGACCTCGACGGCGTAGTCGTGGTTCGCGGCGTAGCCGTCGAAGAAGTGCTCCGCGTCGAAGAACACCGTGCGCCCGGCGGCCTTGAGGTGCGCGACCGAATCGCGCGCCATCTCGACGTTCTCCTCCAGTGTCGCGTGGAGCGCCTCGGTCACGTGCAGGTCCCACGCCTTGCCGACGATGCACAGCGCCGCGCAGCCGGTGTCGAGGAGCGCCGCGAGCCCCGGATCGTCGGCCGCCGCCACGTCCTTGCGCCGGGTCGAGCCGAAGGCCGACACGACCGCGTTGGTTAGCTTGAGGTCCTTGGCGCGCTCGAAGAACTCGATGTCCTTGGGGTTGCTCCCGGGGAAACCGCCCTCGATGAAGTGCACGCCCAGGTCGTCCAGGCGCTGCACGACGCGCAGCTTGTCCTCGACCGAGAGGGACAGCCCTTCGCGCTGGGTGCCGTCACGCAGTGTCGTGTCGTAGATGGTGATCATGGCGTGCCCCCGGGGTCCCGTGAATGGCGCCCGAAACGTGTGCGCACATGATAGCGCAGGTGGACGTGCTCTCCTGCACGCCCACCTGCGTCGATGTCCCTTGGAATGCCGTGGCGTTACTTGTACAGCGCCCGGATCCCCGCGATGTCCCCGGACTCGAGTGAGCGCTTCTTGGTCTCACCGGGCGAAGCGTAGCCGTACATGGTCTGCTCGCTCGCGGCCGTCTGGTACAGGTCGCCCAGACCCGCGGAATGCCCGAGCTCGTGCGTCGCGATGTCCAAGACGTCCCAAGCGCCGGAGCTCACGGTCGCGTCGCCCCAGGCTTCGGGCTGCGCGTCGTTGAAGACCATGTCCCACTCGATGAGCTGGCGCGACGCCGGCGGGCCGGAGAAGTTGCCCCATACGATCGTCACCGCGACGGTGCCGGAGTCGAGCGTACCGAAGTAGACCTCGTTCACGCCGTCGGGCGCGGTCTCATCGGCCACCAGGGTGGAGTCCGTGAGCGTTCCCCCGCCGAGGATGTCCTTCCCGGCGGATGCCTCCCAGGTGGCAACGCCCTTCGACATGGCGTCCAGGATCGCGGACGCGGCAACGCTGTGACCGTTGGCCCCGTTCACGACGAACGGCTCGACCGTCTTCCACTTGGCGCCGGATGCCAGGAACGTGTAGAGCGGGCTGGGCTTCGCCGGCTTGCTCCCGCCGCCGCCGGCAACGGGCGCGGCGACGCCGTGGACGAACTTGTATCCCTCTACCAGCTTCCCGTTGTGGATCGCCCAACCGAGCGGGACCACCTTGGACACGCCGGTCGCGGGTGCTGCCGCCGCGAGCGCCGGCGCGCACAACGAGAAGACCAATGCGACCAGGATCGCGACTGCCCACGCGCGTCTCATGACGACCTGCCTCCCTCTTCCCCGCCGCGCGAACCGCGTGATGCGCCCATGCGGACGGAGCCCCTGGTGTGATGCGCTATTTCATTCCCACCATAGTCGCGCCATGCACACCGGCATTGTATGCGAGGATAAAAGGTGTCGAAAGGGGCGCGCGTGAAAGGCCGCATCCTCGTCGTTGACGACGAGTCCACGATCCGCGAGGTCGTGCGCATGAACCTGGAGGCCGAGGGCTTCGAGGTCGCCACGGCCGACACCGGCGCCGCGGCGCTCTCCGCGCTCGCCCATTCCCCCTGTTTGCTGGCTGTCCTCGACGTCATGCTCCCGGACATGGACGGCTTCGAGTTGGCGCGCCGGATCCGCGAGCATTCCGACATCCCGATCATGATGCTGTCCGCGCGCGACACCGACGTGGACAAGGCGGTCGGCCTGGGGGTCGGCGCGGACGACTACATGACCAAGCCGTTCAGCCCGCGCGAACTCGTCGCCCGGGTGAAGGCGCACCTGAGACGCTACGCTGCCTCGGGCGGCGCGGCGGGCGCCGCTGCGGAGATCGTGGAGGCCGGTCCGGTGCGGATGGACCTCCCCGGGCGGCGCGCCACCGTGCGCGGCATCGAGATCGACTTGACGGCGAAGGAGTTCGACATCCTGCGCATGCTCGCCGAGCATCCGGGGCGCGTGTACACGCGCGCGCAGATCTACGAGACCGTCTGGGGCGAGGAGCCCTTCGGCGACCTGCAGACGGTGCAGGTGCACATCCGCCGCCTGCGGACCAAGATCGAGGAGCACCCGGACCGGCCCGAGTTGGTCACCACAGTCTGGAGCATCGGCTACCGCTTCGAAGGGGGGCGCTAGCGATGCAGCGTCGCGAGCGGATCCAGCGCATCGCGGAGGGACTGTCCGAGCTGGCGAGGGGCAACTACTCCCACCGCGTGATCATGCCGGGCGGCGACGAATGCGCCCGCATGGCCGACGACCTCAACCGCCTCGCCGACAACGTGCAGCGCGAGCAGGAGGAAGCGCTCGCGTGTGACGCTTCGCGGCGCCAGCTGCTCGCGGACATCTCACACGACCTCAGAACGCCGATCACGTCGATCGCCGGCTACGTCGATGCGCTCCAGCGGGGTCTGGGAGACGAGCCCGAGCGCTTCCTGGCGGTCCTGGCGCAAAAGACCGGGGAACTTGCGCAGCTGACCGACGACCTCTTCTACGCGGCCCGCCTTGACGCCGGCGACCTCGAGCTCAAGCGTCAACCGGTCGACTTGGCGGAGTCGCTGCGGCGCTCCGTCCTCGGATTCGAAGCCCAGCTGGCGGGCAGGGGTGTGAGCGTTCGGGTGCGCGTGCCCGAGCGCGCCTGCACGATCCAGGGCGACCCCTCGGCGCTCGCCCGGATCCTTTCGAATCTGATCGCCAACGCCCTCCATCACGGCACGGGGATGACGTCCTTCGCCGTGGAGATGGGCGACGGCCGGGAGGGCGGCGACGCAGCCGCGGGTCCGGGGGGCGTCTACACGGTTCGCTTCACGAACGACGGCGCGGAGCTGCCCGCGGACGCCGAGCACCTGTTCGAGCGGGGTGCGGCCGGCGCCGCGGGCGGGACCGGCCTCGGGCTCTCGATCGCGCGTGCGCTGGCCCAGCGGATGGGCGGCAGCGTGACCGTGGACGCATCGCCTGCCGCGCAGCGCGTGACCTTCCTGCTCACGCTCCCCGTGGCGCCCCCCGCGTAAGCCGAATGTAAGGACCACGCAAGCGCGGCTTCAGACCGCCCCTCCATCATCGGATGCACGGGGGTGGAGCAGACCATGGGCGGCAACGCAGCGAGCGAGATCGTCATCCGGACCGAGGGGCTCACCAAGCGCTTCGGCCGTGTGACCGCGGTGGAGGACCTGAACCTCAATGTCGAGCGCGGCCGGATCTACGGGTTCCTGGGCCGCAACGGCGCGGGAAAGACGACCACCATCCGCATGATGCTCGCGCTCACGAGGCCCACGGAGGGGTTCGTGGAGGTCCTCGGCCAGCGCATGAGGCCCAACGCCGTGCGGGCGTTCGAACGCATCGGGTCGGTGCTCGAGAACGCCGGCGCCTACGGAAACCTCACGGTGCGTGAGAACCTGGAGATGCAGCGCGACTTGCTGGGGCTCAAGCGCAGCCATTGGGTCGAGGAGGTCATCGAGATGTGCGGTCTCGGCGAGTATCTCGACCGCCCTGCGGGCGAGCTCTCCCTCGGCAACCGCCAGCGTCTGGCGCTCGGGAGGGCGCTCCTTCACAAGCCCGAGGTGCTCATCCTCGACGAGCCCACGAACGGCCTCGACCCGGTAGGCATCGCCCAGATGCGCGAGCTGTTGCGAGAGCTGGCCGCCGCGCGGGGCATCACCGTGTTCCTCTCGAGCCATATGCTCTCGGAGGTCCAGCAGATCGCCGACCGCATCGGCATCATCCACGAGGGACGCCTGCTCGAGGAGATCGGATACGAGGAACTGCAGCGGCGCAGCCGCGAGTACCTCGAGTTCGGGGTGCAGGACACGAAGCGCGCTGCGTTCGTGCTCGAAGACCGCTGCGGGGTGCGCGACTTCGCGGTGCGCGGCGACGGTTCGATCCGGCTGTACAGCGGATTCGAGCGGGCCAACGAGTACAACCAGGCCCTGGTCGAGGCGGGCGTCGCCGTGACGTCCATGGCCATGTCGGCCGAAACGCTCGAGGACCATTTCGTGAAGATCACCGGGGGCACGGACTCCGGCGGTTCGGCCAGGGGCGGAGTGCAGACCAGAAGGCGGGGGTGGCGTCGATGATGCGTGCGATCAGGGCGGAGTTCCTGAAGCTGCGAGGCTCGAAGGTACCGATATGGACGGCGCTGGCCACCGTCGCGTATGGCGTCATAGCCATCGCGGGTGCCTTCGCGATGAAGAACGGGGTCGGCGCGACAGGCGCGGCCATGGCGAAGGCGGGTGGCGCCTGGGCTGTCGCCGCGGCGCGAGGCTACTACACGGCCACCTGGGAGAACATGCTGCGCCAGAACGTGCAGGGCGTCGCCGGAGCCTGGGGCATCTTCCTGTTCGCCTTCGTCACCGCGTACGTGTTCGGGCGGGAGCGCAAGGAGGGCACTGAGGCGACGCTTCTGACCGCACCCGTGCAGCGCCGCTCGTTCGCCGTCGCGA
Source organism: uncultured Eubacteriales bacterium (assembly GCA_964533555.1). GTDB lineage: Bacteria > Actinomycetota > Coriobacteriia > Anaerosomatales > PALSA-660 > JANYAK01. Next base: position 4,593 of record CAZHMA010000082.1, read on the forward strand.
AGATGGTGGTCATCGGCGCGTGGGTGCTCGCACTCACCCTGTTCGCCTTCGTGTTCCAGACCGCCGGAATGGCGCTGGCCGGTCCGACGGACTTCGCATGGACGCTGTTGACGACCAGCCTCGGCCAGATGCTCGAGGCCTCGCTGCTGCTCTACCTGTCCATGCCGCTCGTGGCGCTGGTGGCCCTGTGGGGCAAACCGGGCTATCTGAAGCCGATGGTCTTCGCCGCCATCTTGAACGTGGTCGGGATGATGTTCGCCGGCGACCAGTTCGCGAACGTCGTGCCGTGGTCCATGCCCGTCCTCATCGGCGGCGCCTCCTGGATGCCGATCACCAAGGCCTCGCTGGACGCGACGTCCTGGGCGATCTCGGCGGCCGTGTTCGTGGCCGGGTCGGCGGCGCTGATGTGGAAGCTCGGCCGCGGCAGCGACGCGGCGTGACGGAGGTGCCGCCGTGCTGAGGGCGCTGCGCGCGGAGCTGCTGAAACTCAACCGGTCGAAGGCCGTGTGGGGAACCGTCGCCATCGTCGTCATGTTCGGTCTGCTGACGGTCGTGGTCACCCGCTTCGAGGACCTGAGCCTGCGGCACGCGACCTGGAGAGAGACACTGGTCCTGGCGCCTCAGTTCATGGCCGGCTGGTGGGGCCTGGTCGTCTTCGGGATGGCTGCCGCGGCGCTCTTCGGCTCCGAGTTCGGCGACGGGACCGCAGCCGGCATGCTGACGACGCCGATCCGCCGCGAGTACTTCGTCGTGGCCAAGATGGTCGTGCTGGCGCTGTGGTCGGCCGCGCTTGCGGTGCTCGCCGTCGCGACGCAGATGGTCGCCGCGTTCCTGCTCGGCGCCGACGGCTTCGCGTGGAGCTACGTCGCCCAGCGCACCGGCGACAGCATGCTGGTGGCCGCCATGATCTACATGACGCTCCCGATCGTGGCGCTCATCTCGATGCTGGGGCGCGGCTACCTGGCCCCCATGCTGTACTCCTCGGGACTTACCGCGCTCTGCCTCGCGGCGACGTTCATGGGATGGGAGCGGTGGCTGCCGTGGGCGATGCCGCTGACCGTCGCCGGCGGCATCGCGCCTCCGGGCATGCTCGATACGACGCTGCCGACCGCGTCGTGGGCGATACTCGCTGCGGTGTTCGTTGCTGGCATGGTGGCGGTGTTCGTCTACATCGATCGCGCCGAGAGCCTGCACTAGCCGTCACACACGAAGGGCGCCCCGCCGGGACGCCCTTGTGCGGAGCATTTTTTCGGAGCGGATGGCTACACGCGCTCGAGCCAGTAGTCGTACTCGGAGTCCTGGCCGCGGACGACCTTGAAGTACGCCTCCTGGATGGCCTTCGTGATGGCGCCGGGCTTGCCGATGTCGCGGTGGTCGACCGACTTCACGGGCACGACCTCAGCAGCGGTGCCGGTGAAGAAGATCTCGTCCGCGCAGTAGAGGTCGGCGCGCGTGAGGTGGTCTTCGACGATGTCGATGTCCATGTCCTGCGCCAGCGCGATGATCGTGTCTCGCGTGATGCCCTCGAGCACGCCGTCTGACACGGGCGGCGTGACGATGATCTCGTCGCGCACGACGAAGATGTTCTCGCCGGTGCCCTCGCACACGTACCCGGCCTCGTTCAACAAGATGGCCTCGGCGTAGCCGTGGTCGTTGGCCTCCATGCGGGCGAAGGACGAATTGATGTAGTTGCCGCACGCCTTGATCTGCGGCGGCATGGCGTTGTTGCCACGCTGGCGCCAAGAGGAGACGCCGGCGTCGACGCCGTTCTTGAGCGCCTCGTCGCCGAGATAGCTCCCCCACGGCCACACCGCGATGAAGGTCTGCACCGGCGCGGGCAGCGGGTCGAGGCCCATCACACCGTAGCCGCGCTGGACCACGGGCCGGATGTAGCACTCCTTGAGGCCATTGACGGCGATGAGTTCCCGAGTGGCGTCCACCATCTGCTCGACCGAGTACGTCGGCTGCATGCGCATCATCTTCGCCGAGCGCTCGAGACGCTCCATGTGCTCGGTGAGCCGGAAGACCGCGGGGCCGTCCGCGGTCTCGTAGCAGCGGATGCCCTCGAAGACCCCGGAGCCGTAGTGGAGCGCGTGGGTGAGTACATGGACCTGCGCCGCGTCCCAATCGACGAGCGTCCCGTCCATCCAGATCTTGTCGACCTTCGGCAATGCGGCCATCCTCGCGCCTCCCTTTCCTTGTCGCGGCATGCGCAGCAGCGCCGCCGCGGGTTGCATGCAGTCTACAGTCTCTCCACCACGAGGTCGCCCATCTCGGACGTCCCGACGACGACGGATCCTACCCCCGCTATGTCCCGGGTCGCGTAGCCGTCGACGAGCACGCGCTCGATGGCGGCGGCCAGGCGGTCGGCCGGGCCATCCAGCGCGAAACTGTGCCTGAGCATCAGCTCGACGGAGAGCAGCATCGCGAGCGGGTTCGCGACGCCCTTGCCCGCGATGTCGGGCGCGGAACCGTGGCTCGGCTCGTAGAGCGCGGTGCCGTCACCGAGCGACGCCGACGCCAGCATGCCGAGCGATCCGGTGAGCATCGACGCCTCGTCTGACAGGATGTCGCCGAACATGTTCTCGGTGACCATGACGTCGAACTGCGCCGGCTCGCGGATCAGCTGCATGGCCGAGTTGTCCACGAGCTGGTCGATGAGCTCGATGTCGGGGTAGTCGGCGGCCACGCGGTGCACGACCTCACGCCACAGGCGGGACGTCTCCAGCACGTTGGCCTTGTCCACAGAGTGGAGCCGCTTCCGGCGGTCGCGGGCGGCCTCGAAGGCCACGCGCGCGATGCGCTCGATCTCGTACTCGCGGTAGTCCATCGTGTCGTAGGCGCGCATGCCGGGCAGGCCTTCGCCGCCGGCGTCGGCGACGTCCAGCTCGCGCGCGCGGGCGCCGAAGTACAGGCCGCCGGTCAGCTCACGCACGATGAGCATGTCCACGCCGTCCAGGTACTCTGGCTTGAGGCTCGAGGCGTCCTTGAGCGGCTTGAAGATCCGCACCGGGCGCAGGTTGGCGTACAGGCCGAGTGCCTTCCGGATCCCGAGGAGGCCCTGCTCGGGACGCGGCTTGGCGGGATCGGTCGTGTCCCACTTGGGCCCGCCGATGGCGGCGAGAAGGACGGCATCGGCGCGCTCCGCGGCGTCCAGGGTCTCCACCGGAAGCGCGGCGCCGGTGGCGTCGATGGCGGCGCCACCGAGCAGCGCCTCCTCGAACGAGAACGACATGCCCGACCTCTCGCCGACGGCATGCAGGACCTTGACGGCCTCAGCCGTGATCTCGGGGCCGATGC